>JAJDVB010000097.1 GCA_022826345.1 Alphaproteobacteria bacterium
AGGGAAGAGGACGCTATGACAGGCATACGAAACGAGCCCAGCCCAAAAAGGACATCTGGTTGCGACCGCTCCGCAAGGACTGGAAGCGGACGCTCAATCGCTGAACCCATCACCCTCATCACCGCGTGACCGAACGCTTTCGGCATCGTCGTCGCGCTCCGCTGGAATCGCTCGCGGATCAGTCATCAAACCGTAAGCGAGCGGCATCAAATCGGGGGCGATTGAAGGCGATATCTGGCGGCAAGTCAAGGGCTCGGAGACCGGAGAGGACAGAAAAATATCAGCTATTACAACCATCTATCACGGTGCTGGCACCCGACGGCGGACAATGGCGGGAAATGGCTACAATGGTATGCGACCCCGGAACAAGTCCGGGCATGACGAGAGGATTTGCAGAATCGGGGAGACTACACAGCTGACCCGAAACCACGCGAACTTCAGCAACATGCCAGTAGAGGTAGTGACTAAGTTTCTATTACCATGCGCACGTCTTGTGCATTCTCTCCTAAACTAATGGCTTGGAAGGCAAGCTTGTAGGAATAATCGGCCAAATGACGTAATATCGATTTTTCCGCGATCAAACTTTATTTCTCTATCGCTTAGTTTTTCGGGTATATCTAAATGCATTTTTCTCGCCATTTCCTCAACGGGAGCGTAAAGTTCGTCCTTGTCTATGCTAAACATATCCTGAATGTCCAATACTCCTAACCCCTCTAAGTTGCTAATGTATGCAGGAACATTGTTCGGGTAAGTCAAATCAGAAGAGCAGGGCAAATTTAACACCATGGGCTGCAGCTCAATCCATGCAGATCTGCCCTTCTCATATAACCGAACCGAAACATATGGTATCGACGAGGCCCTTCGTATTGATCTAATCACGATCGCTTCATCAGGTGATAAGCTGTTAATAATATTGGCAAAGCTCGGATGGGCTGCATTCGCCTCTTGAGTTTGAGATGCTTTCGCAAGCAGCTCCACATACATTTCACTTAATTCCTGATTGGTAACGTATGCCAGTTTCTCCACAACGGGCACACCTACCTCTGGAGCGACTTCGCAGATCTGTTCCTCGGACAGATTCTCCATTTTTCGTCGATATCTTTCCAAATTTGTTTCCAGTGCAATCCGTGACCGCTCATTTTGCAGTGCTAAGGGCCAGAGAATTGTATTGCCAAGTCCAAGAATGGTACCAAGTGCTTTTCCCACATGTCGTACACCAGGCTTAGCTAAATCTCCGTAAACCTCGTGCAGAATCTTCGGAGTCTGCGCAACAGTTTTCAAAACCTCTAACTCAGTCATCAGAGTCTTCCCTCATATGGTAAATCACAGCAAAGGGATTACTCTCAGTCATTTCTCGAATCCCTATGATTTGCCGCACCTGAACGCATGTATGAGAACCCAGAGAAAAAAGCAATGCTGTATTCGCGTGGCGCCCACAGGAAAATTGCATGGGACACAGATCAAGAAATGGGGCGCGCTTAACCGGTGATGGATGCCAGTCCGAGGGATGCAGGCAAGAGCGGTCGGCCTTGCGCGCCGATGCGATCCGATCCGAGAGCCAACCCGCAAGCCTATCGTCACCCCGACCCCAGTCGAGCACTCACGTCCGGTAGTCGGGGCAGGTGCGCTCCAGCTTGCGCAGGAGGGCGGCCCATTCGGTGCTGCCGTCGTAGTGGTAGTGGGCGGAGGCGCGCATCTGGTCCTCGATCATCGCGACGCGTTGGGGGTCCATCTCGCGCAAGTGCTCGCCCGCGCCGGCCGCCGTCGCAGCCGCCTTGACCTGCACCGCGCAGGCCTGGCGCAGGTAGAACGCCCGAAAGAAGGCCTCCGCCGCCGAGCGGCCGAGGGCGTAGTAGCCGTGGTGATGCGAGACGACGATGTCGTGGCCCGCAATCGCCTGACGGAACAGCGCGGCGTACTCGTCGTCCTCGACGAAGTCGTAGCCGAGGTTGGTTATGTGCTCCCGCAGGTAGATGTAGGCTTGGCTCACAGGGCGGAGCCCGCCTTCGGTCGCGGAGACCGCCATCACGTCCTCGCAGTGGGCGTGGATGAAGAAGCCGCAGTCGGGGCGCGTGCCGAAGATCCACCTGCCGAGGTTCACGCCGCCGTCGCTCACCCAGCGCTCGCCCGCGTGCGCGACGAAGCTCTCGCGCCCGCCGCCGGCCCAGATGCCGGGGCCGTCGATCACCGTGCCGTCCAGGCTCACCTTGACAAGGTCCGAGGCGCGAACCTCCTCGAACAGGAGCCCGTAGGGGTGGATGAGGAAGCAATCCGGCTCCCCCTGCACGCGGGCGCCGACCTCCTGGTTGGCGATGTCGGTCATGCCGTAGAGGTGCATGACCCGGTAGAGGGCGGCGAGTTCGACACGGGTGGCCCACTCCGCCTCCTCGTGGCGGGAGGGGGCTTCGGCGACGGCGGGAGAGGACATGGCGTGAGCCCTTCGAGGCGGCGACTCTGAGCGGAGGATACACCGGCGTTCCCGCCCGCCGTTGCGAGAATTTGCGCCGGCGGCAGCCGCTCTCCCTCGACTATCTGAGCCACGACCATTTCGAGGGGACCCACTCGCCGAAACCGGACGAATCATATCCTGGCGCTACCCTCCGGGCGCGACGCTCAGCCCCTCGTCAAAGCTCGTTCTTGTGGAAGCGGCCGTCCTTCATGATGACCGGGATGTGGCGGCCCTGCTCTTGCAGAAGCCCGAGGTCGCCCAAGGGGTCGCCGTCCACCACCAGGATGTCCGCCACCGCGCCCGGCGCGATGGTGCCGAGCTCGCCCGAGCGCTGGATCAGCGCGGCGTTGATCGAGGTGGCGGAGCGCAGCACGTCGACCGGCGGCAGCACCTGACCTCGGATCAGGAACTCCTGGCTCTGTCGGTCGTGCAGCGGCCCGACCAAGTCGGTGCCGAAGCCCATCGGCACGCCGGCAGTACGGCATATGTCGAGCGAGCGCAGCCCGTCCTCGCCGAGGCCCTGGAGTTTCTCGGCAAAGATCTTGGGCAGCCCGAACTGGTCACCGGCCTCGATCATCGCGAAAAGCGTCACCAGCGTCGGCACCACGAACGCGCCGGCCGCCGCCGCAACCTCCGCCGCCTCGGCGTCGATCAGGGTGCCGTGCTCGATCGAGCGCACGCCGAGCTCGGCGCAGCGGCGGACCGCGCTCGCCGTGTGCGCGTGCGCCATCACGTAGGTGCGCCGGGTCGCGGCTTCCTCGACGCCGACCCGGATCTCCTCGTCCGAATACTGGTCCATCCAGATCGGGTCGGTTGGCGAGAGCACGCCGCCCGAGACCATCATCTTGATCTGGTGGGCACCCTTGCGAAGCTCCTCCCGTACCACCTGACGCACGGCGTCGACCCCGTCCGCCACCTGGGTCAGCGGCCCGTGGTAGCCGGCGCAGCCGCAGGGCTCGAACCGGGTCTGCTTGCGCATGTCGCCGTGGCCGCCGGTCTGGCTCAGCCCGCGGCCCGCGAACAGGATGCGGGAGCCGGCGATCAGCCCTCGCTCGACCGCGAGCGCGAGGCCGAGGTCGGCGCCGCCCGCGTCACGCACCGTGGTGAAGCCCCGCCGGAGCGCGCCTTCGAGATTGTGCCGCGCATGCTGGTGGAGCAGCGATGCCGGCATGTCGTCGAGCGCCGGGATGTTGAGGTCGACCAGGAGGGCGTGAAAGTGCGCATCGATCAGCCCCGGCATCAGCGTCCGCCCGCCGCAGGCCACGCGCTCGGCATCCGCGGGAACCCCGAGCGCGCCGTCGGCGACCTCCTTGATGCGGCCGTCCTCGACCACCACGGTCGCGTTCTCGCGTAGCTCGGCCGAGGTCCCGTCGAAGACCCGGCAGCCTTCAAAGACGACCGTCACGATGCTGCTCCCCAGCCCAGCCTGCCGCCTACCAGGCCAGCCCGTAAGCCGGCCGCCGCGGGTCCGCCCCGCCCGAGAGCGTGCCCCGTTCGCCGTCCTTGACCAGCACGCACATGGCGCCGGCCGGCCAGGCCCACTCCGGCCACCATTCGACCCCGTGGCCCCACGCGGCGAGCGTGTCGCCGGCCGCCTCGGGAATGCGTGCCTCCAGCATCAGCTTGCCTGGATGGTACTCGTGGGGCTCGAAGGAGTTGGGGAAGCTCATGGTGGCAAAGCGCGGCGCCTCAACGGCGGCCTGCGGGTTCATGCCGTAGACCACGATGTTCACGAAGGTCTGGAGCATCGCCTGAATCTGAACGTCGCCACCGGGCGTGCCGAAGGGCATGGCGAAGCCGTCGTCGCCCATGGCGAGCGCCGGGTTGGGCGTGAGCCGAGGCCGCTTGCCGGGCGCCACGCTCGAGGTGTGCGCCGGGTCGGCCCACGACTGCGCGCCGCGTGAGGAGGCACACAGTCCCGTGCCGGGAATCACCGGTGAATCGAAGGAGATATCGCTCGGCGTCGCCGAGAAGACGTTGCCCTCGCTGTCGATGGTGCAGACGTAAGAGGTGTCGTGCGCGGTCTCGACGGGCCCCGCCGCCGCGGCACCCACTGACGCCCGACCCACGTCCACCGCGACGCCAAGTGGATCGCCCGCCGGCGGCATCTCGGGCCACGCCTCGCCGGGCCGGATGAGGGCGCGGCGGCGGGCGGCGTAGTCGTCGGAAAGCAGCGCCTCAGTCGGCACATCGACGAAGCGCGGATCGCCAATCCAGCGTTCGCGGTCGGCGAAGGCCAATTTCAGTGCCTCCGCCATCATGTGCAGGGCTTCCGGGCTGTTGTGGCCGTGCGCGGCCAGCGCCTTCGTGTCGAGCAGGCGGAGCGCTTGGAGCAGCGTCGGTCCCTGGCACCAGGGGCCGCAGGCATAGACGTCGATGCCCTCGATCGTGACCCGCTCGGGCGGCTCCACCCCTACCTTGAAGGACGCGAGGTCGTCGGCGGTAAGCAGGCCGCCGTTCTCCCGATGGTAGTTCACGATGGCTGCGGCGATGTCGCCCCGGTAGAACGCCGCGCGGGCGGCGTCGAGGCCGGCCGCGCGGTCGCCACCAGCGGCGCGCTCCTCATCCGCCATGTACTGGAGCGAGCGCCCGAGGTCGGTCTGGACGAAGAGATCGCCCACGGCTGGTGGGCGGCCGCCCGGCAGATAGATTTTGGCATTCGACGGCCAGCGGCTGTAGGCCTCGACCTTCTTGCCGATGACGCTCGCCATCAGCGGGTACATGATGAAGCCGTCGCGCGCGAGCTTGATCGAGGCCTCTGTCACCTCGCCGAAGGTCATGGTGCCGTGGCGTTCGAGCGCGGTGATCCAGGCGTCCGGCGCGCTCGGCACGACCGTACGCAGCGGGCCCACCGGGATGTGCCCGTCGTGCTCGCGCATGAAGAGATCGGGCGTCATCGCCGCCGGCCAGGTGCCGAGCCCGCTGATGGTCTCCACCTGCCCGGTCTTCGCACTGTAGAGGATGATCGGCGCGACGCCCGCGACGTTGACGAGGTCGCTATGCACGACACCGAGGGCGATGCCGGCGGCGACGCCCGCGTCGATGGCGTTGCCGCCCGCCTCCAGGATCGCGAAGCCCGCCTCTGCGGCGAGGTAGTGCCCGGCGACGATCGCGTGCTTGTGGCCGCGGATCACCGGCCTGAGCGCGTCGATCGCCTCCGGATCGAACAGCGCGTACTCGCTTCTGCGTTCGCTCATGGCTACTCCTGATTTGCAAGGTCGACCAGGCAGGCGGCCAGCGTCTGGGCTCCCGCGGCAAGGTCGGCCGGCGTCGCGTTCTCCGCCTCGTTATGGCTGACGCCTTTTTCGCAGGGCACGAAGATCATGCCGGTGGGGCAGAGGTGGTTGATGTGGCCCGCATCGTGGCCCGCACCGGAGGGCATGCGCATGACCGGATGGCCCAGGCTCTCGGCATAGTGTTCGACCATGTCGATCAGCGTTGGATCGAACACGAGCGGCGCATGCTCCATGATGGACCGGACCGAGACGGTGCAGCCCCTGGCATGCGCCTCGCAAGTGGGCCCGATCTGCGCGCTGATGCGAGCGATCAGCTCCGGGTCGGGATGGCGGAAATCGATGGTGAAAGACGCGCGGCCCGGCACCGTGGCGGGCGAGCCGGGGTGACACTCGAAGCGACCGACGGTAAAGCGCACCATATCGCTCTCATCGGCCATCAGCTCCTCCAGCGCGGCTACCATGGCGACCGCTGCCTTGAGCGCGTCCTTGCGCACCTTGAGCGGGGTGGTGCCCGCGTGCGCCTCCGCGCCACTCACCTCCACGGTGAACCAGCGGATGCCCTGGATCCCGGTCACGGCGCCGATGGTCAGGCCTTCGTTCTCAAGCCGCGGTCCCTGCTCGATGTGCGCCTCGACATAAGCCGCGAAGGTATGGCCGAAGGTGCGATGCGGCAGTCCCGGCGTGGATGCGAGCGTTTCGGCGAGCGCATCTTCGAGCGTCACCCCCTCGCGATCCACGAGACCAAGCTGATCCTCCAGCCTCATCACGCCGGCGAACACCGCCGAGCCCATGGCGCCCGGCTGGAAGCGTCCGCCCTCCTCGTTGGTCCACGCGACGACATCGATGGGTCGCGCGGTCTCGATCCCAGCGCGCGCGATAGCTTCCAGCGCCTCGAAGCCGCCGACAACGCCATAGGCGCCGTCGAACTTGCCGCCGCGCGGCTGGCTGTCGAGGTGGCTTCCCGTCACCACGGGTGCCGCGTCCGCTTGGCGGCCGGGGCGACGGATATAGAGGTTCGCGATGTCGTCGGTCGCGACCTCGAAACCGAGATTGCCGGCCCACTCCACCATCAGTCGGCGGGCGCGGCGGTCTTCGTCGGAGAGTGCGGCGCGGTTGACCCCACCCTTCGCGGTGGCGCCGATCTCCGCCATCGCCATCTGGCGCGACCAGAGCCTGGCCTCGTCCACCGCCGCAGCGGCGGCGAGCGCCTCAGCCTTTGCGTCCATCGCCCACCTCCCGCCGCGCACCGTAGAACAGGCCGCACCGCAGGCAAAGTGAACCCAGTGTGTAGTCTTACCCCCGCTTCCGGCAGATCGTCAGGCCGTCGCCAATGGGCAACATCACCATCGACACCCGCTCGTCGCCCTGGATCTTCTTGTTCACGGCATCGACGACTGCGCCCGATTCCTGCCAGCGCTCGGGCTCCGCGATCCGGCCCATGTAGAACGTGTTGTCGAGCAGGATCAGCCCGCCAGGACGCACGAGGGCGAGGCACTGCTCGTAGTAGATGTCGTAGCCTGACTTGTCGGCGTCGATGAAGGCGAAGTCGTAGGCGCCGTCGAGGCCGTCATCGCGAAGCGCCGTGAGGCTCTCCCGCGCGTCCCCTAGGCGAAGCTCGATCCGCTCCGCAACGCCTGCCTCGGCCCAGAAGCGCCGCGCGATCTCGGTGTAGTCCGCATTGATGTCGAGCGCCGTGAGCCGCCCCTCTGCGCCCATGGCCTCTGCCACCACGAGCGCGCTGTAGCCGGTGAAGACGCCGACTTCGAGCGCACGCTTGGCGCCGATCAGCTCCACCAGCAGCGCCATCAGCGCGCCCTGCTCGCGCGATATCTGCATCCTCCCCATCTCGTGGCGGGCGGTCTCTTCGCGCAGGCGGCGCATGACTGCGCTCTCGCGCACGCCGTGGGCCAGCAGATAGTCGTGCAGCGCCTCTGTGAGCGCGGTCGGTCTGGCGGACATGGGGTCTCCTGCTGCTGGCGGGGGTTAGCGCGCGGCGCGCCAGACCAGGCCGAGCGCCTCGATCACGTCGAGGGTACGCGCGACGTAGTGGTCGCGCACGGTGAAGCGGCTATCGCCTTGGCCGGTCAGCTCGCGTTCCAGGCAGTCGATCAGCCGACTGAGGCGGCGCTGGTGCAGGCCGAGCCCGCGTTGGATCGGGTCGGTGACCACGCCGGAGAACGCGGCAATCACAGCACCTGCGGCCAGGAGACCGCCGGTGAGACCGATGCTGAGCGCGGCCGGCGCCGCTGCAGGGAAGACGCCGTACCAGAGCGCCCCGGCCCCGCTGCCCAGCGGGAAGCCCGCAATTGCCGCATGCTGCACCAGCATCTGCGCGGTCGCCGGGCCGAGCGACAACATCCCAGGCGTGAGCTTCTTGAAGGCCAGCGCGCCGACGCCGGCGCTCACTGCCGCGGTCGTCAGGTCGGCTGCCGAAACCCGCGTCCCCTCGTAGGTGCTCACGGCGCCGGCGAGCCAGGCGCGGAACGCCTCCTGATCGGCCGGCGACTGCGGAGCGCCTTCGCCGCTCGCTGCGATGCGGGGGTCGCGCAGGATCTCTGCCGCGAGTGCATCGCGTTCCGACACGCGCTCGCCCTGTTTGATCGGGAGCTCCAGAAGCTCGGTGAAGAGCCACCATTCGAGCTCCCGCGCGACATCGGTCTGGAGGAAGTAGCGTCGGCTGTCGAGCCAGTTGGCCGCCGGCGCGAGGCCAACGCGTCGCGCGAGCCCGGCGCTGACCCGCGCCGCCAGGTGAGGGGCGGAGAGGGCCAGGTTCGCCGGCGAGCGCGCCAGGTCCCAGCCGACCGCCCGGCGGTGGAGCTGGAGGCTGCCCGAGAGCGAGAATGTGCGGTCCACGAAGTCGTCGATCTTCGCCCGCCGCGCGGCGCAGTAGCGCGCCGCGGCCTCGTCGACGATCTGGCGCGCTTGCGTGTCGCCGTCGTCCGCCGGCGCTGCGGCGGGGGCGGCGTGAGTCCCGCTCATGGGCCCCTATGTGGCGCCCGCTCCGCCCTCGTCAAGGCAGGGTGCGCGGCGGAGGTGCCAGTTCGTCGCCTGCTGGTAGGCGTGACCGACCCTGAACAGCAGCGGCTCCGCGCCCCAGGTGGCCTCCAGCATCATACCGATTGGCAGGCCGTCCGAGGAGAAACCGCAGGGGACCGAGAGGCCCGGAATGGACGCGAGCGCGCCGCCGTAGGTGAAGCGCGTCGCATCCTGGGTGGCGCGGTGGAGGCTGCGGTCGTCGGCGATGGGCGGCGCTGGCCGGGGCGTGGTCGGCGCCAGCAGCACGTCGACGGCCTCGAACACCTGCACCAGCGCGCGGCGCCACGCCTCACGCCCGCGCATCGCCTCGGCGTAGTCCACGGCACTGAACTCGCGCCCCATGATCATGCGCTCGTAGACCGCCTCGGAGAGCGCGCCGGGGCCGGCGTCCAGCCGCTCCTTGTGATAGGCGCAGGCATCGGCGTAGGCCATGATCGTGGTCCAGCGCTGGGCGGTCTCGGCGCCCGGCAGGGTCACGTCAACCAGTTGCGCACCGAGGGATTCCAGGGTGCCGGCGGCGGCCCGGACCGCGGCCTCGACTTCGGCATCGACGTTCTCGAAGAAGAAGTTGCGCGCGAGCCCGATGCGCACGCCCTCGATCCCGTCGTCGAGCCGGGGCAGGAAGTTGTCGAGCGGCATGTCCCGCGAGACCGGGTCGAGCGGGTCGTAGGCCGCGAGTGCGGCGAAGAGGCGTGCGACATCTGCCACGCAGCGCGCCATCGGGCCGACGGAATCGTGGGCCACACTCACCGGAGTGATGCCGCGGATCGAGATGCGCCCATGGGTGGGGCGCAATCCAGCCACGCCGGTCATCGAGGCCGGAATTCTCACCGAGCCGCCGGTGTCGGTGCCGAGGGAAGCCTCGGCCATCTCGGCCGCAACGACGGCGCCGGAGCCGCCGCTGGAGCCCCCTGTTATGCGCTCGGGGTTCCATGGGTTGCGGCACTGGCCCACAACCGGGTTGGTCGAGACCACGCCCCAGGCCAGCTCCTGCATGTTGGCCTTGCCGATCAGCACGGCGCCCTGCGCCTTGAGCCGACCGACCACCGGGGCATCGCTGTTAGGGATGTGGTCGGCGAGGTAGGCAGCGCCGCTAGTGGTGCGCACGCCTGCGGTCTCGATGTTGTCCTTGAGCGCGATGGGCATGCCGTGCAGGAGGCCGAGCCAGCGGCCCTCGGCAGCGGCCCGATCGCAGGCGTCGGCCTCTTCACGCGCCCGCTCCGCCGTGGTCGTGATCATGGCGTTGAGCGCTGGATCGAGCCGCTCGATCCGTGCGAGGCAGCGTTCAACCGCCTCCCGCGTGGCACCCGGCGCGGGCCGGTCTGGCACCCCTCCGCTCATGCCCTGGCGGTGCCTCTCGCCCGCGGGCGCCGCCGGCACCTACTCGTCGCCATAGATCGCGATGCTGCCGATGGCGTAGTCGCCGCCGCTGTTGACCAGCGACAGGCCGCCGAACGGGTCGTCCAGGGCGCTGCTCTTCACCCGGATAAGCTCTTCGCCGTCGACGGATGCGGTCATCGTCCCGTCGCCGTCGCGCACCAGAGCGACAGCGTGGCTGCGGCCGTCCTCGAGGTTCAGATCGTCGCGGGATTCACCGATCACCTCCGCGCCCCGCCGGCTGAAGCGCGAGAGCATCAGCCCAGGATCGCTGCCAGGCAGATAGGAGAGGCGATAGCCTGAAGCGCCGGCTCTGCCCTGGAACAGGTCGATCTCGAACCGTGCGTCCTTGTGCGTGATACCCGACATCAGCTCCAGCTCAAGGGCGAAGGCGTTGGGGATGTCTGCATCCAGGACGATCTCGGCGGGCTCCGGCCCGGCCGGCCCGGTGTCCTCCTTGTCCTCGTCATCGCCACCCCAGAGGTCGTCGAGCTTCTGCTCTCCACTCAGCAGGTCGCCAATCGTGTCCTTGCTCTTGTCGAGCAGTTCCTCGCCTTTTTCGAGCAGCTCATCCCCCTTGTCCCGGATGGTGTCGAGGGTGATTCTCATCGTCTCTGTATCGGCCCCGCTAAGCGGAATTGTCGTGCGCAGGCCGAGCCTGCCATCGACCGAAAAGTCGCCGCTTACCACCTCCCAGCGCGGATCGTCCGTGTAATCGCCATCGGAAAAGTCGTCACGGATCAGGGCCGTGCGTGGCTGTGCGTCGGCGACGTGGGTGGCGATCAAGTCCCGCAGGTCCTGGAGAAAGCGAGGGTCGGCCGCCCGCGCATCTTCGGCTTGGTCGATCAGCGCCTCGAGCTCCCGCGCGAGCACCTCGAGCGCGGCGGGGTCTGCGGCCTCGGTGCCCTCCGGTTGCCATTCCGAATACCGCGACCCGTCATCAGCGGCGGCCGGCACGGCCATCGCACTGGCGAGAAGGGCGGGGACGAGGAGCCTGCGCAGCATGGGACGCCTCCGGTCAGATTGCATGGCCTCAATGCTCCGTGGTCTAGCCCGGATTTCCCGACGTTGTCGAGCGATGGCGCCACAAATTGACCCAAATTCTGGCATTTCTTGACTCGTTGTGCTTTCGACGACGAGCCGGAAGGCGCTATAGTTCAGCCATCAGTAGGGAGGCGTGACATGAGGATCTTCAAGAGAAGCAGGGTCTCTTCGACAGGGATCCGCCTTGCCGCAGTGGTGGGGCTCGCTGCGGTACTCGGCGCGTGCCACGGCACGGACCTGGCAGACGTCCGGGACATCGAGCCCCAAGGATCGGAATTCAACCAACAACTTTTCGCCGGCTATGTCGAGCTATCCGCGAGGGAGCTCGCGGAACACGACTACCGGGATTCGGACCGTTTTGCGGCGAGAGCGGCGGCCGCGGCGAGAGGCGATGACGTGACACCGACCGCTGTCGACGAGCGCCTGGTTGCAGCTGACAAGCAGGAAGAGCTCTCGAAGGCGAGAGGCAGACTCATGGCGGCGCTGTTTGGAAGCGCCAAGGGTAAGGCGCCCGCCATCGCCGCCAGCGCCCAGATCAGTTACGAATGCTGGTTGCAGGAGCAGGAGGAAGGGCATCAGCCCGACGACATCTCCGCTTGCCGCAACGCCTTCTATGGCCAGGTGATCGCCGCCGAGGTCGCGATCCGGCCCGCGCCACCGCCCCCGCCCGAGCCAGAGCCTGAGCCCGAGCCGGTCTATGCGACCTATTACGTGGTGTTCTTCGATTTCGATAGCTCGGAGCTCTCGAATGCCGCGAAGCAGACGCTGGACGAGGCTGCCGAAGCGGCGCTGGCGATGCGGCCCTACAAGATCGTCATCCGGGGCCATACCGACCGCGCCGGTCCGGACAGCTACAACTTGGGTCTTTCCGAGAGGCGCGCTCTCTCGGTGGCGGGCTACATGATCGAACAGGGCGCGGGTCGCTTCGTGATCGACGCCGAAGGCCTCGGTGAATCGGAGCCGATCGCCAAGACCGCGGACAACGTGCGTGACGGCCGCAACCGGCGGGTCGAGGTCACGCTGAGTGAATAAGGCTAGGGGGCTGTAAGCTCTCTATTCGTCGTAGTGGTAAGTGCGGGCGACCATTCTTTCCGAGTGGTCGCCCGCTTTGATTGACGCATAACGCCACGGATTGTCCGGGCCGACGCAGCCAGGGATTGCCTCGACCTCCACGTCGTAATCGACGCCGAAGAACTGCACCAGGGAGTAGCGCCTGCCGCCTGAGGTGTTGATGACCCGGTGCATGGTCGAGACGAACGTGTCGTTGGTCCATTGCTGCATGAGATCGCCCAGATTGACGGCGAAGCTGCCGTCCACCGGCGGCACGATCAGCCACTCACCCTCCGGGCTCAGCATCTGCAGCCCTTCCCGGTCCTGCCAGACGGTGGTGAAGCACTCGTAGTCAGTGTGGGCGCCGAGCCCAATATGGGCGATGTCGAGGGGCTCCGGTTGCGGCTCGTAGTAGCAGACGCGGAGCCGGGCCAGCGGCTTGGTGTACTTCGAGGTGAAATACCCTTCCTCCACATCCAGCGCGTATTCGAACGCACGGAAGATCTGGCGGCCCAGCTCGAGCTGGCAGTCGAAATAGGTGCCGAGCGCCCAACGAAAATCAGCCGGTTCCGCCGGCCAGTTGTTGGGGCCGTAGAAGCGGATGCCGCGCACGTGGTCGGGATCGTCCGCCGGCAGGTCGTGCGCCATCTCGATGGCCTCCGAGATGTCGCTGGAGCCTTCAAGGCTGTGATCCGCCGTGATCCCGCCCGCCGGCACGTAGCCCCGGTGATTGGGCGAGTCGAGGTAGTGGTTACGCATCTTCCGCTCGACCGGGAGCGCGAAGAAGCGCTGCATGGCGGCCTGCGCGCGCTCGATCACCGCCTGCGGGAACTGATGGTTGACGATGTAGAAGAAGCCGGGGCCAGCGCAGGCAGCGCGGATCGCCCGCGCCATGGTCTTGCGCTCGGCCAGGCTCGGCGAATAGAGCGCACCGAAGTCCACGATGGGCACCTCTGCGAGCGAGGCGCGCCGCACCGCCGGCGCGTGCATGCCCTCTCTGATCTGAAACGGTGTTTCAGTGGCCATGGTGCGTCCCCCGCCGCTCTTCATTTCTGGCATGATAGTGTGAACCGGCTGTTCACGACGGCGTGCCTATAGCGCAATTTGCCTGTCAGTGCCTCATCCGCCGAACGGCGGCACCATCATCGCTATTGGGAGACGAGCATGGAGACTTCTCTTCAGGGCCGCCGTGCCCTGGTTACCGGGGCGGGAAGCGGCATCGGTGCCGCCATTGCCGAGGCCCTCGCGCGCGAGGGAGCGCATGTGGCGGTCCATGCGCGCAGCGAAGAGCGCGCCCGACCGACCGTCGATGCGATCGAAGCGGCGGGAGGCCGTGCGTTCGCCGCCACAGCCGACCTCCGCGACCGCGCGGCCATCGCCCCGATGTGCGACACCGCCATTGAGCGGCTCGGTGGGCTCGACATCTTGGTCAACAACGCCGGCATCTTCGTCCGCAAGCAGGTGGGCGAGATGGACCTCGCGAGCTGGGACGCCATGGTCGAGATCAACCTCACGGCCCCCTATCTGGTGACCCAGGCCGCGCTGCCGGCGATCACGGTATCGGACGCGGGCGCCTCCATCATCTTCATCTCCTCCATCGGCGCGGGCGCTTTTTCCTCGGGCTGGGGCACATACGCGATGACCAAGAACGGCCTCATCGCCTTCATGCGCTGCCTTGCGGACGAGCTCGGCGGCGACGGCGTCCGCGTCAACGCCATCTGCCCCGGCTGGGTCGAGACCAGGATGGCGCAGGACACCCACCGCAGCATCGCTGCGGATCTCGGCGTCGACTACGAGACCTTCTACGCCGAGAACATGCGCGCCAACATGTTGGGCGCGCTGGTGACCCCCGACAGCGTTGCTGACATCGCGGTTTTTCTCGCGAGCGATCGCGGTCGCCACATCACGGCGCAGGAGCACACGGTCTGCGGAGGCTGCAGCCCCGGCAACAACGCCAAGCCGGCTGAGGAAGATGCCGAGGCGACAGCGTAGGCACAGCGCCGACGGTTCCCCAGCTTGAGGGCCGGTTGCGTGAGCGGCCGCGCCCCTGCCCCTCACTGGCCCTCTCCGCTCCCGAAGGCGCCCCAGGGTGTTGAAGGAGGCGAAACGGATGGGGCTATCCGTGTGACCGTCGCCTAGGTTGAGATCATCTTCTTCTCGATGCCCACGCCAGCCGCGATGGCCCGCTCGTATTCGAGCGGCAGAGTCGCCGAATCCTGAAGCGCGATCCCCGTCGAATCGAACAGCGTGACCTCGTCCGCCGAGGTTCGACCGGGGATCTTGCCCGTGATCACCTCGCCGATATCGCCGACGACATCGCTCTCCTGAAGCTCACCCTTGGTCAGCGGCACGTTGATCTCACCATCGGTGATGCACTGGCGCATGTCGTCGACGATGATTCGCGAGCGGCGCAGAATTTCGACATCCAGCTCCTGGGTGCCCGCGAGGCCGCCGCCGAGGGCCGCGATGTGCATGCCATCCTCGATCAGTTCGTTGCCGAGGACCGGAGTCTCGCCCGTGGTCCCGGTGACGACGACATCGGCGCCCGGCACGACATCTTCGAGAACGGTGGACGGCTTGATCACGACGTCTGGGTGTTGCGGCTGCTCGGCTGCCATGAACGCGTCCAGCGTCGCCTGGGTCCGGCTCCAGACGCGGACCTCCTTCCAGTCGTGCGTTGCCACGCAGGTGCGGAAGGCGCCGGTGTTCACGTCGCCGGCCCCGACCATCGCCAGAACCGAGGAGTCCTCGCGCGCCATCCACTTCGCCGAGACCGCGCCGGACGCGCCGGTGCGCATCAGGGTGTGATGAGTGCCGTCCACGATGGCGAGCGGGAATCCCGTTTCGGGCTCGGTGTAGATCAGAATGGAAAACACGGTGGGGAGATTGAACTTCGTGCGGTTCTCGAAGCGGATGGAGACCCACTTGCACGCGGCAGCGGCGGGCGCGGCCTCCGGCTCCTCGATGTAGGAGGGCATGATCTCCCACTCGCCGGGATACTTGTCCAACACGATATGGCCCTTGGGCTCCATGTAGACGCGGCCCTCGCCCATGCGCCGGAACGCGGTCTCCACGCAGCGGACGTACTCCTCGGGCTCAAGCAGGCCGATCATTTCGCTGCGGCTGAGGATCAGGGTCTTGCGATTGCGCCAACTCGTATCCGCCATGGCTCGCCCGCTCCTTTCTCGGCTCTCTTCCTCGGTAACGGTTCCGGTCACTATACGGCCAACCGTGCGCGAAGGCCGTGGGCAGCATCGGCGGGACACGCTATAACCTGACGAGGGCCGCTTCCGGGCCGGCCCGTGGGCCGCGAGGGCAGCCATGCTGGCCGAGATTCTCGAAATCGTCGTCTACGTCCTGATGGGCGCGGTCGTGGTCGCGCTCGTGCTCGGGCTTGGCGCGATGTACAGCGGCGGCAAGAACAGCAAGAGCAACCTCTTCATGCGCTGGCGGGTCGGGCTCCAGTTCGCCGCGATCGCGCTGCTCGCGCTGCTGGTGTTCGTCGTCCAGAAGTAGGCCGTGGTCCGCCTCACCAAGATTTACACGCGCGGCGGCGACGCCGGCGAGACCTCGCTCGGCGGCGGCGCGCGGGTGAAGAAGCACGACGCCCGCGTCGCGGCCTACGGCACGGTGGACGAGGCGAACGCAGCCATCGGCCTCGCCCGGCTGGAGACCGAGGGCGAGGCGGATGCGATGCTGGAGCGCATCCAGAATGACCTCTTCGACTTGGGCGCGGACCTCTGCCGGCCCGGATCGCTCGACGAGGGGCTGCGCATCGTCCAGTCGCAGATCGACCGGCTGGAGGGCGAGATCGACACCCTCAACGAGCGCCTGAAGCCGCTCGAATCATTCGTTCTGCCGGGCGGCGGGCGGGCCGCCGCAGCGCTTCACCTCGCGCGCACAGTGACCCGCCGCGCCGAGCGCCTGATCACGGCGCTGGCGGAGTCCGAGCCGGTCAATCCGCTGGCGGTGATCTACGCCAACCGCCTCTCCGATCACCTCTTCGTGCTCGCCCGCCACCTCAACGAGGACGGCGCCACCGACACCCTCTGGGTCCCCGGCGCCAACCGGTAGGGCCTAGCGGCGGTGATCGCACTGATGCGTGCGTCGGCCAACTGGGGTCAGTTCCAGCGCAGCCTCAAGCGCGCCTTCTCTGTGGTGAATGACCAGTACGAGATGAACTTGGGGGACGACGGATGACGCCCATAAAGCTTGACATAAAGATGCCGAAGCGGCCCGATCGCCGACGCTCACCGACGCTCACCGACGCCAGCCTCTACAGTTGCACATGATCTAGCCGCGAAACTGGCCAAACTACACCGTGAAAATGGATACATCGGCCCGTTGCTGTTCGGCATCATGTATCACCAAGAAATTGCTGATTGCCCCGATAAGCCAGCAAAGCTGGTGGAGCTTGCCCGAGTGGGCGACTACGAAGCGGACATCAGAAAGGGCACGAAACTCGCGGCTCACGTTTTGGTGCGGGGCGACAGAAGATGATGTTGGTGGCCGGCATGAATATACGAGCCATTCTTCTCGCCGCGCTCGTTTTGATCGCGGGCACGGGGCCGGCTGCGGCTCATATGGCGCCCCGCAACACAGTGGAATGTCTCACTGAGCGGTTGCGCTTGCTACAGGAAAGGGACGAGGCCGCCGCGGAGAGGGCCGCCGCTTGGCCGGGTGCCTTGTCCGGTGATGCGGCCATTGCTGAACTGGTCGGCGCGACCCGCGTTGAACTCCTTGAGGTTCTTACGGCCCTCCTCAAGAGCCATCTGAAGCTGGTCGAAGACTATCACGCGCTCACTGAAGCGACAGACCGCATGACCGACGCTTGTATGTAAGCCGCAACCTTACTCTAGGAAATTCCGTTTCATTTTCAACTCTTGACGGTCCTTGGTTTGCGGCCCCAAGTACTTAGGTGACGCGGCCCGCTCCCTACTCCGCGGCCTCCTGGTAGCTCTCCATGGGCGGGCAGGCGCAGATCAGGTTGCGGTCGCCGTGGACCTGGTCGATCCGGTTCACCGGCGGCCAGTACTTGGCCTGCCTGAGGCCGTCCGCCGGGAAGACCGCCTCGGCCCGGCTGTAGCAGCGACCCCACTCGGACTCGGCGATGTCATCCATGGTGTGGGGGGCATTCTTGAGCGGGTTGTCGGCCGGGTCCGCGCGGCCCTCCTCGATCGCCGCGATTTCGGCGCGGATCGCAATCATCGCATCACAGAAGCGGTCCAACTCCTCCTTGGACTCGCTCTCGGTCGGCTCGATCATCAGCGTGCCGGCGACCGGGAAGGACATGGTCGGCGCGTGGAAGCCGTAGTCCATGAGGCGCTTGGCGACGTCGTCCACCTCGACGCCGGCGCTCTTCTTCAGATGCCGCATCTCGATGATGCACTCGTGCGCGACCAGCCCGTTCGCGGCGGTGTAGAGCACCGGATAGTGTGCGGCCAGGCGCTTGGCGATGTAGTTGGCGCTGAGGATGGCGACCTGGGTCGCGCGTGTGAGCCCCGAGCGGCCCATCATCGCGATGTAGGCCCATGAGATCGGCAGGATTCCCGCCGAGCCCCATGGCGCCGCCGAGATCGCGCCGATCCCGCCCTCCGGCCCTGATTCCGGCACCACCGGGTGGCCCGGCAGGAAGGGCGCGAGATGCGCGGCGACGCCGATGGGCCCAACGCCGGGCCCGCCGCCGCCGTGGGGGATGCAGAAGGTCTTGTGCAGGTTGAGATGCGCCACGTCCGGGCCGAACTGTCCGGGCAGGCTCAGGCCCAGCAGGGCGTTGAGGTTGGCGCCGTCCATGTAGACCTGGCCGCCGTTGCGGTGGATCACCTCGCAGATCTCGACGATGGATTCCTCGAAGACGCCATGGGTGGAAGGATAGGTGATCATCAGCGCCGCCAGATCGTCGGCGTGGGCCTCGGCCTTGGCGCGCAGGTCGGCGAGGTCGACGTTGCCGTCCTCGTCGCAGGCAACCACCTGCACCGACATCCCGGCCATCACGGCGCTCGCCGGGTTGGTGCCATGCGCCGAGCTCGGGATCAGGCAGACGCTGCGCCCGCCCTCGCCCCGGCTCTCGTGATAGCGGCGGATCACCAGGAGGCCGGCGTACTCGCCCTGGCTGCCGGCGTTGGGCTGCAGCGAGACCGCCGCAAAACCCGTGACCGCGCTCAGCATCCGCTCCAGCCCCGCGACGAGCTCGCGGTAGCCCGCCGCCTGCACGGCCGGCGCGAAGGGGTGGATGCCGCCGAAGCCCGGCCACGTGATCGGCATCATCTCGGCGGTGGCGTTGAGCTTCATGGTGCAGGAGCCGAGCGGGATCATGGCCTGGTTGAGCGTGAGATCCCGGCCTTCGAGCTTGCGCATGTAGCGCAGCAGCTCGGTCTCGGCGTGATAGATGTTGAAGACGGGGTGCTCGAGGAAGGCGCTCTGCCGCCCGAGGTCTTTGGGAAGCCCGCAACGAGCCTCGCCGTCGAGCGCGGCCACGTCGACGCCGGACTCTCCATCCGCGAAGGCGCGCCACACGCCCTCGATGTCGGCTCGTGTGGTGGTCTCGTCACAGGCGATGCCCAGGCGGTCGCCGTCGATCGGCCGCAAGTTGTAACCCGCAGCCTCGGCCCGCTTCAGGATCGCCCCGGCAGCGCCCGGCGCGCGCACCGTCAGCGTATCGAACCAATTCTCGTTCTCGACCGCGAAGCCGAGGCGCTGGAGCCCGGCCGCGAGGATGTCCGCGAGGCGGTGCACCCGCCGCGCAATCCGCGTGAGCCCCTCCGGCCCGTGGTAGACCGCGTACATGCCGGCGATGACGCCGAGCAGCACCTGCGCCGTGCAGATGTTGCTGGTCGCCTTCTCGCGCCGGATGTGCTGCTCGCGGGTCTGGAGCGCGAGCCGGAGCGCCTGGCGGCCGCGGCTGTCCACCGAGACGCCGACGATTCGGCCCGGCATGGCGCGCCGGTACGTCTCGTGGGTGGCGAAGTAGGCGGCATGCGGCCCGCCGTAGCCGAGGGGGACGCCGAAGCGCTGCGTGTTGCCGACCGCGATGTCGGCGCCGAACTCGCCGGGCGGTGTCAGCAGGACGAGGCTGAGCAGGTCGGCCGCGACCGTGACCACCGCGCCTTGCGCGCGCGCCTGCTCGACGATGTCGCCGTAGTCCGGCACCGCGCCGCCGGCCTCCGGGTATTGCAGCAGCACGCCGAAGAACGGCCCTTCGGGCAGCCCGGCCCGGTGATCGCCGACCTCGACCTCGATGCCGATGGCCTCGGCGCGGGTCTGCACCACCGCGATGGTCTGCGGCAGGCAGGCGTCGGAGACGAAGAATCGGTCGCTGCCGTTCCTGGCGATGCCGTGGCTCATGTGCATGGCCTCGGCCGCCGCCGTTCCCTCGTCGAGCAACGAGGCATTGGCGCAGGTCAGCCCGGTGAGGTCCATGATCATGGTCTGGAAGTTGAGCAGCGCCTCCAGCCGGCCCTGGGAGATTTCCGGCTGATAAGGCGTGTACGCGGTGTACCAGCCCGGATTCTCCAGGATGTTGCGCTGGATGACCGGCGGCGTGACGGTGTCGTGGTAGCCGAGGCCGATCATGGAGCGCGCGACCCGGTTGCGGCCGGCGAGCGCGGCCAGCTCCGCCAGCACGTCGCGTTCGGTGCGGCTCTCGGGGAAGTCCGCCGGGATCTCGGCACGGATCGAGTCCGGCACCGCCGCATCCATGAGAGCGTCGAGGGACTCGTAGCCCACGGCTTCGAGCATGGTCGCCACGTCCTCGTCGCGCGGGCCGATGTGCCGGCCGACGAAGGCGTCCGCCTGCTCCAGAGCCCTCAATGATCCGTCGTGTGCCGTCATCGCGGTCGTTCCTTCCCTGTCGGCGGGCGTCGGCTTGTGGGCGCCGCGTCCCGCGCACACTCAACTGTCGCGTCTAGTCGTCGCCGAGGCCGGCGACGTAGTCGGCGTAAGCCGCCTCGTCCATCAGCCCGTCCAGCTCGCCGGGCGCGCTGAGCCGGAGCTTGAGGAACCAGCCCTCGCCGGTCGGGTCGCCGTTGACCAGCGCGGGATCGTCCTCCAACGCCTGGTTGACCTCGACCACCTCGCCCGAGACCGGCGCATAGACCTCGCTCGCGGCCTTGACCGATTCGACCACGGCCGCCTCCTCGTTCTGGGCGACGGTTCGGCCCACCTCCGGCAGTTCGACGTAGACCACATCGCCAAGCTGATCCTGCGCGTAATCGGAGATACCGACGGTGCCGATGTCGCCCTCGACCCGCACCCATTCGTGGTCCTTGCTGTACTTGAGCCCGCTCATGGCATCCTCCGGCTCAGCCTCGGTGATAGTTGTGGGGGACGAACGGCAGCTTGACGATGGTCGCCGGCCGGGGCTTGCCCCGCACCAGCAACGACACCGGTCTGCCGATCTCGGCGGCGCCGGCCGCGACGTAGCCCATGGCGATCGGCCCGCCTGCGGTCGGCCCAAAGCCGCCGCTGGTGACGGTGCCAATTTCGGCGCCGCCCGCGTTCAGAATCGCCGTACCCTCGCGCGCCGGGGCCCGGCCGTCGGGCAGGATGCCGACGCGCCGGCGCCGGGGGCCCTCCGCCAGCTCATGCTGAATGCGCGGGGCACCGGGGAAGCCGCCTTCCTGCCGGCGGCGCTTGCCGATGGACCACGCAAGCCCGGCCTGGACTGGCGTGGTGGTCTCGTCGATGTCGTGACCGTAGAGGCAGAGCCCCGCCTCCAGGCGGAGCGAATCGCGGGCGCCGAGCCCCACCGGCTCGACCTCGGGCTCGGCTGTGAGCCGCCGCCAGAACGCCGCTGTCTCGTTTGCGGGCAACGATACCTCGAAGCCGTCTTCGCCGGTGTAGCCCGAGCGCGAGATCAGCGCGTCCATCCCGTCCGCCTTGAACCAGCCGGCGGTCATGAACGAGAGCGAGGCGCATCCTGGCGCATGGCGCTCAAGCACCGCCGCCGCCTTCGGCCCCTGCAGCGCGATCAGCGCGCGCTCGGCGAGCACCGTCAAGTCAACGCCGGCATCGAGCCGGCGTTCGAGATGGGCGATGTCCGAGTCCTTACAGGACGCGTTAACCACCAGAATCAACCCGTCGTCGCTGCGGGTGACGATCAGGTCGTCGAGGATGCCGCCGTCCTCGTTGGTGAGCTGGGTGTAGCGCATGGCCCAGGGCGGGAGGCCCGCGATATCCCCCGGCACCAGGCGCTCAAGCGCCTGGGCCGCGCCGTCGCCGGTGAGCCGAAGCTGGCCCATGTGCGAGACATCGAAGAGGCCGGCTGCGGTGCGCGTGTGCGTGTGCTCCGCCATGATGCCGGCCGGATAGCGCACCGGCATGGCATAGCCGGCGAAGGGCACCAGCGTGGCGCCGAGGGTACGGTGCTCGACGAAGAGCGGCGTTCGGGCGAGGGCGTCGGTGCCGGCGTCGTCGCTCATGGCATCTCCCAGGCAAACAAAGGCGTCCGTCAACGATCCCGTGCGGGATCGTCCGGTGCCCCCTCTGTCTCGGAACCTGAGAGATTAACCGCACGACAGCTGGTGTGCCGCGGGCTTACCCCGTCGGTGAGGCGGCGCGGCGTGCGCCGCCTGCTTTCCAGAGTTGCATCCTCCCGCGGTCCCTGATGCCTGAGAGTTTCCGGGACGCTTGCTCCTTCGGCGCCGCGCGGACGGACCGCACGGACTCTCCCACGGGGCTCATCTGCAAAACCGGGTGCGGCAATACTACTGACTTAGCCCCGGCGGTCAACTGCGCCCGGCCGGGGCCCCGTGACGGCGTGGACCTGCCACGCAGCCGCAGGGCCCGTCGCTTCGGCGGGCGCGAGCAGGCTCGCTCCGAGCTAGCAGATAACATCGAAAATCAGGCAGGCATTTGCAGGCTCCGATCCGCCGACGATTACGACGGTCGTGGTGACAGCCACGACGGCCGCGATCAAGGCGACGAAGGCCCCACGGCGCAGCCAGAGCTTCTTGTCCCCGCCATCGATGCGTTGTTCGGTCCTGCGGTTTGCAGCGTTCTCTTGAGTCCTCATCGTCGCCTCCTACTCACATACGGTTGCTCTTCAGAACCGGCCGCCGGCTGAGAGGTTCGATTGACCGCCAGTCAGCGCTATGCCGTAACGAGAGAGATAAGCAGAGGCGTTCATAGCTTCTAATGATGTTTTATTCTTATTATCATAACATGTGATTATGAATGCGGTCGCTCTCGGGGCACGGCGGTGGAGACCGTGGCGGGAACTCGGGAGGTGAGCGACGGGGCCGAGGGACGGGGCCGCCCCGCGGGAGGCGGCCCCGCAACGGCGCAGAGAACGCTCAGCCGATCACGCCGCCGTCGTCGCGGGTGATCGCCACCACGGACGAGCGCGGCGCGGCATCGCCGCCCTCGGGGAAGTGGCTGTCGCCCTTCTCGCCGGGGTGCTGGATGCCGACGAACATGGTCTTCAGGTCGGCGCTCCAGGTGATGCCGGTCACCTCGCATTCCCTGGGGCCCACGAGGAAGCGGCGAATCTCGCCGGTGGCGGGGTCGCCCAGCAGCATCACGTTGTTGCCCTGGCCGGCGAAATCGCCCTCGTTGGAGTAGTTGCCGTCGGTCTGGATCCAGAGGCGGCCCTGGCTGTCGAAGGCGAGACCGTCGGGCGAGTTGAACATGTTGTCCGCGTTTACGTTGCTCGAGCCGGCATACGCGTCGGCGTGGACCGTCGGGTTGCCGGCGATGACGTAGAGGTCCCAGGCGAAGGTATCGGCCGCGTGGTCGCCGCCGTCGGGCGCCCAGCGCACGATCTGGCCGTAATTGTTCTTCTCCCGCGGGTTGGGGCCGCCCACCGGCGTCAGGTCGCCGCCCGCGTTGGGCTTGACGCCCCGGTTCTTGTTGTTGGTGAGGCAGCAGTAGACCTCGGCCTTGTTCGGGTTGGCTGCAACCCATTCCGGCCGGTCCATGGTCGTGGCGCCAACCGCCGAGGCCGCCTGCCGTGTGTGGATACAGACCTCGGCCTGGGATGCCATGCTGGTGGTTTCGGGCGTGAGCGCGAGCCATGCGCCGGTGCCGTCGTCCGCGAACCTGGCGACGGAGAGCGAGCCGCTCTCCAGCAGATCGGCGTTGTCGCCGCCCTCGGCATAGGTGCCGTCGCTCACGAAGCGATAGAGGAACTCGCCCCGCTCGTCGTCGCCGAGATAGACCACGACCCGGCCGTCGGCGGCCAGCGTCACCTCCGCGTTCTCATGCTTGAAGCGGCCGAGCGCGGTGCGCTTCTTCGGCGTGGACGCGGGATCCAAGGGATCGATCTCCACCACGTAGCCGGCGCGGTGGGGCTCGTTGGGATACTTCGAGATGTCGAAGCGCTCATCCGTCATTGCCCAGCCATATCCGCGATCTTCCGCCTTGATGCCGTAGCGCTTGAAGCCTGCGGGCAGCGCGAAGTCGGGATCGCCCGACGAGAAGTAGCCGTTGAAGTTCTCCTCGCAGGCGAGATAGGTGCCCCAGGGCGTGCGCCCGTTGCCGCAGTTGTTCCAGGTGCCGTGCGCGGTGGTGCCGGCGGGATCGGCGGCAGTCTTCAACATGTCGTGGCCGCGCGCCGGGCCGGTGATCTCCATCGGCGTGTCCGGCGTGATGCGCCGGTTGTAGGGGGAATCCTGGACGATCCCCCAGGCGCCGCCCTGTTGCGCGATCTCGAGGACGGAGACGCCGTGACCGGCCTTGCACTTGCGTACGTCGTCGTCGGTCTCGGGCTTCCCCGACTCCCGGTTGGCGAACATGATGCCGAGGTTCACGTACTCGTTGTTCACCGCGAGCACGCTCTTCTCGCCGTTGGTGAAGAGCGCCATGCCGTCGCAGTTGTCGCCGAAGGCGGCCTCCTGGCTCGCGCCGGTGCCCCGCGCCGAATGGTCGAAGGCGGCGCCGCTCGACCAGAGCGGATCGCCCCAGCGGGCCACCACGTGCCAGCCATAGCCCTCGGGCACCGTGACCGTGTCGAGGCCGTTGGCGGCGACCGGCGTGAAGTCGAGGCCCGCCGCCCCGGCACGAACCGAAGGCACCACCGTGCCGCCGGCGGCCATCACGAACGCGGTCGCGCCGAATGCAGCACCACCCTTCAGAAAGCCGCGCCGCGAGATCGCCCGCTCGGCGATCCGCTCGAAGTCGGTTGGTGAGGCCTGTCGGTCGTTCATCTCGCCGACATTGTTCCGTGAGACCGCATCGCGTGCGGCCACCGCGTTGTCACGCATGCCCATCTCCCGTGGTCGAATGACGTTCTGCACTGGAGCCTGCGCCGCCCATCCGGCGCTGCAGGCGTGACCCGAATAGCGCCAGCCGGTTACGGCCCATCGGCACTCGTGTAACCGTTTCGTGACGGTTCCAAGTCCTGTACGTCATCGTTCGGGCCGCCGTGCCGCCGACCCTCACTCTGGCCCGCTTCTACAATCTCCAACGGAGCGCCACATGCAGGCCGGTGTCGGGCGCGGCATGAAATGAGCCATCGTCCTCGGTGACCGCAATTGCCAGTGTCATGTCCTCGCTGAATTGCCACGATCCCCCCATCCCGATCATGACGACGGGATCCAAGAGCGGAGAGACCGCAGAGGCACCGTAGGGCGAGGAATGAACGTCGACCTGCGTCGTCAGGTTGAAGGTTGCCGATAGCTGCCAGGTCACGCCGAAGCGCCCGAAAGCGATGACTTGGCCGCCGATGCCCGGCAAATTTGGCGGTGCCTCACCGACAAGCACACCCAGCGTCGCGCTGTAGAGCCACTCGCGCGACGCGGTCGATTCTGAAAAAGAGCCCGAGGTCTCGGCCCAGGCCGAGACCGAAAACCCTCCTGATCCGGCCAGATCGTCTTCCTCGCCGGTGGGGAGCTTCACGATCGCCCGCACCGCCATGCCGTCATTCGAAAACGGCGCCGAAGGCAGCGCATAGCCCACGCCCATGCTCACGTCCCCAAGGGACGAGACGCTGCTGTCGATATCGACATGTGTCGTCCCGCTATTGGCGTAGACGAGCCTCAGGCGGTCACGTGGGGCAGTGAGCCGGTCGCCCTGAGGCAGGCCGAAGGTTCGGTGCCACTCCTCGATGAAGCTATCGAGGCTGCCGGCCCTGTGCGACACGAAGGAAAGGTCCAGCAGATACTCCCAGCCGTTCCCAAATCCTTGGCGCAGGGAGAGCGCTTGTCGGTACGTCTCCCCGTCGATGGCCGCGACTTCCCGACCGGAAATGTCTCCACGCAAGTGGGACGCGATATCCATCGACGCGATCAGTTCCGATGAGCCCGCCGCCAGCACGGGCGTGCCAAGGGAACCCGGCACCCCGTACAGCATGTGAAACGGGTTCAGGTTCACGATGCGCAGCGGCGTCGCGATGCTGTGCCCGTCTCCTTTGTCGGCTGCAGCCGCGCCCGACCAGAAAACGGACATCATCAGTGCGCACACGAGGCCGAGACACGCGCCCGCGAGGGCCCGGCCTCGTGAGAATTTCACTGAAAGCAAGTCGGAAACCGGCTCGCGCTCAGTCAGTCGTGTCCCACTCAGCCGCCAGCCTGCGCCTTCTTCTCGTCGAGGGCGCGGAGGACGACCTCGGGCGTCACCGGAATCTGGGTGATGCGCACGTCGAGCGCGTTGTTGATGGCGTTCACGATGGCCGGAATCGGGCCGTTGGTCACCATCTCGCCCACGCCCTTGCCGCCGTAGGGGCCGCTCTCCGCCGGATATTCCAGCACCTCGCAGGTGACGTCGGGCATTTCCGACGCGCCGGGCTGGAGGTAGTTCTGGAAATCGACCGGCGCCGGGTCGATGGCCGGGTAGCCGGGCGCGGTAGTCTCGTAGAGCGCGTGCCCGATGCCCATCCAGGAGCCGCCGACGATCTGGCCCTTTACCAAGTCGGGATTCACCTGCTGGCCCACCTCGTAGACGCTCTTCATGTCGAGCACCTCGACCATCCCGGTCTCGGTATCGACCTCGACCTCGACGACGGTGCAGGCATGGGCCTGAGTCGAATCCGGGTCGCACTCTCCAGTCTCCGGGTCCATCGGGCTCGGCGGCTTGAGGTAGGCTCCACGCCCGGCAATCGTCTTGCCGTAGCCGAAGTGAGCCGCGCCCGCGACCTCGCCCACCGAGACCGACTTCTCGGCCACGCCCTTGATGTGGATGTTGCCGTCGCCGTCGGTCTCCAGGTCCTCCGGGCTCGCCTCCAGCAGATCGCCGGCCACCTCCAGCATGGCCTTCCGCGCCTCCTGCGCCGCCATCACCACCGCGTTGCCCGCGCGATGGGTGGTGCGGCTCGCGAAGGTGCCGGTGCAGTGGGGGCCGGTGTCGGTATCGGCAGTCTCCACCACGATGCTCTCGTAGGGGACGCCGAGGGTTTCCGCCGCGATCTGCGCCAACACGGTGCGGAGCCCCTGGCCCAGATCGACGCTGGCCATGGTGACGACGAAGTCGCCCGCCGGAGTCATGTGGATCAGCGACTGGGTGGGATCGCCGCCCAGGTGCATGCCCGTCGGATAGTTCACGGCCGCGAAGCCGGTGCCCCTCACCTTGGCCATCAGCTTGCCTTTCTGTCCCAGGAGGTCATCGCTTGGTATTCCGCCGGCAGCTCCTGGCCGGCGAGCTTCGCCGCCGCTTGGATGGTCTCCACCATCGCCGCGTCCTCGTTCACCTTGCGGTGCGCCCGCATGTCGCCGTTGCGGTAGGCGTTGAGCAGCCGGAGCTGCCACGGGTCCATGCCGATGGTCTTGGCGACCTTGTCCATCTGCAGCTCGATGGCGAAGGACGCAGCCATGACGCCGAAGCCCCGCATTGCGCTCGACGGCGGCCGGTTGGTGAAGACCACCCGCGCATCGACCCAGACGTTGGGTATCGTGTAGGGCCCAGGCATGTGGCCCGCGTGCTTCATCGAACCGTAGGAGCTGAAGCGCAGGTAGGCGCCGGAATCCTGGTAGGAGGTGATCTTGCGGGCGACGATGCGCCCGTCGTTCATCGCCCCGTCCTTGATGTAGAGCCGCCAGGCAGAGCGGGTGGAGCTGACCTGCATCTCCTCCTCCCGCGTGTACTTGAACTTGACCGGCCGCCCGGTCCGCATGGCGGCAAGCACCGAGATCGGCTCGAC
The DNA here is from genome assembly GCA_022826345.1 of Alphaproteobacteria bacterium. The sequence goes on from JAJDVB010000097.1 coordinate 27,263, forward strand.
CGCCACGTCCACCTTGCCGCCGAAGCCGCCGCCCACGGTGCCGCCGAGGAAGCGCAGCTTGCCCGGCGCCAGCCCCAGGATAGCGGCGGTATTGTCGCGGGCGAAGTGCACGGCCTGCGTGTTGGTGTGCACCGTGATGCGCCCGTCGCCGCCGGGCTTCGCGATGCAGCCGTTGGTCTCCATCGGCGCCTGCTCGATGGGGCTGGTCTGGTAGTTGTCCTCGACGATGTGATCGGCCTCGGCGAAGCCCTGCTCGACATCGCCGTAGCGGATCTGCGAGGCGGCGTGGTCGTCGGGGTAGATGTAATGGTTGTTCGGCCAATGCGCAGTCAGCGCCGGCAGCGATCCGGAAATCGCCTCCTCCACGTCGAACACGCCGGGGAGCGGGTCGTACTCGACCTCGACCTTGGCGGCGCCGGCGCGGGCGGCCTCGGCGGTCTCGCCCAGCACGGCGACGATGGGCTCGCCCCGCCAGCGCACCTTGTCGAAGGCGAGGACGGGCTCGTCCTCGGGCCCCACACCGACGGCGGCGAGGCCGTTCCACACCTTCTTGCCGGGCAGGTCCTCGTGGGTGAGGACGCAGACGACGCCAGGACTGGCCTCCGCCTTGCTGGTGTCCACGCTGACGATGTTGGCGTGGGGCTCTGCGCTCCGGTGCATCTTGAGATGCAGCATGCGCGGGTAGTGGACGTCCTCGTAGTAGGTGGTCTGGCCGCGCGCGTGGCTTTCGAGATCGCGCTGGCCGACGTTGCGGCCGACGACGCCGAGTTCCTTCATCGACATTAGCTCGCCTCCTCCCCGGTATCCGAGAGCGCCTGAGCGGCCTGCTGCACCGCCCGGACGATGGGCGCGAACCCGGTACAGCGACAGAGATTGCCCGAGAGCCCCTCCACGATCTCGTCGCGGCTTGGCGCCGGGTTGCGGTCGAGCAGCGACTTCGCCGCCATCACCATGCCGGCGGTGCAGTAGCCGCACTGGGCCGCATAATTCTCGACGAAGGCCTGCTGCAGGGGCACGATCGCGTTGGTATCGTTGAGGCCTTCGAGCGTGGTCACCTCCGCCCCCTCGGCTCGCTCAGCGAGCGTCAGGCAGGAGAGCTGCAGCTCCCCATCCACCAGCACCGAACAGCTACCGCAGCCACCCTGGCCGCAGCCGCTCTTGACCGCCGTGAGCTCCAGAGTGTCGCGCAACACGTCCTGCAGCGTCGCCAGCGGCCGGATCACCACGGCCTCGTCACGGCCGTTGACCGTGAGGCGTATCAGCTTATCTTCCATCGTTGCCTCCCGCTCAACGTTGTCAGGCGAGCGCCGCCAGCACCCGGCCGACGAAGACGCCGGTCATGCGCCGGCGATACCAGTCGGTCGCGACCGCATCGGTTTGCGGCTCGACCGCCGCCTCGGCCGCTGCTGCCGCGGCCGCGATGGCCGCTTCGTCCAGGCCGGAGCCGATCACCGCCTGCTCCGCAGCAGCGCAGCGGGTAGGCTGCGCGTGCGCACCGCTGAGCGCGATCTGGGCGTCCGACACCGTGCCGCCGTCCTTCTGCACGCAGGCGGCGACGGTAACCACCGAGGGGGTCGAGTAGCGCCGCCGTGCACACTTCATGTAGGCGCAGTCGCCCGTCGGCGAGTCGATTTCGACCCTGATCACCAAGCCAGAGCGGGGCGGCGCGCCGTCCGTCCAGCCGGCATAAAAATCCTCGATGGGTTGCGTGGTTTCGCCGTCGGCCGCCGCGAAGACCAGCCGCGCGCCGAGGGCGAGCAGGGCCGGCGCGAGGTCGCCGAAGGGCGCGCGGGCGAACAGGTTGCCGCCCACCGTCGCCATGTTCTGCACCGCCGGCCCGCCGATCTCGCGGGTCGCGGCCTGGAGCGCGGGAATCGGCACGGCCTCGCGCAGCACGCTGAGCGAGACTGCGGCGCCCACCGACCACCCGCCATCGCGTGCTACCACCTTGTCGAGACCGAGGCGGTCCACACCGATCAGGTAGCCCCCGTCCGACGGATAGATCTCGCGCATGAGGCTGGTGCCGCCCGCAACAACCGCAGCCGCGGCGCCGTGGCGCGCGATCAGATCGGCCGCCTCGTCGATCGAGCTGGGCCGAAGCAACTCTGGCATGGACGTCCCCTCTCCGTCCGTTACTGAAGCGCGGGCCGGATATTAGCCCGCCTGTCTCGCCAAGGTCACGGCCTGCGTCGCGTCGCGCGGAACGCGCGCGGAGCGCAGGATTCGCGGAACGCGCGCGGAGCACGCGATGCGCGCAGGCGTTCGCTCCATCCTTGCCGCGCCGCCGGCAAGGCGGCTATCGTCCGCCGCGCAATCGGCAGCGAGGCCCACCATGGCAACGAGGCTCGACGTGAGCGGCCGCAATCTCGACCTGGAGAGCGCGGTCGACGAGGTCAAGGCGCGCTATGTGAGCGCCAATCCCGGCAGTCAGGCGCAGCACGAGCGGGCAAAGCAAAGTATGCCCGGCGGCAACACCCGCACCGGCATGTTCTACACCCCCTTCCCGCTCGCGATCGAGAAGGCGGCCGGCGCGACACTGACGGACGTGGACGGCCACACTTATACCGATTTTGTCGGGGACTTCTCCGCCGGGCTCTACGGCCATTCGCATCCCGTGATTCGAGAGGCCTTGGCCGCGGCCCTCGACGACGGCATGGCCTACGGCTCGTCGAGCCCCTACGAGGAGCGGTTGGCAACGCTCGTCTGCGCCCGCTTCTCCTCTATCGAGCAGGTGCGATTCACCAACTCGGGTACCGAAGCTAACAGCATGGCCCTAGTCACCGCCCGCGCGATCAGCGGCAAGGATCTGGTCATGGTGTTCGAGGGCGCCTATCACGGCGGCACCATCTATTTCGGCCGCAAGAGCGCGCCGATCAACTTGCCCTTCCCCTTCCTCATCGCGCCCTACAACGACGCGGAGAAAGCGACGCGCCTGATCGGTGAGAATGCGGACCGTCTCGCCGCCGTGCTGGTCGAGCCGATGCAGGGCGCGTCCGGCGCGATTCCGGGCGATGTAGACTTTCTGCGCGCGCTGCGCGAGGCCTGCAGCGCCCACGGCGTGCTGCTGATCTTCGACGAGGTGATGACCTCCCGGGTTGCGCCCAACGGGCGCCAGGGGCAGCTCGGTATCACCCCGGATATGACGACGCTCGGCAAATATATCGGCGGCGGCATTTCGTGCGGCGCCTTCGGCGGCCCGACCGAGATCATGTCGCGATACGATCCGTCGAAGCCCGGCGCTTTCGTCCACCACGGCACCTTCAACAACAATGTGCTGATGCTCCGGGCCGGCGCCGCCGGGCTCGAAAAGGTCTTCACGCCAGAGATGCAGGTCGCGCTCAATGAGTCAGGCATTGCCTTGCGCGACGCCCTCAACGGCCTCGCTACCAAGCATGGGGCGCCGTTCCAGGTCACCGGCCTCGGCTCGATCATGACGATACACTTCCAGCGCGAGCCGCTGCGCTCCATCCGCGATATCCAGCCGAGGGACGAGCGCCTGCGGCAGCTCCTGCACCTCTACCTGATCGACAAGGGGTTCTTCACGACCCGGCGCGGCTACATGGCGCTCTCGCTACTCATCACCGAGGCCGATTGCGCCGGCCTGACCCAAGCGATCGACGACTTCCTGGCCCACCACAGCCATCTGCTCGATATTGCTCCGGAGGACGCTCCAGTCGACGTTTGGCCGGCGGCCGCCGGCGCCACCACCTAGTGAGGGAGAACGAATGAACGACAGCGAACGCCGCAATCTCGCGGTGATTACCGAGGTTTGCGACGCCTATAACCGGCACGACGTGGAGGGCATCGTCCGGCACTTCGCTGAGGATTCGTCTTGGCTGCTCTCGCGCGGTGTGCCGCCCGAGGGTGGGCGCGCAAGAGGGATAGACGAGATCCGCGCCATGGCCCACAAGCGCTTTCGCACCATCCCCGACATGTACTGGCACATTCGCAGCCACTGGGTCGGCGGCAACCGGGGCTGCTCCGAGTGGACCGTCACCGGCACCGAATCCAACGGCAACAAGATCAACTGGCTCGGCTGCGACATCTGGGAGTTGAACGATGACGGCAAGGTCGTCACCAAGGACACCTACTGGAAGTTCGCGGGCGAGGAGCCGCCGGAATAGGCACGGCGCCCTGTTGTTGACAGCGTTCCGGCCGGCTCTGTAAACAGCAGGGCCGCGCCGGCGCGGGACACCGCCGGAGGGATGGCCGAGTGGTCGAAGGCGGCGGTTTGCTAAACCGTTGTACGGTGACAAGCCGTACCGTGGGTTCGAATCCCACTCCCTCCGCCATTTTTCTTTCGTAAGCCATTGTAATCGGTGGGTTTGCGTTGATCGTGCTGCACGTCGCCCTGTTCTTGTTCTCGAACTGACGCCGGATTATTCGATTATGTCCCGCCACCTCGCGGGGCGGTGACGGACGTCCCCGAAGCGTCTCGAATTCGCCGGATAGGGTCGTAGATCATGACGGTACTCGTTGAGACCCGTGCCGACCTCACGCTGGAAGCCGCCCGGCGGGTGGCCTGGGAGGGCGAAGGGGTCGAACTTGGCGCCACGGCGCTCGCCGCCATGGCGCGGGGACGGGAGCGCCTGGAACGCATTATCGAGCACGATCCCGACGTCACCATTTATGGCGTGACCACAGGGCCGGGTCAGCTTGCCCGAAAGACGCTGACAACCGAACAGCGCGAGCGGTGGGCCGGCATGTCGCCGGCGCGGATCGCGGCATCATGGGGCGATCCGTTGCCGGAGCGCGTGGTCCGCGCCATCGTGCTGGCGCGGCTGACCAACTTCGTGGAAGGCCATGCGGCGGTCTCGCCGGATATCGCACAGCGCGTCGCCGCCATGCTGAACCAGGACGCGATGCCCACGGTTCCTGCGCGGGGCCAGGGCGGTGCCGGCGAGATCCTGTCGTTGAGCCATCTGTTCATGGGCCTCGCGGAAGAGGCGGAGCCCGCAATCAAGGACGTGATGTGCCTGGTCAACGGATCGCCTGCGGCCACGGGCCTCGTGACCGATGCTACGCTCGCCGCGGAGGGCCGGCTCGACGTCGCGGCGCAGGTCTTCGCGCTTTCCTTCGAGGCCTTCAATGCGCCGCTCGACCATCTCGACCCGGCGCTCGGCGACTATTGGAACAACCCCCACGATCGCTGGGCGCTGGGTCGCCTGCGCGAGCTGGTGGCGGGCGGTCATGGCGGCGATCGGCGCCCCTATCAGGCGCCCGTCAGCTACCGCATCCTTCCGCGAATGCTGGGTCAGGCTCGGCGTGCGGCATCGCTCGCCGCCGAGGTTGCGGCGGAATCATTCCAGGCAGTGACGGACAACCCGGTGTGGGCCGACGGCAAGGACGACGACCAGCCATTCGGCCGCTTCGTCACGAATGGCGGCTATCACAATCCCCACGCCGTGCTCGCCATGGATGCGCTCTCTGCCGCGTGCACCAACCTCTGCGTTCTGGCCGAACGCCACGGTGCGAAGCTTCTGGACGGCGCCGTCTCGTTGCTTCCCGACCAGCTTGCGGTTTCGGACGCCGACGGCGATTCCCCGCGTCCTTACATGGGATGTTTACCGATGGCCCAGACCGGCTATGAGGAGGAAGCCCGCCTGTACGCCCAGGCCACGGTATTGCCCGGCAGCGAGTCAGGCGGTTTCGGTCAGAACGACGTGGCGAGCCCGGTGTTTCTGGCATGGTCCAAGCAGGACCGCGCCGCCCGCTGCCTCGACATGGCGCTCGCCAGCCTCGTGCCGATTGCGCTCCGCGCCTTGGACATTACCGACCGGCCCGTTCCTGCGCCGCTGGCCGGACTGGAGGCCGTGGCCCGGGAGATCGTGCCCGATCCGACGGAGCGTCCGGCGTTCGGTCCCGTGGTGGCCGCGCTCGCCGACGCCCTGCGCCGCGACATCTATCCGACCTGACGCCAACAGTTCGGATGCTGGCCTAATCGTTCCTTTTGGCCGCAACCATTTGTCGCAATGATTACACCCGCAATCGACTCTACATCGTCGTCAAACCGTCTTTGCCCGGTGCATCGGATCGATGCAGTGTCACTTCGGGTTGCGGGCTCGCCCACCGCTCTCTAATGCTCCTTAGCTCTTTGCTTTCCACTCTCAGCTCTCTTGTCAGACCGGCGAGCACCGTCAGAAGACGTCTCGCACTCGGGTTCCTTTGTCCCGCCGTTGTCAGAAAGGCATACAAGCCGCTTTTCGTCTGCAACCACTCATTACGAATTGGAATTAGGCGGCCAGTCTCGAAATCGCTATTCAAATAGCCATTCCAACCCAGGGCGAGTCCCTGTCCCCTCGCCGCAGCGTCCGTCAAGTGAAAGTAAATTTCGTGTTTTTCGATCGGGGCCTCCGGGGGCCGGCAGTTCTGTGACTTGAACCATGTCTCCCACGTTGTCCAACCCGCTCCCGTCGCGGTCCAGTCCAAACGGGGCACGCCCAGCCATTGAGAGGGATGTTCGGCGAGCTCCCGCCTGAAGCGCTTGAAATAGGAAGGCGAGGCTACCGGAATGACTTCTTCGTCTAACAGCCTCTCCGAATACTGATTGCGGCGAACGGCCGAATACTCGAAGAGCACGTCGACACCCACCGGCAACAGCGAGGGAAGCATGTCGTATTCGCAGTTCAGTGTCCGGAGATCGATGCTTTCGTCCAGAAGCCGCTTCAGCCTCGCGTAGAGTGGAAGCAGGATCATGACCGAAACGGTCTGCGTACAGCCTATCGTCACGATTGTGTTTGCGGCGTGAAGTTTGCTACTTGCGGCACGCAGGTTTTGAATCGACGACTGTACCGAGGAAAAATAGTCTTCACCGGTTCTGGTCAGTACAAGTCCTCGGCCCTTTCGTTCGAATAGGCGAACGTTTAGCGCGTTCTCCAGCTTTCCGATTTGGCGGCTGATTGCGGGGGACGACACCTCCAGCTCCTCGGCGGCATGAACCACGCTGCCGAGGCGAGCGGTCGCCTCGAACGCAAGCAGAGCGCTGGTGGAGGGAATGCCCGATTTGACGTCTTTCAAAGTGCCTCGCCGATACCGTCCAATGCCGAGTCCTCTGTACGCGTGCCAAGCACGCCCCCCAATATGCAGGGTAAACCCTATTCAACCGGGGGCTTCTTGCCGCCTCCCATCTGGGAGGGGATTGCAAGAATTGTGGGAAGCATGGACGGGAGCGGAACGAGCCCCCTCGGTAGGCAAGCAGAAAAGGTGTCATTGCTGCGCCAGAGGGAGGTCTCCCAGGGACATGACCAGCTGCACTAGTTCCACTTGGCGGGCGATGCCGAGCTTGCCGAAAATATGCTTGATGTGCCAGCGGATGGTGCCCTCGCTCCGCCCAGTCGCGACGGCGATTTGGCGGATGGTATATCCCTGAGCCAACATCACCGCCACGTGGCTCTCCGCCGGTGTCAGGCCGAGCAGAGCTCCCACCAGCACCGGATCGATACGTGCCCGGCTCGCCGGGTCGACCACCAGCACGAGCGCGGCGACGCCGCTAGGACGAATGTCCGTCCGCTCGTCCCTTACGGGGATCACGTGCAACACGAGACCGGGCGAAACGACCGAGCGCTTCACCATCATGGTGCCGCTTGCGCCTTGGCCGCCGAAGCGCGGCAGCGCCCGCCTCAATACCTTTTGGAGAGCGGCGTCGTCTGCCGGTGTGGAAGCGCACAGAAGACCGTCCCGGTCTGACAACCCATCGCTCTTGCACAGAATGTCGCGGGCACGGTCGTTCGCCGCCACGATCCGCCCGCGCCGGTCAAGCTGGATGACTCCGAAACGGGTGCTTTCAAGCAACCTAGTGACGGAGGACCCCAGCGCGCGCGCGCTGACCAGCGACTGCCTGACCCGCACGAACTGACGAATGTGAGGCAGAAGACGCTCGATCGTCTCGACCTGGGCCGTCGACCAGCCGTCCCCGTCAACGGGGTCGGCTGTTTGCCAGCCAATGTGCGAACTATCCGGCCCGTCCAGACGTACGTTGAGGCCATTCTGGGTCTCGCCGAGCGGCATCGCTTCATTGAATGCCGGGGAGGTCTTACGCTCCTGGTCGGTGTAGAGCTCAGCGACACGGACCAGCCGGCTGTCGGGCAGCAGCCTGAATCGAGGAATGCGTTCGTCCCTGGAGTGATAGGCGTCGTAGTACAACCGCTCGTGGTACTCGTTGCGCTCCCCGCGGTAGCAGAACCTTTTGAAGAGGATTTCGACGTCGTCGCGGGAGCGCCTCTCGCCGAACACCAGGAAATTACCCTTCGATCCTATCGCTTCATCGATCAGGCCTGCAGTCGCCGGCCAGTGCGCGTCGTCGAGCGCTGCTTCGTGCAGCGATCCCAGAATGCGCTCAAACAGACCTTGATCGCTCATGACGACGCCGTTCCGACGGTCTCGTTCATCGCGATCCGGTTTTGCCGCCGACCATCGTTCCAGCGGCAACGGCTGGCCGTTGCTCCCCCTCTTCGCTTTGAGCGAACACTATTCCTTTCACCCTCCACCGAGCCGGTCTGCGGCGGTCACTGCCCCCGGCACTATGAGCTACCAACCCGCGCTGATGCACTCCCGCTACCGGCGAACGGGCACGGCACTCCGAACGCGGGCGACGCGGATACATCGAACCGATAGTAAGCAGGCACACGGCCGATTTCGCCCCCCAATTGGGAGGGGAAACTACCAAGATTGGGGGGCCAGCAGCTTCGGCACGGAGACCAGAGTGTAGGGTGCGCGCCGGAGTGAACGGTCCCAGGTTCGAGCGTCTAGTGCGACATCAACACCGGCACGGTCATCTGCCGCAGGATGTCGCGGGTCACGCCGCCCAGCAGCACTTCGCGCATGCGGTGGTGGCCGTAGCCGCCCATGACGAGCAGGCCCGCCCCGAGATCGCTGATCTCGGAGAGAAGGGCGTCGCTCGCGCCGAGGTCCGACGAGCTGATCGCGTGCCTGGCATCCGCGCTGACGCCGTGCCGCGCCAGGTATGTGCTGACTTCGGCTCCCGGTATGTGCTTGCCGTCGCCGGTGTCAATTCCGAGGACGATTACCTTGCCCGCCTGCTGCAGCAGCGGCAGCGCATCGGCGAGGGCGCGCTTCGCCTCGCGGGTGCCGTTCCAGGCGAGCATGACGGTCTCCGCATTGACGCCGAAGGAGCCGGCATAGGGCCAGACCAGCACCGGCCCGCCCGCTGCGAGCACCACGCTGTCCGCGAGCCCGGAGATGCTGTTCTCGTCGTCGGGGTCGGTTTGACCCACGATCGTGACATCGGTGTAGTGTGCGCTCGTCGTGACCCCATCGACCGGGTCGCCCGTCAGCAGGCGCCATTCGGACGGCACCGTCGACTTCGCCATCCGTCCGCCGAACTGTCGCTCGGCCTCTTCGGCGAGCGCCCGCTGTTCGGTATCGAGGCGCTTGTAGACCTCCGTCGAGAGCTCGAAGCTCGCGAAACCGGGGACGACGAGACGAGGCAGCACGTAAACGCCCGTCACCCTGCCTTCGTGTCGTTCGGCCAGCTCGATCGCCGCCTCGAGCCTCACCTGCGAGCGCTTGTCCTGAGCCAGATGTACGACGATGTCCCTGTACGCCATGGTCAAGCCTCCTTCTCCGCACCGGCCCGCATGTAACGCCCGAGCCATGGAGCGCGGGCCAGCCTAACGGGGCGACGGGGGGCGCGGTTTGACATGAGTCATTCCGGCCGCCGGCCAGTGCGCGCTCGTAGAGAAGGCCTCCACCGGGTCGCCCTCGATGAGACGCCATTCGCACGGCACCGGGGTCCTTGACGTCCGTTCGGCGAAACGCGCCTCGGCCTCCTCGGCAAACCTGCTCTCTTCCGTATCCAGCGCTTCAGCACCTCCGGCGGAATCTCGCAGCGGACGAATCCGGGGATGTTGCGCCTGGACAGCACGTAGACGCCGATCACTCTGCCGTCGTAACGCTCGGCCAGCTCGATTGCGGCATCGAGCCGGGCCGCCGACCGGTTGTCTGTCCCGAGATGCACGACGATGTCCTTGTATTCCATTTTCGCTCTCCTTCACCCCACGACTCGCTTGCGAGCGAGGTGGTTTCCGAGGCGGATCGCAAATCCGTTCAGCAGCGTCTGTCTGTCCATTCCAGGTGTTCCGGCAGGACCGGAGGGGAGTCCGGCGGGGCGCATGCCTTTCCGATTTGCGTGTCCGACAGGTCGTACGAGTGACTGAGCCGGGCGCCGCCGATGTCCGCGCCGTCGAACAGCGCTCCCTGAAGCTCCGTGTCGCCGAAGTTGGCGTTGGTAAGGTCGGCACCGGCAAAGTTCGAGTAGGCGCCATTGGCCGAGGTCACGACCGCGCCTGCCAAGTGCGCGTTCGAGAAGTTGGCGACAAGGAGTTCGGCGCCCGCGAGATTGACCTTTTCCATGTACGCGTCGTGGAACACGGCGCCAACGAGATCGGCGTCGCTGAGGTCGGCTTCGCAGAGGTCAGCATCGGTCAGAGTCGCGCGGATGAAGACCGCCCCGCTGAGATTGGCACCGCGCAGATCGGCCCCGCTGAGGTCCGCCTCGACGAAAATTGCGTCGCTCAGATCGGCCCGCCTGAAATTGGCGCCGGCCAGCTTCGCCCCGCGCAGGTCCGCCCCGCTGAGGTTGATCTCCTCCATGGCGACGCCGTCACGCGCCAGCGCTTCCACGCTGGGCTTCAGCGCCTTCGCCCCCTTGCCATCCGGCAGCGCATGAGTGCGCGCAATCATCGCGAACAGGGTCGCTTCGCGAACGCCGCGATCGATCTGACGTTTCTCCATGTCGATGGTCACGCCGTAGACGCCCATACCGAACAGCATGACGGCGGAGAATTGCAGCAGGAATCGGAAGCTGGCGACGTGACTGACCAGGTAATAGAACCAGCAGAGAACGTATTCGAAGCTATCGAAAATACTTATGGCGAATGATCTAACGCTATTCCCTCTTCGCCGGTTGCGGGGCCAGATTGGCTTCGCTTCACCCAGTTTCTCGTGCTCACGGTTGCCCGTGTTCTCTATGTCTCCTGCCTTTTCCATCTGGGCGGCTTGGTGTCGGCGCGGGCCCAGCAGCGATGGCCTGAACGCACACGGCGGCCGGCGGACGCCGTCCGGACGTCTGTCGTGATTGCCGCCGTGATCTCATCTGCCGTGCCTTCTCATCGTCCTCTCTCCCCGACATGGTGAGAGGGAGCGACCGGCGCAAGGTTGGAGCGATATGGTGAGCGTTGGGTGCTACGCCGGGCCGTCGCGGGAGGGAACCTGGGCGAGCGCCCGGCCGGAAAGCACGATCTGGTCGCCCACGGAGCACGTGGTCTCGAACTCGACGCGCCGGCGCTCCGGGATCAGGCGGTCCACCACGGCCCGCGCCACCACCGCGTCGCCGGGCCTGACCGGCGCCGTGAATCGAAGAGACTGCGACAGGTAGATACAGCCCGGCCCCGGCATTCGGGTGCCGATCACCGTCGAGATCAATGCTGCGGTGCACATGCCGTGGACGATCCGGCCGCCGAAGCGCGACTGTTCGGCGAAATCGTCGTCGAAGTGGAGCGGGTTGGTGTCGCCCGTGAGATCGGCGAAGAGCCGCATTTCCTCGTCGTTGATGATGCGCCCGTATTCCGCGCTCATGCCGAGTTCCAGGTCCTCGAAGAAATAACCGAACCGGGCATCGCCCGGGGCCGCCTGGGCCACCTGCTCCATGATCGAATTCCCTCCTTCCGGGTTGCCGAGCGGCGGATTGTGCGGTGCAACAGAGCGCGTGGCAAGCGCGCGCCAGGACCAATCGCCACCGCCCACCGCACGCGGGTGCGGCCACCCTGTTCGCTGGCGCGGACGCACGGTATATGTGGCGCTCCGGCAGGGACGGCGGCGCTCGCCGTCGGCGCGGCAACCAATGGGAGGAGAACCGATGGCCAAGTTTCCGACGGTGCGCACACCGACGATCGAGGAGGCCCTCGACATCGCCGAGGGCTACGGCATGACGATCACCGTGGAGGATGCGGAATCGTTCCGCGGCCTCATGGCGGGCACGATCGCCTCCTATCACCGGCTCGACGATCTCGACGAGCCGAAGCTCCCCGTCAAGTATCCGCGCAGTCCCGGCTACCGGCCGCCGCCCGAGGAGAACCCCTACAACGCCTGGTACTGGAAGTCCGAGGTCAAGGGCGCCAGCAGGGGGCCGCTCAAGGGCAAGAAGGTCGCGCTCAAGGACAATATCTGCTTGGCTGGCGTGCCCATGATGAACGGTGCGACGGTGCTCGAAGGCTACGTGCCCGACGTCGACGCGACCGTGGTGACCCGTATCCTCGATGCCGGCGGCACCATCGTCGGCAAGGCCGCCAACACCTACCTCTGCTTCGACGGCGGCAGCGCCACCACCGCCACCGGCATGGTGGAGAACCCGCACAAGAAGGGCCACACCTGCGGCGGCTCGTCCGCTGGTAGCGGCGTGCTCGTGCTCACCGGCGAGGCCGACATGGCGCTCGGCGGCGACCAGGGCGGCTCGATCCGCATGCCGGCCTGCTGGAGCGGCATCTACGGGCACAAGCCCACGCATGGGCTGGTGCCCTACACCGGCATCTTCCCCATCGAGATGACACTCGACCACACCGGCCCGATGGCGCGCTCGGTGAGCGACGTGGCGGCCCTGCTCCAGGTCATTGCTGGGCCGGACGGGCAGGACCCGCGCCAGATCGGCACCAAGACCCAGCGCTACACCAGCGCCGTGGACAAGGGCGCGGACGGCATGAAGATCGGCGTGGTCAAGGAGGGCTTCGGCCATCCCGAGAGCGAGGACGCCGTGGATAGCTGCGTGCGCGCGGCGGTCCAGCGCTTCACGCAGCTCGGCGCCACCGTCGACGAGATCTCGATCCCCATGCACCTGGACGGCCCGCACATCTGGAACGGCATCGCAGTCGAGGGCGCCACCGCGCTGATGCTGAAGGGCAACGCCTTCGGCACCAACTGGGAAGGCTACTACGCCACCTCGCTGATGGACGCCTACGCGCGCGGCTGGCGCTCGCGGCCGGACGATCTCTCGGAGACCGTGAAGTACGTCATGATGCTCGGCGAGTTCATGCACCGCGAGTATCACGGCCGCTACTACGCCAAGGCGCAGAACCTGAGCCGCAGGCTGCGCGAGACCTACGACGCCTCGCTGGCGGAGTACGACGTGCTGGCGATGCCGACGCTGCCCATGCTGGCCACCAAGCTGCCGGAGCCGGACTGCTCGCGCGAGGAGTACGTCGACGCCGCGCTCAACATGCTGGCCAACACCTGCCCGTTCGACGCCACCGGCCACCCGGCCATGACGGTGCCCTGCGGCAAGGCCGACGATTCGCCCATCGGCCTGATGCTGATCGGCAAGCGCTACGACGACGCGACCGTGATCCAAGCCGGCGGCGCCTTCGAGAGCCTCGGCGTCTACACGGTGTCGACCGTATAGCCCTTACCCGGCAGCCGGCCCTGCCGTCCACGCGTCTCAAGGGGCGCCTCCCACCGCGGGCGGCGCCCCTTTTCTTGCCACAGTTGCGGCCTGCGCCGCGCGGGCGAGTGGGATGACTTCAAATCTTTTACCGGGATTCGCAGGGATTAAGTGGGATTAACCGGGACAAGTGGGATTCGCCGGGACTAGGTGGGATTCTCGGGATTGGGTGAGACTAAGTGGGACAAGCGGGATTCCATGGGACGGGCAACGCCCGCCCTCGACGATCGTGCCGACGGCGGCGCTCCTTCTTTCGATGCACGCGCGACCTCCGCCGCGCGGGCGCTTGAGACAGCTCTTCTCCTCTTCTTGGCGGGTTCCGCCGGGATTGAGTGGGACTAAGTGGGATTCCCGGGATTTGCCGGGATGAAGTGGGATTAACTGGGACAAGTGGGATTCGTCGGGATCAAGCTGGACTGGCAGGATGAGTGGATCGCACGGAGCGGGCGACGGCCGCAACGATGCCCACCTCCCCCTGTGCTCCTCCCAAAGGCGGAGGGGGAACGTGGTTGAGAGGGCAAGGGTTACTTCCGCCGCTACGGGGCGAAGAGAGAGCGTGGCGGCTCCTTCTGCTCTCCCTCTCCTCCCTGGGGAGGAGAGGGCCGGGGTGAGGAGGGGCTGACGCCGTCTCGACGAGCGGCCGCCTATCTTGTTTCCGCCCGCTGTGGCCCGCTTACTCTTGCACCGCATGCCACGATGATGGCGCGCGCGCCGCCCGCCGTGCACCGCACCATGGTCACTGGCAGAAGGCGAATAGCCATACCATGCGCTATCAGACAATCGAAATAATCCTTGTTTATCAGCATATTATGTACTACCCACTCTATTCATTTGGCTTCCGTCTCAATCTCCAGATACCAAATAGGTACCAATTCATTTCGGTCTGATGCGTACTGTCGTCGCTTTAGCGCCGTGTTCGTTCGGTCTGAGGGTGGGAATCGGAGCAGATGGAGCTCAGCGTCCTGAATGAGCCCAGCTGGGCGGTGCTTCGTATCGACCATCCCCTTGTCTTCGGAGCCAGGTGGTTTGAGAGTCTTCGGTCTCGATCATAGGGTTCAAAAGCAGCGTGACGCCCATCAGTGCGGCACCGGGGAGGCAAGATGTTTCGGGAACGGCGCACGGCATGGGGCCCAAGAGTCGCGGCCGTCGTGTTTGGCGTGGCGGCCGTGCTGTTTGCCGCCGGGGCGGTAGCTGCGGAACCGCCCGCCGAGTGCACGGAGAAAGGACGCGTCCTCAAGTTCGGCTTCTTCCACGACTTCGCGCCGGTGAGCTACAGCGCGGACCGGGATCCCGCCAGCGCCGGCTTCCACGAACACCGCGGCTACGAGGCGGACCTGCTGACGGCGCTGGAGGCGGCGGGCGCGGCCCGGTTTTCCCGCCGCGCCGTCGGCGGCGCGTTCGCCGGCATCTGGCTCAAGGCCGCGACACGCGAATACGATCTGATCGGCGGCGGCATCACGATCCGCGAGGACCGCACCCGCGACGCCGGCGGGCAGAAGGTCGTGGCCTTCACCGTGGGGCATATCGAATTTGTGCAGACCCTGCTGGTGCGCGCCTCGGACGCTGGGCGCTTCGCCGGTTACCGCGGCTTCACGCCGGAGGTCCGCATTGCGGCGGTTCCCGGCACTACCGGAGAGGAGCGGCTGCTACAGCTGACCGGCTATGTCAGGCCGGACAGCGCGCTGCGGCCGGGCATCCAGGTCCGTCTTGCCTCCGGCGAGGTGTTGGAGTCGGGCGGCGGGGAACGCCTCGCCATCACAGCGGCACGCTCCTCACCGGTGCTGGAAGACCGGCGGCGGCTGGAACCGCCTGGCGGGGCGGCCGAGATGCCGCAGGTGGTCTATTTGCAGGAGGAAGGCGCTCTTCTGGACGCGCTGCGCAGCGGCGCGGTCGATGCTGTCGCTCGCGGCACGATCGGCAATGCTGACGCTGTCGCAGAGTCTGCCGGCGAGTTCGCAATCGGTGCGCGCGACACTCACCGGGAGCTCGGCGGCTTCGCGCTGGCGGCTTCGGACCTTGCGCTGGTCGCATGCCTTGACAGAAGCATCGACCGTCAGACCGCTTCCGGCCGCATCGGTTACGAGCAATGGCGTACGGACCCGGCCGTATTTCTGCGCCGCGCGAAGCACTCGAAGAAGCGGATCCGAGGCTGACGCATGAAACAGCCAGGTGGAAGGCAATATCCGATCGGATCCGGCGCCGCCCACGTTGATCTTCTCTGGGCGCCTGAACGATTCCGCGGTCTGGGCGAATCGTTGCGGGGATTGAAGGGGACGGCGATGACGAGGAGGACGTCAAGTCCGTATGCTGGCGGGCTAACCTGGCGCCGTCAGCAGCTCCATCACCCTCTGAGCGAACAATTACTTAGCGCTACGAATTCCCGTGCGAAATTTTCGTATTGCGAAAACTCCAGATGAACCGAGCACAATGGCGTCAGAGCTTACGCCTATCCCTACAATCTTTCCTTCGTCTGCTCGAGCGCCCGCCCAACGGTGTGCGCCTGACGGCGCTCGGCACGCCCTGAGTAAGCCCACGCGCCACATCCCACGCGAGAACCGCGTCGCCGAAGAGTGGTCGAGCCTGCTCGCGCGAACCGCATCGGCCTGCTTTCGGCTGACCGCCGGTCGGACTACCTGGCTCCCATCTCACACCGACCTCCAGCACCTCCGAAAGGACACCAAGCGGCAGTCCGCATGGCGGCCTCCAGCGTTGCGGCGGGCCTTCGTTCCGACCAAGACGAGCGCGGCCTCAGCTTGCCCAACCGAGCATATCGGCAACACACCTGCGATCATGCCGGTGAGAAGCCTATTTCCGAAAGCCCCATCCGAGACGAGAGACATGGGACGGTATTGCGCAACAGAGCCCTCACGATCTCAGATACAGCTTCGACCCTCACCACGATTGGCTGGCATGACACTCTACCCTCGGCAACTAACCTAACGCCGGAGATACTAAGACATTCAATGCCTTAGGACGCTAGACGACGTCAAATCCATCAATCCGTCCACTGACAATGCACAGATTCGTAAGCCCCTGGGCGGGGACGACAGCAGGGAGCAGTTCAGCTACACTGCCGCACCCGGTGACACGAGGCGCACTAGCTGCTTCATTTTCCGTCCACTCCAGCACCGCGGTGAACCGTGAGCGCAAACGTCGGCGACACGACTCCATACAAGACCGGCACCGATGATCCGGCTTGCCCACCATCGCCGAGTCCGTCCTACCGGACACTGATTAGCAGCATGCCGCTTAGGAACAGGGACTTCCAAATGTGGCTACAGAGTGCCAACAATGGATACAATCAAGCAATGCCCTACAATGTCATGCATCTATTCCCTGCACCTAGAATGCTATCCTCCTAACCTACGATCATGCCCTACACGACAAAAGCGGCTTCTCCGGCCACTCCGCCGCCTTCACCGACTCTTAGCATTTTCTGCTTTCCGGCTTCTCACTCCTTTCCAACTTCTATCACCACATGAATTCATTCCCTGCATATTGTCGCTTTGTCCACGATTTGAATAAACCTTTAGGACTTGCGTGGCTTGGCCTGGCCGTTGGGGGAACAAATGCGAAAACAAAAAACTACGCTTATCACGGACCTAGACAACACGCTCTTCGATTGGGTAGAGCTTTGGATAAAATGTTTTTCGTCCATGCTTGAAGGAATTGTTGTGATAAGCGGCGTATCAAAAGAAAAACTCATTCCAGAAATACGTAGAGTTCATCAAAAACATGGCACATCCGAATACTCATTCCTAATTGAGGAGTTGCCGTCCCTTCAACCAATACTAAAAGGCAGACCAGCAACTGAGGTATTTGCGGATCCAATCAAGGAGTATCAACGCACACGCCGCATTCAATTGCGACTATACTCGACCGTCGCTGAAACACTTCTTAGGGTTAAGGGCCGTGGTTCTCGGATTATCGGTTACACAGAATCCATGGCGTTTTATTCGAACTATCGAGTGCGGCGTCTTGGTCTTGATGGCGTTCTCGACCACGTATTTTGTCCCGAAGACCATGTGCTTCCCGAAGGACTATCCTACGAAGATGTTCGAAAATATCCATCCTCGCATTATGAGCTAAGGCACAGCAAACAGCACTACACTCCAAAGGGATCGACCAAGCCCGATACAGTGGTTCTAAATTCCATAGTGAACGACCTGGGATTGAACAAGATACATTGTGTATACGTTGGCGACAACCTAATGAAGGATGTGGCAATGGCTATTGATTCAGGCATTGACGATGTGTGGGCGAAATACGGTCAAGCACACAAGCGAAAAGAGTATAAATTACTGCAGGATGTAACGCACTGGACTGAAGACCAAGTGCTGAGGGAACAGCAGATTAGGGCTGCAGTTGACGTTACCCCGTCGTATACACTTGAAACCTCCTTTTCAGAGATACTAGAGATGTTTGAGTTTGTCGACTTCTGCCCTGGTGAAACCAACAATTAACCAGTCGTATTTCCATATTGTCTGACTTTCAGTATGTTAGCGAGCGGGCGCCGTAAACCTCCTAAACATGGTTGAGTCCGTAGGGAACCATGCCAGTTGGTGCCGTAGCAGGAGCAAGGTAGAATGATGAGCGAAAAACCAATAACTGTATTAAGCAAAAAGGATCGCGAACATACAATAGAAATATGGAAGACTATTGTCGAGGTTCAGAAGCACTTCAACGACATCAGCATGCGCATTCGCAGTATGTTTGTCACAATTCTCTTGGGAATCTTTGCCGCGATTGGATTTTTGCTCAACAAAGAACTGAACCTGGAATTTGGCAGTTACGATGTTCAGTTTGCAACTCTTGTACCGTTGTATGGCTTTTTCATTACGTATCTATTTTATTTCATTGACCGCTATTGGTATCACCGACTTCTCATTGGATCCGTGAATCACGCTATCGAGATCGAAACAAAGTACATGGAGGTTCTTCCGGAACTCTCCTTGAGCAGCGCAATCGGAAAAGAGAGTCCATACAAGCCGAGTTGTCTGGTATGGTGTTGTGCGAAACTAGTATTTGTGAGACACGAGAAGTTTCTTAGTGAAGGTAAATTGCACTCTGTGGGGAAGATAGAGTTCTTTTACAAATCAGTCATGGCCGTACTCCTTGTAACGGCAGTTCTCGTAGGTGTGTTCGGTGGAATCAGCGTGCGCCATGACGCTGGTGCGTCTCCAAAGCCAGCAGACGAATCGTTTCTCCCGAGGGAGTTATCTATTGAGAAGAAAGATAAAGTAATCTCCGCCTAGCGGCGCGCCTTGCCGTCGCTATCAGCCATACTTGGCGGGTGTGCCACTGATAAGGTAAGAGCTGAATCTTAAGACCACCTTTCCGTAGGCGGGGTCCAACAATGGCAAGTGGCACAACCTGGAGTACAACACAACGCTTTCGTATCGGCCCCAGCGAGCGGCTGGGCTCGTAGAGCGGCTTGTTCCGGCACAGGCCGGCCTGGAGGAGCCGGCCGAAGGTCCGTGGGTCCTGGAGCGGGTGATCGACCGAGGACTCTCTCGCGTATCCGACCACCGCCTTCGGCGCCAACACCGACAATCGGTTCGGGATGGGCGAGGCCCAGCTCGTCGAGTTCTCCAAGCGGCTGCGGGCGCAGAGTACGCATCCGGTGAAGGCCGCGCTCCATTCGGCATGCCTTTTTCGGGGCTGCCCGCGCAGTCAGTCTCGAGTAGGCTGAGGTGGCCCCAGAGAATCGGACAGGTCGTTAAGGTGTATTCCGCCGTCTGACGGAGGAATGCAGATGAGCAAGCGACTCAAGTTTTCGGGGAGCTGAAGGCGAAGGTGGCGCTGGAAGCGCTCCGCGGCGATCGGACGCGTCAGGAGATCGCCTCGCGGCACCAGGTCCATCCGAACGAGGTCGGCGCCTGGAAGCGCCAGGCGATCGAGGGTCTGGCCGAGCTGTTCTCGAAGGGCGCGGAGCGCCGGACCCGGGACCATGAGGGCGAGGTCCGCGATCTTCACGCCAAGATCGGGGAGCTGATCGTTACCGCTCGGGGCGAGAGACGGGGCAGAGGACGAAAGCATTGGCTGATCAAGCCGCCGCCGGTTGGGGTGACCTCCTGCGCGGACGAAACGCCCTTCGATCGCTCGCATTGGCCGGCGGCGTCGCCCTCCATGCGGTGAATGTCTACGTGACGATCACCATCCTGCCGTCCGTCGTCGCGGACATCGGCGGCCTCGACTACTACGCATGGAACACCAGTCTGTTCATCCTCGCGTCGATCATGGGCTCGGCCCTCAGCCCGCGCCTTCTTGCCTCTCTCGGCCCTCGCGGCGGATATCGATTTGCAACCGTCGTCTTTGCGGCAGGTGCCGTCATCTGCGCGATTGCGCCCTCCATGCCCGTCTTGTTGATCGGCCGCACCGTGCAGGGGTTTGGCGGGGGCGTTCTGTTTGCACTGTCTTACGCCATGATCCGGGTTGTCTTTGCCGAGCCCCTCTGGCCCCG
>JAJDVB010000051.1 GCA_022826345.1 Alphaproteobacteria bacterium
CCTGGTGGTGATGATCCCGAAGACCGAGGGGGTGGTGAGCGTGGAGACGTGCGCCTACACGAGCGCGCTGATGGCGCATGGCTCGGAAAGCTACCAACCGATGGAGCGGGCGGACGCGGACTGTCTCGCGCCCCCGGTCGAATACCTGGCCTACATCGAGGTCGAGCACTTGGGCGCGCCGCTGGCCTGTCTTCCGGCGATCCGGGAGGACGGGAGGGAAGACCCGCCGACGCGGCGTCTCTACGGCTGCTACTGGGCCGGCGATCCCGACGAAGGTTAGACCCCTACCGACAACCGAAGGGAACCGCCCCCGGCGCGCCGCTTGTCCCCTGCTGTTCTTCATGGGATGAAAACCGAAAGGGAAGGCGAGCGCCGGGGGCTTTTCGCGTCCGCACCCCGAGTTCGTCGGTGTGGACGCCGAGGTAGACGCCCGTCTGCGGCGAAGAACAATCCCAGCGCCGCATTGACTTCAACTGCATGACCTTACGTTGATCAGGCCGCGAAGCCCGACTTTGCCCGGTCGCGTCCGGCACACCAGCATGGAACACCGAAGAGGCCAACAGAAGAGGATCGGAAGGAGGTCGTGGGGGCGCTCGTCGGTTACGCGCGTGCCATCAAGCCGAACCCGTCAGAAGTTCGAGGCCACGGCTTGACCGGACGGTTACCCCAGCCGACCCCATTCTCTCCGCCCCGCGCCTGCTCGAAACGCTGGACATATCTAAAGTGATAACTGTACGATAGTAACACGCATATCATGTTGCAATCATTACAGTTACATCAACCATATGCCGGTCAACGGCATCCGGATTCTTCAACTGGTCGGCTTGGACCGACTCGACCACGTCGGACCCACGCGCCAACAGCCTCGCCTTCTCGGCCGCCTTGATCGGCGGCTGGCCCCGCGGCGACGACACGTCCACCCCCGCCGTCTCCCAATCCGGCTTCGGCTGCCCCGCCGACAGCACGACCAGTGCCACATTGACGACCTCGCCGCTGATCGTCTCGAACGCACCCGGCCCCAACCGCGCCACCACATTCCACGTCTTCTCTGAGAGCAGCCGCTCCCGCAGCCTCCGGTAGGTGGTGAGGAAGAGCCAGTTCTGGGGCGTCACCACCGCCTGGGTGCCATGATCGCCCAGCCACCGGAAGATCCGCGACGCGAAGGCCGTCGCGATATCGCCCTTTGCGTCGCCGTGGTGCGTCTCCGCGAACTCGCGCAGCCGCGTGCCCTGCTTCCCCCGCGCCAGGAACGGCACGTTGGTGACCACCAGCGTGTAGCGCCCCGTCAGAATCTCGGCGGCTCGCGCCATCCCGGCCGCCGCCACGGCGCGTTCGTTGCGGCCCACGGCTTTCCGTTCGCGCGCTACCGCAGCGTCGAGCAGCCTCTTGAGGTCATCGTAGCCGACGCGGAAGAGATCGCCCCCGACGGCCTCCGGGTCGATCAGCGACCCCAGCTCGCGCGCCTTGCGGAAGAGTTGGTGCAGCCGGGCCATCCCCTCCTGGAGCGGTCCGCGGGCGAGCGTCTCCTTGCCGCCGAAGAGCTCGGGATCCTCGGCCAACCCGGTCAGCCCCTCCAGTTCCTCCGCGAGACGCACCCAACTGGCCTCGCTCCCTGCGGGCGCGATCCCACAGCAAGCGACACTCAGGCGCGGAAGCTCGATCCATTCGCCGGCCATCTGCCATGCGGCCAGGGCCAGATTGAAAGCTGCTATCTGGGTGCAGCGCGGGTCGATCTCAAGGCCGAAGAGGTTGTCGTGGAGCACCGCTCGAACAGCGTCGGATACGGCAAGCTCCTCTTCCTCCATGCGAAGTCCCACCACGAGCTCGAAGGCCTCAACCAGGAAATGCCCGCTCCCGCAGCAGGGATCGAGGATCCGCAGGTCGCGCGCCGCCCGGGGCCAATCCGGAAACGATCCCGCCGCAGGGCGCCATGGCCCGGTTCGCTCGTCGTCCTCATCCGTATCCGTCTTCGTTCGCACGAAGCGCAGGTAGGCGAAGTCGTATCCGCCGCCGGCATCGAGCCGCATCCGTCGGCGCAGCGCCTCTTCGTTGGGAGCTGAAGCCGCAAGTTCGGGCTCTTCCGCTACTACCTCGCCCGCCCGCCACGCGCCCACGGTGTTGTGCAGCAGGAAGCGCACCATGTAGCGCTCGGTGAAGAGCTGCGTGACGGCGGGGAGTTCGTCCGCTCCGATCTTCACGCCGCTCGCGTTGACGCGGTCCTTCTCCTCGGAGCGCCAGTACTGGTAGGTCCAGCCGAGCGAGTCTTGGGCCGTGAAGACTTGAGCGGGAAGCGATTCGAGAAGTTCCTCTAGCTTCTGGCCGGTTTCGGGAGGGAGGGTGAGTTGGAGGACCGGATCGCGGGATGCGAAGATCCCCGGCAGCATCGCCTGCGCCCATCGACCGGCCAGCTCCCACGGATCGCGCCTCTCTTCCCGTGCAAGCTCGCGGCAGTCCTCCAGCGAGACGGCCACCCCGTACTCCGGCGCGATGAGCAGTTCGTTCTCGGCCAGGAAGCGGGCGAACAGCATGCGGTGCCAGTGCTCATAGGCCGCCTCGTGGGCGAGGTGCCCGGTCTGCTGGGCGTCACTGGAGACTATCCGGTCGCCCGCCTGGCGTCCCCGGGCGCGGAGCGCGTTGCGGAGCGCCCTCTCGCCGAGCGACATGGATGCGAAGGGCTGGGCTTCGCCGACGGCCAGCGCGGCGAGCGCCTCGGCGGCACCGGACTCGGCCACGCGCCGAGCCTCCTGAATCACGGAGCCGAGCTGGGCGCGGAGGTCTGGAGAAAGGGGGAGGTTCATTCGACGATTACCGGGCCTTCACGGACCGCCATGACGAGCCTCTCCCTGTGTTCCGCCAGCCACGCGTCGACATCCTCGACGGTTCCCAACGTCCCTCGCCGGACGCGCACATAGCTGAACTCAGCAGGAACGTCAGGTAGCCGCTTCACCGCTTCCGCCAGCGCCCTGCCCGCGCGGGTCGGAACCGCGTCGATCTCGGAGCGCCATGCCGCCAGGGTGCGGGTGCCGAGTTCCTCGCAGAGCTGCTCGTTCGTGCCGACCTTGAGTTCGCCGGGCGGCGTGAGTCCCACTTCGCGCAGAATGGCTTCGTGCTCGGCCGCATCCAGCTCCTGCCAGGTCGGATCGGCGGCCAGCCGCCTGGTCGCGGCCTCCACCTCCGCCCCGAGTCGCTCGTGCAACTCGCCCAGCGCCTTGCGGAGCGCGTTCGCCAGACGCGTCACGCGTGGGGCTACGTGATCGGTCTCTTCGAGCAACTTTCGCCCATCTCGGATTGCACCGAGTTGCTGGCCGACCTGCGCGGCGACCTCGCCAAGTTCTCCCTCCGCATGCCGGTGCAGCGCGGTGGCCAGACCCCAGGCGCGACGGCGGTCTCCGGCTCGCTGGCCAAGTCTTCGCCACTCCATCACCGACTGCTCGATCCGCTCGCGTTCCCGGAGAATCGCAGCCAGTTGCTCGTTCCCGGTTCGCCCGGACAGTTCCTCGAGGAACCGCACGTCCGGCACCTGCGGAAACGGCGGGTCGCCGCCCGCCGCGCGCGCCAGTTCCTTGCATCGTTCCAGAAACGCGGGTGCCCTCGCGGCTTCCTCGCCGCGCTTGACCGGCAGATCGACCAGATTCCTGAAGAGGCCAAGGACTTGGAGCCGCTCCGCGGTGGTCAGGCGCACCTTTTCAGGCAGAAAGCGCGCCGTGCGGATCGTCTGCTGAGTCAGCTCCCCGGCTCCA
>JAJDVB010000013.1 GCA_022826345.1 Alphaproteobacteria bacterium
CAAGGGCTCGCTCAGGAACCACATCCTGCCGGCGCTGGGCGCGATGTCTCTGGACAAGGTGGGGCGTGCCGAGGTCGAAGCACTGCACTATGGCCTGCGGGAGACGCCGCGCGCTGCGAACCGGGCGCTGATGGTGCTGTCAAAGATGTATTCGTTGGCCGAGGCGTGGGGTATTGCGTCCCCCGGCGGCAACCCGTGCCGGTTCGTTCTGCGCTACAAGGAGGGTCGCCGCGAGCGCTTCCTCACGGAGGACGAGTATAGGCGGGTGGGCGAGGCGCTATGCGAGCTTGAGGCCGAGGGCCCGGTGTCGGCGCGGGCTGCGGCGGCGCTGCGCCTGCTGATGCTGACAGGGTGCCGGCTCGGGGAGATACAGACGCTCAGGTGGAGCGACATCGACCGCAAGGCCGGCGAGATTCGCCTGCGCGACGCGAAGACCGGTGCGCGGATGGTGCCGCTGACGCCTGCCGTGCTGGAGATCCTGGCGGGGATCAAGCGGGTGAGGCGCAGCCCCTGGGTGATCACGGGGGGCAAGCCCAACCGCCATCTGGCGACGCTGACCAGCCACTGGCACCGGGTGCGGGAGAGTGCCGAAGTGGAAGATGTGCGCATTCATGACCTGCGTCATTCGTTCGCCTCGCGCGCCCTCGCCCTCGGTCTTCAGCTTCCGATGATCGGCCGCCTTCTCGGCCACACGGACGTGAGCAGCACGGCGCGGTATGCGCATCTGTCGCAGGAAGCCGAGAAGATTGCCGTTGCCCGCGTGGGCGGCAGCATAGAGGACGACATCCTGCGCACGGAGGGTGCCACCCAGGCCTCTGCCGACGGCATGCCGTCGGCGGAGGCGGCGTAAAGGACGGAGGACCGGAACATGCCGCGACTGAAGAAGAGATCGCTGTCCAACCGGGTGGTCGACGCACTGACCCCCGCGGAGAAGGAGTTCATGTGCTGGGACCGGGAGCTTCCCGGCTTCGGGGTCCGGGTCTATCCCAACGGGTGCAAGAGCTACATGGTGCAGCGCAAGGGCCCGCGGGGCCTGAAGCGGATCTCGATCGGCCGGCACGGGGTGATCTCTGCCGACGAAGCGCGGCAGGAGGGCGCCGTGGTTCTCACCCGCATCGAGGCGGGCGATGAGCCGGGGGCTGGGCGGGACGCAGCCGGCGGGCCGACGGTGGCGGAGCTTGCGGATAGATACCTCCGCGAGCACGTGGCGGTCCGTTGCAAGCCGAACACGGTCAAGGGCTACCGGCAATCGATCGAGCGGCACATCCTGCCGAAGCTGGGCAAGGTGCCGATCGCCGAGCTCGACCGCAAGCACGTTGCCGAGCTCCACTACCGCCTGCGCAAGACGCCGGTGGCTGCGAACGACACGGTGGGCGCGCTATCGCGGATGCTGAACCGGGCGGAGGCGTGGGGCCTGCTGCCTGCCGGCAGCAACCCCTGCCGCTTCGTGACGCGCAACCCGACGCGGCGGCTTGAGCGCTTCCTGACCGAGGACGAGTTCCGCCGTCTCGGTCAGGCCCTGGACGATCTCGAGGCCGAGGGCCGGGTTCCGGTTCATGCGGCTGCGGCGATCAAGCTCCTGATGCTGACCGGGTGCCGGTCCGGCGAGGTGCTGACGCTTCTCTGGGACGACGTGGCGCTGCACCGGAACGAGATCCAGCTTCGCGACTCCAAGACCGGTCCTCGCATCGTGCCGCTGTCGCCGGCGGCGGCGCGTGTTCTGGCCGGGTTGCCGCGCCTTGCGGACAATCCCTGGGTGATCGCAGGCCGGGAGCACGGCGAGCGGCAGAAGCACATTGCCTACTACTGGTATCGCGTGAGGGAGCGCGCCGGTCTCGACGACGTGCGGCTTCATGACCTGCGTCATTCCTTCGCGTCGCGCGCCCTGGCGCTGGGCGAAGACCTCACGATGATCGGCAAGCTTCTGGGTCACCGGAAGATACAGACCACCTCGCGGTACGCGCACCTGGCGCGGGACTCGGTGAAGGAATCCGCCGCCCTGGTGGCCGCCAGCATCTTCGCCGATATCATGCCGGGCGGGAGCGACCGGAGCGGGCCTGCGTGATGGAGTGCCGCCTCTGGATCGGTACAGGCCGGATCGTCTTGCTCGCCGGCCTGATGGCCGACATGCGCGTGCGCTCCGCCTATCGGACGGAGACTTGCCACTTCTGCCGCGGGACCGGCGAGAGCCTGCGCACATGGCCTGAATGGGAGAGAGAGCAGGAGCGGCTTCGGGCGGCACAACGCGAGGCGGCATCGACCCCGCGCGACACACTACGAGGGGACAGCGACAGCACTCTTTAGTCTGCGTTCTCCAGCCGCGCGATCAGCTCGTCGCCCGTGGCGCAGTCGATGATCCATTCGCCGACGTCGGCCAGCCGCTCCGGCTCCCCGATCCCGGCCAGCAGGGGGGCAGCGCGCCCGGCGGTGTCCGCACCGAACTTGCGTTCGATGAGGCGTCGCAGCAAGGCGCGTTCTTGCGCGATGCCCTTCTCGAAGCCCTCCGCGCGGCCCTGCTCGCGGCCCTGCTCACGGTCGGCTTCGCGCCACGCACGCACGCGGTCCTGGACCGGCGTCCGCATCTCTCCTTCTGCAGGGATCCGTTCCATCTCCTCGAACTCCTCGATCAAAACACCTTCAGCGCCCTGCCCGGCAAGCATGGTGAACCAAGTATGAAACGTCCGGCGCAACTCCCGGTGCTCGGCGCCGCGAAGGACGGAGAATGCCTCCCGCAGCGTCGCGTGTCCTTCTCTATAAGATGACATCCGCTCGATGCCGATCACGAGAGAGAGCACATCATCCGATGGGGAGTCTCCGCCCCCGACCCGACCGACGTCAAGCGTCACGTAAGCCGAGCCGGCAAAGATCGGCACAGGGGCCAAGTCGCCGGAGGGCCGGGCCTCCGGCGCAACCAGCTCCTCGACACTCGCCGCCGCCGTCCATGGAGATTTCCCGTTGTAGAGCACCACGGGGAGCACCGGCGGCAGACGGTCCGAGGCACCAAAGCGGCGGCCCGCCAGGAGCCCGCGATAGAGCAGGTCGACATAGGTGCGAACCCGGAACGCCATCAGATGATCCACCGACGACTGGAGCTCGATCAGCACGAAGAGGTAGGCCCAATCCTCTTCGCCGCCGTCGCGCCGGCGCATGCGCCAGACCAGGTCGCTGAGGTGGCGGTGCAGGGTCTCGTCGATGCGCTCGGTGGGCACCGGCTCCAGCGTCTCGGGATCGAAGGCCGCGATCCAGTCCGGGCCGTCGTCGATCGTGCCGGCGAGGAAGCGGAGTAGATGCTCGACCGAAATCCTGTGGGAGAAAATGGCTTTGAAGGCTTCGTCATGCCGCATGGCCGCATCCTCTTCGGGCAGCCGCGTGCTCATGCTGCAACCGTCGGCCAGGATAGTAGCGGAGGGCCTGGCGGGATGCCACGAGCGCGCGGCGCGCGCGGCCTCCCGGCAAGGCCATCTGCGGATCACACTTGGAGGCGTCCGAGCCAGAATCCGTTCCGCCTCGTGGTGCGCGCCGTTGGCGGCCTTCGCCGTCGCAGCCCTGGAATCACCGGAATCTACCGTCATCAACGCGTGCATCGGAGGCCGAAAAAGGCCCCTCAAACCCCCGAATTCCGGCCATCCGCGCAGCTCGCCAGCCTGCCGCTCCTGTTCCATATTTAACTGAGTGTCGACGTTCACATCGAGGGCTGTGGGAGCCTGGCGGGATCACCGTCGCTGGCTCCACCACGCGCACCGTCGCGACCCCGCGGAGGATGCCGATGCCGCTGTGCCGACGGCCCCGATACGGCGTCTGGCGTCGGCAGTTCGACCGGAAGCATCGCGTTCCGTGCGAAGGCCGGCCCGGTCGGTTGCTGCAGGCCGCGTTCCAGCGAGGGACCGGGAGCGGCGCGGTGCGCGGGGGTGCAGAGCGTAAGGCGTTGTGGGGAAAGTTGAAATTCGGTCGAATTTCGGGCTTGCAAAGGGCGCGGAATTGTGGCGAGAATTCGGCTCAGCACATCGCGCGTGACGTAAGAAGGTCTGCGGATGTGCAGGGAGGCAGCAGCGACGAGGGGCGGAGTCCCCATGACGGTTTGGGATCGCTTCATGGCTCATGGCCGCTTTTCCGATGTAGACAAGCGGGCGCCGGTATGGTGAAGTTTAAGGGCTATGGACAGTTGC
>JAJDVB010000181.1 GCA_022826345.1 Alphaproteobacteria bacterium
GGCCTGCTTGACGGGGTGGCAATGGCTGACCGACCAGCCCGACGTGATCACGAACACGACCCGGCGCAACTGGGCCGTCGCGCCATCGTGATGATCCCAATGCCTCACCGTATCGGTTCATATGAATTGCGCCCGGTATTAGGAGCCACCTATGCCGATTCGGTCAAGTCTTGCTAGAGCTTCTGGCTCTGACTAACCATACCATCGGATCGTGGTGAGATATCTGGAGCGGATCGGTCGACACGCCGAAGCACGAGAGGCAAGCCGATGAAAACCGCTATGCGTGAGAAGCAGTGGGCAGAGAAGTATCCCGATCTCGGGACAGAACCGCTGCCGACTGCGCCCTACGTCTCCGACGAGCAGTTCGCCCTCGAACGCGATCTGGTGTTCCGACGCTCCTGGATCAATGTCGGCCGCGTGGACGAAGTCCCCAACCCCGGCGACTACTTCGTGCGCGACATCGCCATCTGTAAGGTTTCCGTCCTCATCATTCGGGGCTCGGACAACGTTGTGCGCGGCTTCCACAATGTCTGCTCGCATCGCGGCAACACGCTGGTGCTGGACGAGCGGGGCTCCTGCCCGGGCAGCGTCTACTGCCACTTCCACAACTGGGTCTATAGCGACACGGGCGCCCTGATTCGCGTGCCGGACGAGGAGAACTTCTTCGACTTAGACAAGCGTGATCACGGGCTCGCGCCTGTGAACACGGACATCTGGGAGGGCTTCGTCTTCGTCCATTTGGACCCGGAGCCGGCAGAGACGCTGCGCGAGTTTCTCGGCGGGGTCGCGGACCAACTCGACGGCTGCCCCTTCCACGAGATGCCGCTGACGCAAACCTATCGCGTGGAAGAGCGTGCCAACTGGAAGGTCGGGCTCGATGCGCAGAATGAGCTCTATCACTTCCCGTTTCAGCACCGCCGGGTCCTGGGCGACGCCTTCGTCACGAACGACAAGAAGCAGTGCCGCTACCTGGACTTGACGCTCTACGACAAGCACAGTGTCTGGTCATGCGAGTTCCAGCGGGGCCAGGGGCCCACGCCACTCGCGACCACACTGTTCAAATTCGATGGCGTCCTGCGCTCATTCACCATCCCGCAGATGATCGGCGAGATGGATTTCTTCACGGTTTTCCCGAACTTCGTGATCCTGCTGTACCAGCTCGGCACGACGACGAGCTATCTCACGTATCAATTCTGGCCGCTCGCCGTTGACCGGACGATCTGGGAGATCGGCGTCTATTTCAGAGAACCCCTGACCGTGCGCGAACAGCTAAGGCAGGAGTACTTCAAGTGCACCTACAGGGACACGTTGCAGGAAGACACGGCCATGCACGAGACCCTGCAGGCAGGGCTCGCGTCCGGCGTGAAGTCTCATGTCATCCTGCAGGACAATGAGCTGGCGATCCGCCACTTCCACCGGGTGCTGGGGAGCCGTCTCGATGCCGGGAGGAACGCGTGAGCCGGGCGGGCGGGACGGCGGGGGCGTCTGAGGTGGCTGAGCCCGCGTTGCCGGAGGAATTCGCCGATCTCGCGCCGTGGCTCGACTGGGCGCTGGAGCCCGAGCGTGCGCGCACCGAGCAGCGGGAATCGTCCTCGATGGCAGAAATCCGCGCCTTCTACGATGCCGTCCTGCCGCGCCTGGAAGAGATGATTCGCCACCTGGAAGGCTTCCGCGACGGCGACATGTCGGCGCCTCAGCACCGTCTCTACCTGATCTCACTCTCGCTGGTGGAGGTCGCCAACCTGGTGGAGCTCTACAAGCGGCGCGAAGCCGTCGAAGCCTGCAATCCGCTGCGCTACGAGCCACTGCTCTGAGACGGCAGTCTGTACGCCAACGCGGCGGCGAAGCGCGGCTCGTCAAGATCGTACAGCCGCCAGGAATCCGACAGCGCGTGCGGGAATCGAAAATCTCCTGTCTTGGCTCCTTGCAGCATCGGTCCAGGGATTTCGAACCGCGATGGGCTTAGAGAAAAGCCGGTGCCAACGGCTTTGATAAGCGCTTCCTTCATGCTCCACAGGCGATAGAAGAGATGGACCTTTTCCCGACCTGCGGCGGCGGCCAGCAGTCGCCGCTCCACCGGGCCGTAGACCAGACTGCCGATGCCTTCGAGGTCGCGCTGCGCGACGCGCTCCTCCACATCGACGCCGATCCCGTCATGTGCGGCGATCGCGATCAAGCCATGCCTGCCGCTGTGGCTGACGTTGAAGCCGATCCTCGCGCGCTGGCCATCGACCTTGGCAAAGGGCTTGCCGTGCTCGCCGTAGCCGAAGGAGAGCGCGCGGTCTTCGCAGCCCAGCCGCTCGCAGAGACTGACGCGCAGCGCCGCACGGCAGAGAGCGAACTCCCGCCGGGCGCGCTCCGACAGGAAGCGGTGCCAGCGCGTTGTTTCTTCATCGTCTAGCAACGAGAGGGCGTGCGCCTCGCGCTCCGCATCGGGCGCGAGGTCTACATGGAGGATGCTGGCGCCGTCGACCTCGCGCCAGGGACGCCACCAGGGGCCGGCCGATTTCGTCATCGCCGAGGGCGATGCCTGGTGGCCACGGTCACCTCCGCCGTCATCGACGGCCGAGGCGTGGCTCGGAAGGCTCGTTTCAGCCGGCGGGCTCGCCGCCGTAGAGCCACGGCTGGACGGACTTTTGCTTCGCCTCGAAGGCGTCGATCTCGCCGGCCTTGGTCATGGTGATGCCGATATCGTCGAGCCCGTTGAGCAGCCGGTGCTTGCGGAAGGGCTCGATCTCGAAGCCGACAGTCTCGCCGTTGGAGCGCGTGATCGTCTGGGCCTCCAGATCGACCGCCATCCGGCAGGTCTGGGAGTTTCCGGCGTCGTCCATCAGCAGGTTCGCGTCGTCTTCCGGCAGCGGGATCAGCAGGATCCCGTTCTTGACGCAGTTGTTGAAGAAGATGTCGGCGAAGCTCGGCGCGATCACGCAGCGGATGCCGAAGTCCTCCAGCGCCCAAGGGGCGTGCTCGCGGCTGGACCCGCAGCCGAAGTTCTCGCCCGCAATCAGGATGCAGGCCTCGCGCCAGGGCTCCCGGTTGAGGACGAAGTCCGGAAGTTCCTTGTCCTCCATGTCGTAGCGGAAGTCGTGGAAGAGGCCCTTGCCGAGCCCGGCGCGGCTGATCGCGGTGAGGTACTGCTTGGGAATCAGCTGGTCGGTATCGACGTTGATCATCGGCAGCGCCGCCGCCGGTCCGGAGAGGGTCGTGAATGTCCTCATGACGGGCCCTCCTCAGGACACGAGTTCGCGAACGTCGACGAAACGCCCGCTGACGGCGGCGGCTGCGGCCATCGCCGGGCTCACCAGGTGGGTGCGCCCGCCGCGGCCCTGGCGGCCCTTGAAGTTGCGGTTCGACGTCGATGCGCAGCGCTCGCCCGGCGCGAGCTTGTCGTCGTTCATGGCGATGCACATGGAGCAGCCCGCATCGCGCCACTCGAAGCCGGCCTCCAGGAAGATGCGGTCGAGCCCTTCCTCCTCGGCCTGCTGCTTCACCAGGCCGGAGCCCGGCACCACCATGGCCCCCACGCCTGCCGGCACCTTGCGCCCCTTGGCGACGGCGGCGGCGGCGCGCAGGTCCTCGATCCGGCCGTTGGTGCAGGAGCCGATGAAGACCCGGTCCACGGCCACGCCCTCGATGGGCGAATCTGGCTCGAGCGCCATGTAGTCCAGTGCCAAAGAGATCGCCTCGCGGCGAATCTCGTCCGGCGCTTCGGCGGGGTCCGGCGTCCGCCCCGTCACCGGGATCACGTCCTCGGGACTGGTGCCCCAGGTGATCTGCGGCGCGATGTCCGTTGCCTGGATGGTTGCTTCCTTGTCGTAAGCCGCGCCTTCGTCGGAGGCGAGCGTACGCCAGTAGGCCTTGGCCTGGTCCCAGGCGGCGCCCGACGGGGCCATGGGTCGGCCCTTGAGGTAGGCGAAGGTGGTCTCGTCCGGCGCGATGAGACCTGCGCGCGCGCCGCCCTCGATGGTCATGTTGCAGACCGTCATCCGCCCTTCCATGGAGAGAGCGCGGATCGCAGGGCCCGCGTACTCGACCACGTGGCCGGTGCCGCCTGCGGTGCCGATCTCGCCGATGATGGCGAGGATCATGTCCTTGCCGGTGATGCCTGCGGGCAGGTCGCCGGCCACCGTGATGCGCATGTTGCGCGGGCGCTTTTGGTTCAGCGTCTGGGTCGCGAGCACGTGCTCCACCTCGCTGGAGCCGATGCCGAAGGCGAGGCAGCCGAAGGCGCCGTGCGTCGCGGTGTGGCTGTCGCCGCAGACCAGTGTGGCGCCCGGCAGGGTGAGGCCCTGCTCAGGCCCGATGATGTGGACGATGCCCTGGCGCACGTCGATAAGCGGGATCAGGGGGACGCCGAACTTCTCGCAGTTCTCGATCAGCGCCTCCACCTGGCCGCGGCCGAGCGGATCGCCGATGCCTTCGACGCCGGCGGCGCGGTTTCTGGTCGGGATCGAGTGGTCGGGCACGCCGAGGGTGGCATCGGGCCGGCGCACCGGGCGCCCATCCTCGGCCATCTTCTCGAAGCCGGTCCAGCTCGTGACCTCGTGGATCAGGTGCTTGTCGATATAGAGGAGCGTGGTGCCGTCGTCGTTCTCGGCCACCACATGGCTCTCCCATATCTTGTCGAACAGGGTCTTGGGGCCGCTCATCGGTGTCCTCCTGCGGCGATGGCCGGCGTGCTCAATCGGCGGACGTGGCAGTCTCCTCCGCCTCGGCGGCGGCCTTCTTCGCGCCGCGGTCGTCGCGCTTCTCGCGGATACGCGCCGACTTGCCGCGCCGGCCGCGCAGATAATAGAGCTTGGCGCGGCGCACCGCCCCCCGCTTCACCACCTCGATCTTCGCGATACGCGGCGAATGCAGCGGGAAGACCCGCTCCACCCCCTCGCCATATGAAATCTTGCGGACCGTGAAGGAGGAGTTGAGGCTGCGGTTTCGCCGGGCGATGCAGACGCCCTCGAACACCTGCACCCGCTCGCGCGAGCCTTCCACCACCTTGACGTGCACGCGGAGGGTATCGCCGGGGCCGAACGTCGGAACCTCCCGCTCTTCCAGGAGCTTCTCCACGGCTTCGGCATTCAGCTGCTCGATCGTATTCACGGCACTATCCTCACGGTCTCAGGTGCGTTATCGACGCGCCTGGTGGCGCGCCCACAAATCGGCGCGTCGCGTTCTGGTTACATGTTCCGCCTGGGCACGGCGCCAGGCGTCGATGGCGGCGTGATCGCCGGAAAGGAGAACATCCGGCACCGCGCGGCCTTCGAAGAGGCGGGGGCGGGTGTACTGCGGGTACTCCAGCAGGTCGTCCTCGAAGCTCTCCTCGACCAGCGAGGAGGGCCGGCCGACCACGCCAGGCAGCAGGCGCACGCAGGCGTCGATCACCGTCATCGCCGCGATCTCCCCGCCCGACAGGACGTAGTCGCCGACGCTGAGCTCGGCAACGCCTCGGCCTTCCAGCACACGCTCGTCGACTCCTTCAAAACGGCCGCAGATCAGCGTGATGCCGGGGCCGTCCGCCAATGCCTTCACCTGCTCCTGGGTCAGCGGGGCACCGCGCGGCGAGAGCAGAAAGCGCGGAACGCCACCCTCTGCCGGCCCAACCGAATCGATGGCCGCTGCCAGGACATCGGGGCGCATGACCATACCCGCCCCTCCGCCGAACGGATGATCGTCGACGGTGCCGTGTTTATCGCGCGCAAAGCGGCGGATGTCCACCGTTTCCAGCTTCCAGAGGCCGGATTCCAGGCTGCGGCCAGCGAGCGCAGCGCCGAGCGGTCCGGGAAAGACCTCGGGATAAAGGGTGAGCACGTGGGCGCACCAGGGCCGGGCGTCCGATTGCCCGCCTTCACGCCGGGCTTCGGTCACGGACCTTCCTCCTGGGCGGCAACGACTAAGCGGCCGCCCTCGATGTCGACGGCCGGCACGTGCTCCCGCGTGAAAGGGACCAGGGTGGAGAGGCCGTCGGGCGGCTGAATCTCGACGATGGGCCCGGCGCCGTGGTCGTGGACGGCGCTCACCTGGCCCAAGGCAGTGCCATCCTCGCTTTCCGCCCGGAGGCCGAGAAGGTCGGCGTGGTAGTACTCCTCGCCCTCGGTCGGCGGCAGCGCCGCACGCGGGACGTGGAGGTCCGTGCCGCGCAGCGCCTCGGCCGCGTCGCGGTCGTCGACGCCATCCACGCGGGCGAGCAGGAGGCCCTTCACATGTCCGGTGACCGTGACGGCGAAGCGCCGGGTGCCGGTCTCGTCGCTGAGTGCGCCGTAGGCGGTGAGGTCGTCGGGGTTCGCGGTGTGGCTCTGCACGCGCACGATGCCACGCACGCCGTGGGCACCCACGATCCGCCCGAGGCAGACAGTCTCCGACCGCCGCGCCGCAGCAGGTGCGGGAGCGGCGGCCTCAGCCGTCGACTTTCTCTTCGCCCTCGCCATCGTCTGTGCCGGCCTCTTCCGAGGCGGCCTCCTCGGAGGGAGCCTCTTCGGCGGCAGCGTCCTCGGCAGGCGCGGCCTCAGCAGGCGCTTCTTCGGCAACAGCCTCCTCGGGGGCAGCCTCTTCAGGCGCAGCCTCCTCGGCGGCGGGCTCCGGGGGAGTCTCCGCCTCAGCCTCGGCCGCCGCCTTCGCTTTCTCGGCGCGTGCGGCCTGGCGCTCCAGCGCCTTCGCCCTCGGCTGGCCCTTCTGGGGATTGTTGCGCTGCGTCGGCATCGGGATGATCTCGGCGGCACCAAGAAAGCGCGCCACGCGTTCCGAGGGCAGCGCGCCGACGCCCAGCCAGTGGCGGATGCGCTCCTCGTTGAGACGCACGCGCTCTGGGTGGTCCTTGGGCAGCATCGGGTCGTAGGTCCCAAGACGCTCCAGGAAGCGGCCGTCGCGCGGGCTGCGGGTGTCGGCCACGACCACGCGGTAGAACGGGCGCTTCTTGGCGCCGGCGCGGGACAGGCGAATTTTCAGTGACATGCTTTCTCCAGTCTCCTTGTGGGCTGTGTGTGATCAGCGGGGCGGCATGATGCCGGGCATCCCGGCCCGCATGAGGCCTTTCTCGCCCAGCTTGCCGGCCCGCTTCATCATGACGTTCATCTGCTTGACCTGCTTGAGCAGGCGGTTGATGTCCTGGACGGTGGTGCCCGAGCCGCCGGCGATGCGCCGCTTGCGCGAGCTGTTGAGCAGCTTGGGGTTGCTCCGCTCGGCCGGCGTCATCGAATCGATGATCGCCTGCTGGCGATCGAGCATCTTGATATCGACATTGGCCTCGGCGAGCTGGCGCTTGACCTTGCCCACCCCCGGCAGCATGCCGAGCAGGCCTTCCATGCCGCCCATCTTGCGGACCTGCTGAATCTGCTTGGATAGATCGTTGAGGTCGAAGCCGCCCTTCTTGGCCTTGCGGACCAGGCGTTCGGCCTCATCCTGCTCGATGGTTTCCTGCGCCCTCTCGACCAGGGAGACCACGTCGCCCATGCCGAGGATGCGGGACGCGATCCGGTCCGGGTGGAAAGGCTCGATGGCGTCGAGCTTCTCGCCGACGCCGATCAGCTTGATCGGGCAGCCGGTGACCGCGCGCATGCTGAGCGCCGCCCCGCCCCGCCCGTCGCCATCGACACGGGTCAGCGCGATGCCGGTGAGGCCAATCCGCTCGTGGAAGGCGCTGGCGACATTAACCGCGTCCTGGCCGGTCAGCGCATCGGCGACCAGCAGGGTCTCCGCCGGCACCGCCACGTCGCGCACCGCTGCGCACTCGGCCATCAGCTCTTCATCCACATGCAACCGGCCGGCAGTGTCGAGCAGGACCACGTCGTGGCCCTCCTGGGCGGCGGACTTCATGGCGCGCCGCGCAATCCCGACCGCGCGCTCGCCGGGGATCACCGGCAGCACGTCCACCTCGGCCTGTACGGCCAGCGTCGCAAGCTGCTCCATGGCCGCAGGCCGGCTGGTGTCGAGCGAGGCCATCAGCACGCGCTTCTTGTTGTTCACGCGCAGGAAGCGGCCGAGCTTGGCGGTGGTGGTGGTCTTGCCCGAGCCCTGCAGGCCCACCATGAGGACCGCGGCGGGCGGGGTGGCGGCGGCGATGCCGATCTCGGCGGTCTCGCCGCCCAGCATCTCGACCAGGTGATCGTTCACGATCTTGATCACCTGCTGGCCGGGCGCCACGCTCTTCAGCACATCGGCGCCGACCGCCTTCTCGCGCACGCCCCCGACGAAATCCTTGACGACGGGGAGCGCGACATCGGCCTCGAGCAGGGCGATCCGCACGTCGCGAAGCGCCGAATCCACGTCGCTCTCGCTCAGCGCGCCGCGGCGTGTCAGCGTCTCGAAGACCCCGTTAAGCCTGCCGGACAGACTATCGAACACGCGCGTCTCCCGCCCCAACGGTCGGCGCGCCGGCGCGCGACACTCGCGGACCGGCGTCCCTCCTCGAAGGGTGGCCTGTTACAACCTCTCGAAGCGCGCGGACCCTAAGCCCGCTCGGTCATGGGGTCAAGCCGCGTGCTGGCCCAGAACAGCCGTACACCTCGGTGTTTGAGGCTTCGTCGGTCGATGCGCGCGTCACGCGATCGAAGACCTCGAGGTAGTTCGGATGCTCCGTGCCTGCCAGGCGATCCCACCAGGTGAAGTAGAGGCCGTAGTTCGACCCCCTGGAGCTGTGATGGAGGTCGTGGTGCGTGCTCGTGGTCAAGACGCCGAGTACCGCATGCCCCGGCAGGCCCCGCGGAAACACCTCGAAGCCGCTGTGGCCGACAACGTTCCGGACGATCATGTGAATCATGAACAGGTATATGACCGTGACGTGCAGCGGCAGGATGAATATGAGGATTGTCAGGAACATCGCCTGAATCACAGCTTCCAAGGGCGCAAAGGCGTAGGCTGCCCAGGGCGACGGGCTGTGCGATTCGTGATGCAGCCGGTGAAACCGATCGAACAGGAGCGGATGGTGCATCAGTCGATGCGCCCAATAGAAATAGGCATCGTGAAGCACGATAGTCACAGCCAGACTGAAGCCGCCGTAAAGCCAGCCGTAATCCGCGAAATCCGTGTAAATCAGCGTCCAGCCGTTCGCCATCGAGACGTAGATAAAGACGCCGTTGAGCGCGAAGATGAACGCTGTGAGAAGCGAATAGAACACCTCGCGCCGGATCGCGTGGGACGGTGCGAAGCCGGGCTGGATCTTGCGGCTGCGGAAGGAATGACCCTTCCAGACATAAAGAGCCAGAAACGCGACACCCGCTGGAACGACGATGAGCAGCATGTGCGCGCCGAGAATCGTGGGCCACACCGGCCAGGCCGCGATCAGATCGTCGAAAGCGGCCATGACTGTCCTGCTTCTTGGGGGCTGGAAACCGCATCGTGCGGTGAGGGCGACGGACGTGCCTTCCTCGGTGACGAGGTTGGCCGGCGGAACCATAGCCTACGTGGCGCTGGTTAGCCATGCGGCGC
This sequence comes from Alphaproteobacteria bacterium, assembly GCA_022826345.1. The sequence continues at coordinate 9,418 of JAJDVB010000181.1, forward strand.
CAACGAACGTGAACGCTCCAGGTCGCCTCACGCGCCGAGGAAGAGGCGGCCGACCTCCGGGTCTTCGAGCAGAGCGTCGCCGGGGCCGGCCATGGCGAGCCGGCCGGAGACGAGGACATAGCCGATATCGGCGAACTCCAGCCCCTTCTTGGCGTTCTGTTCGACCATCACGATGGTCTTGCCCTCGCGGCGCTGCAGGTCGGCCAGAATCTCGAAAACCATGTCGATGAAGCGGGGCTCGAGCCCGATGGAGGGCTCGTCCACCAGCAGCACCTCGGGCTCCATGATGAGCGCGCGGGAGATTTCGAGCAGCCGGCGCTCGCCGCCGGAAAGTACACCCGCCCTGCGGTGCCTTCGCTGCGCCAGCCTGTCGTAGCGGTCGAACACGCGCTCGGCGGCCTGCTTGGCGTCGCCGCGCCGGCGCAGCAGGAAGCCCCCCATGAGCAGGTTCTCCTCCACCGTCATGTCGGGGAAGACCGAGTTATCCTGCAGCACGTAGGCCACGCCGGCGTCCGCCAGGCGGCGGCTGGGGGCGAGACGGGTGACGTCCTTCGCGCCCACCTGAATGCTGCCGGCCATCACGTCCGCGAAGCCGAAGACGGCGTGGAGCACGGTGGACTTGCCGGCGCCGTTGGGGCCGATGAGGCAAAGCGACTGGCCCTTGCCGGCCACGAGGTCGATGCCGTGCAGGATCTCCATGCGGCCGTAACCAGCGCGCAGGCCCCGGATGTCGATGGCGGGCTCGCCCGTGCAGAGCGCTTCCAGGTCCTGCCGCGCGGGCCCTTCGCCGGCGAGCTCGCGCGCGGCCTCCTCGACCGCATCCACCGAGAGCGCGGTCTCGAAGTCCATCGGCACCTCGGTGCCGGGTCCGGGCGGCGTGGCGGCCATCAGCGCGCCCCCAGGTAGGCGTCGATCACGCGCTGGTCGTTGCGTAGCGCGTCGGGCGGGCCGCTCGCGAGCAGTCGACCGTGGGCCAGGCAGTAAATGTGTTCGGCCAGGCTCATGATGACGCGCATGTTGTGCTCGATGACGAAGAGCGTGACGCCGAACTCCCGGTTGGCGCGCTGCAGCCGCTCGATCACGCCGTTGATGAGCGTCGGGTTGATGCCAGCCGTCGGCTCGTCCAGCAACAGCATGCGCGGGCGCACCATCAGCGCCATCGCGAGCTCCAAGAGCTTGCGCTGGCCGAAGGAGAGCTCGCCCGCCATCAGGTGGCGCTTGCCGTGGAGGCCGCAGAAGGCGAGCAGCGCCTCCGCCCGCTCGCGCGTCTCAGCGGAGACCGGCCGCATGAGCTGGAAGAGCCCGTGCCCGGCCTCGGCATCGCTGATCGCCATGTTTTGCAGGCCCGTCATCTGCGCGAAGACATGGGTCTGCTGGAAGGTGCGGATCAGCCCGAGGCGCGCGATCTCGGCCGTGCGCAGGCGCGTGATCTCACGTTCCTCGAAGCGGATCGAGCCGCCGTCCACCGGGTGATAGCCGACGATGGAGTTGAAGAGCGTCGACTTGCCCGAGCCGTTCGGCCCGATCAGGCCCACCAACTTGCCCTCCGGCACCTCCAGCGAGATTTCGTCGTTGGCGGTGACCCCGCCGAAGTACTTGGTCGCGCCCTGGACCGTGAGTTGCGCGCTCATGCCCGCTCGCTCCCGCCCTCGTGCGGCTCGTGGCGTGCGGGCCAGCGCGTCCGCGCCCAGCCCAGGATGCCTTGGGGGAAGAACACCACGATGCCGACGATAATCACGCCGAGGGCCACGCGCTGCCAGCCAAGCAGGTGGGTCCAGAGCAACTCCTGGGTGATGTGGAAGATGGTGGCGCCGAGAAGCGGGCCCCAGAGCGTCCCCTTGCCGCCCAGGATGGCCATCAGCACCATCCAGACGCCGAAGGTGGCGCCGGCGAAGGCGGTATCGCGCGGGTCGACGAAGCCCAGCATGTTGCCCATGGCCCCGCCGACGAGACCGAGAAAGAAGGCGGCCACGGTCCAGGCCGTGATCTTGTAGAGCCCGGTGTGGAGGCCCATAGCCTCGGCCTTGTCCTCGTTGTCGCGGATGGCGTTGAGGGCGAGGCCGAACCGGGTCCGGTAGAGCGCGGCGAGCAGGACGAAGATGAGCGCGGTAAGACCGAAGAAAAGATAGGCGAAGAACAGGTTGGCGGTCCCTGGCGGCGCCGGGAAGAGCGGTGGGGAGAGCCCGGAGCCCGCGCCCACGTAGTCCCAGCCGCCGGCGATCTCGCCGGCCGCGATGCCGAGGCCGAGAGTGGCGATGGCGAAGTAGTGGCCCCGCATGCGCAGGATCATCGAGCCCAGCAGCACGGCGAGCGCCGCGGCGATCCCCGCGCCCACCACCATGCCGAGCACGAGACCGGGGAAGTAGTCGAGGCCTGCGTCCCGCTGCACGACGACCGAGGCGTACATGCCGACGCCGAAGAAGAGGATGTTGCCAAAACTGTTGTAACCGGTCTGGCCGCCGGTGATGTCCCAGGTCTGGGCCATGATGATGAGCGCCCAGAGCATCGCGATCTGCGCGCGGTAATCGGGCACCACGAAGGGAAGCGCAATGCCTGCAGCGGCGACGCCCAGCATGAGCAGCGGTTGGCGGCGGAGCGTCATTTGAGGAACTGCCTGCGGCGCTGCAGCAGAGAGCTGCGGATCACGAGGATCACCACCAGGAGGATGAAGACGAAAGCCACCTGGTACTGCACGCCCAGGATGAAGCCCGCGAAGTTCTCCGCGGCTCCCAGCCCGAGCCCCGCCACGATCACGCCCGGCAGATTGCCGAGGCCCGCCACGATCACGATCATGAAGGAGCGCACGGTGTATGGCAGCCCGATATAGGGATGCACCGAGTAGGCCATCACCACCAGCGCGCCGGCGGCGCCACAGAGCGCGGCGTTGATGCCGTAGGTGGCGGCGAAGACGCGGTTGGTATCGATGCCAAGAATGCGGGCTGCGCGCGGGTTTTGGGCGGTGGCGCGGATCGCCTGGCCGATCCGGCTCCTCTTGAGGAAGAGGATCAGCACCGCTCCGATGACGATGGCGCCACCACAGGCTGCGGCCTTCATCTGCGAGACCGTCACCGTGTAGTCGAGCAGGAACCAGGTGCCGAGGCCCGACTGGGCGGTCCTCACGTCGCCGCCCCAGATCTGGTTCATCAGCTGCTGCAGCAGGATGGAAAGCCCGAACGTGGCGAGCAGCGAGATGAACATGTCGCGGTCCGCCACGCGCCGGATCACGCCGTAGTAAAGGCCGGTGCCGATGACGTAGAGCACGCCCGCTGCAACGGGGATGCCCCAGAGCGGGCTCACGCCCCAGAGCGTGAGCTGATACGCGATGAAGCCGCCCAGCATGACGAGCTCGCCCTGGACGACGTTGATGACGTTCATCACGCCCCAGACCAGCGCCATGCCGTAGGCGGCGACGGCGAAGATGGCGCCGATCATCACGCCGTCCAGCAACAGCTGGAGAATGAGGAACGGCGCGTCGCCCAGGAGCGCGACGTTTGCTGCCATGTCTATCCGGCCGGGGTGGGTCTCACGGCCGTTAGCGCTACCGGATTAGGCCTCCGCGCGCCAGAGATGTGCGGGCGGCGCTCACCGCTCGGCCCACGGCGGGGTCGGGTGGCGGACCTCCGAGGCGGCCCACTTGGTCGGCGCGACTACGACATAGGCGCCGTCCTGAATCTGGTAGAGCACCATGGGCTTCGCGATGTTCTTCCCGGTCTCGTCGAACTTGATGTTGCCGTAGAAGGTCTGCATCTCTGTCGCGGCGAGCGCATCGCGCACCGCGTCCTTGTCGAAGCCGCCCGCGCGCTCGAAGGCATCCGCGAAGACGATCACCGCGGCGGAGGATTCCGCTGCCTGATAGGGCGGCGCGTAGCCGTACTCGGCCTCAAAGGTCGCGGCATAGTCGGCCGCCGAGCCGAACACGTCGTCACGGTAGGAGAGTGTCGGCGCCCACTGGCTCGCGCAGAGCGTGTACTCGGAGGCGGTGCCGAACTTGCCGATTACGTCGGCGCTGTCGCAATGCGTGATCGCCAGCATCGGCACGTCGACCCGCATTTCCTCGACCTGTCTAACGGCGAGTGCCGCGCCCTTGGAATGGCCGGAGACCACGAGAATGTCGGGCTTCAGCGCCTTCGTCTTGGCGAGCGTTGCCGCCATGTCGTTGAGCTCGGGCGGCAGCTGGTCGTCGATCACGACCTGGATGCCGAGCCCCGCCGCGTCGGCGAGCACGCCCGCGCGAATGTCCTGGCTGAAGGGGTCGTTTTCGAAGGCCCCCGCGAGCTTCAGCGTCGCCGGGTCGCGTCCCTCGCGCTCGGCAAGCTCGGCCGCGAGCGCGACGGCACTGGCGAGGTACTGCTCCGTGGTCGAAAGCACCGCGAACAGGTAGCGATAGCCCTTGTTGAAGAGCTGGAGCGAGGCGCCGTTGGCTTCCACCATAGGCACGCCATACTGCTCCGTGACAGGCGCGATCGCCTTGGTGAGCCCCGAGCTGTAGGGGCCCAGCATGTAGTCGACGCCGTCCTGATTGATCAGGCGCTCCGCAAGCTGCGCGCCGCGCGCGGGCGTCGATTCATCGTCATAGTAGATGACTTCCAGCCGGTAGGTCTTGCCGCCGACCGTGATGCCGCCGGCGTCATTGATGGTCTTGACCGCGAGGTCGTAGCCACGCTGGGTGTGCTCGCCGGCTGTGGTGTACTTGCCCGTCAGCGATACGGCGGCGCCGAGGTAGACGGTATCGCCCTCCACCTTCGCCTGCGCCTCGCCTGCGGCGAGAACACTCAGGCCGAGCGCTGCAATGCCGGCGATGCCGGCCCATGCCTTCACCATGACGACCCTCCGATTGAGACTGCTGCCGCTTTCGTCAATCGTGGCGAAGGCCGGTGACGCTGTCCACCGTGTGTGCCTAAGCCCAATCAGAATTCGTGACGCACGGAGAGACGAAGTCCGTGGCTTCGCAAACGGGCCTCGCTCGCGGCCTGATCGAGCATGAGCGGCTCCCTGCTCCCGTCGCGCCACACAACCCGGCCGCCGCCCGTGGCGGTCTCGGCGGCACCGAGATCGCTGTACCTCCACGCGACTTCCAACGTCGTGCTCTCATTGAGAGCGGTCGCCACACCGGCCGTCAGCATCCAGGCAAGTCCGGTCCGGTGCGCGCCCGGCACCATTGTCGTCGTCGCCGGAAACGTCATCCACGTTTCGCCCGTCCTGATCCGCGCGGCGCCGACCCCGGCTCCCACAAAGGGGGCGAACGGGCCGAGCTTCGGCAAGCCGAGCGCCGGGAGATCCGCGTAGGCCGCGACCATTCCCGACAGGACGGAGAGGTCGACCGAGACGGACTGACGCAACTCAGAGTCCAAATAGTTGGCTCGTCCGCCGAAGGTGAGGTTTGGGCGGTATTCGACCAGAGCCTCGATTCTCAACGCCGGAGCGACAATGCTGCCGATCCCGACTTCGAGGGCGGCCGCCGTGCCGAAATTCCCCACCGAACGATACGGCGCTCCATCGGGGGCCGGGCCGCAGCCGTACAGCGGGACCGGCGATTCGATCTCGCAGTTCTTGTCGCGGAACACAGTCTCTGTCGGGCGGTCCAGGCCGAATCCGGCTCGCAGATAGAGGTCCTCGGCCGCTGTTGTTTCCGCGCTCACTGCCGCCGCAAGCACAACCAAAGCGGCAGCGAGGCAGTGCCACGCGCTCTGCGCTCTTCTCGGTTGCGGCAGGCTTGAAGCGGAAGGGAGCGACCCGACCGGGCATCTCCCTACCACTGGGAGCGGGCCTCGATCGGCCAGATGTCCACCAGCGTGTCGCCGCGCACGCAGTGATAGACGTCGTAGAGCAGGAGCGTCTGGTAGCAATGCGGCGCAATGCACTCCAGCGCGTCGCCTACCTGCGGAAGGCTCTCGCCCTCCGGCACGGTGAGGCGGCCCATGTCGTCGCCGACCAGCTCGTAGAGGGAATCCGGGTGCGCGCCCGAGGCCACGCGCGGCGGGAACTCCTCGCGCTGCAGCTCCTTGATCCCGGCGTCGGTGATCGCGAACTCGTCCCGCGCGCTGATCACCGTGGTGCGGACGAAGAGCGAGGTCTCGAAGGGATGTGGGTTGTCGGGCTCGAAGGGGGTATCGGCGTAGTTCACGTCCATGAAAATGTAGCTGCCGGCCTGGCACTCGGTGAAGAGACCGTTGGCCGCATCGATGGCATAGGTGCCGGTGCCGCCGCCCGAGACGATTTCGGGCGGCAGGCCATCCGCGCCGAGGCGCTCGCAAAGCTCGGCGAGCGGCGCGGTGCAGCGTTCCTGCTCGGCGCGGCGAGCGTCGATATCCGGCTCGCGCTGGAAGGAGCCGTTGTAGCCCTGCACGCCAGCGTAGACCGCGCCCTCTGTCCCGGCGATGTGACGTGCGAGTGCCAACGCATCGTCCACGGCGACGAGGCCGGTGCGCCGGCCGCCCACCTCGAAGTCCACCAGCATGCGGAGCGGCTTGCCGGCCGCCAGTGACGCCGCAGCAAGCCGGTCTGCCACGGCCGCGTCGTCGACGGCAACGAGCAGTCCGTCCGCGCGGGCGTTGAGCGCGGCGAGGCGGGCGATCTTGGGCTCGGTCACGACCTGGGAGAAGAGCAGCACACCTGGAATGCCGGCGTCGGCCATGATCTCGGCCTCCGCCAGCGTCGCGCAGCATTGGCCGAGGGCGCCGGCCTCGATCTGGCGCTTGGCCACCTCCACCGACTTGTGGATCTTGGCGACCGGCCTTACGCCATGCCCGGCCTTGCCAAGATAGGTGGCGAGATAGGCGATGTTGCGCTCCAGCCGGTCGAGGTCGAGCACCAGCGCCGGCGTCGACAGCGCGGAGCGCGAGCCTTGCTGGCCGATGAGCGGTTCGTTGGGGCCGAGCTTTCCGATAGCGCTCATGACACTGTCTCGTCTGTTGTTGGCTGTCGTCGCTGCGGAGGCAGGGACTTGCTGCATGAAGCCGCTCGCGCGGTCAAGGCGACGCTCCGGCATGCGTGTTGGAGGGTCGGCGCATTTCGGAGCTTTGCTTGATCCGATCACCGCTTGACGAGCCGGTGCCTATACCAATATCGTGCGGGTCTTCTATGGACCCCATCGTTCCTAGGGCACGGTGGGCATTGAATGGGGCCGGCACACGCCGGCCCATTTTTTCTAAGGTGCGTCGATGTCAGTCACGGCGGTTTTCATCGACGGTGGTTACCTCGACAAGGTCCTCTACCACGACCACGGCAATCGGCGTATCGACTACGCCCGACTCGTCGATGCCATGACGGGAGAAGGCGAACTCCTGCGTGCGTACTATTACCATTGCTTGCCGTACCAAAGCAGCCCGCCCACCGACGAGGAGAAACGTCGCTATGCGGCCAAACACCGGTTCATCACCGCTCTCCTTCATCTGCCTCGGTTCGACGTGCGGTTGGGCAAGCTCGCGTACAGAGGCCAGGACGAGCGAGGCCGGCCGATCTTTCAACAGAAGCGAGTCGACCTCATGCTCGGGGTCGATATGGCTCTCCTTGCTGGCAAGGGCAGAATTGCCAGGGTTGCCTTGCTAGCCGGAGACAGCGATTTCACGCCAGCGATCGAGGCCGTCAAACGCGAAGGGGTCCTCACCACCCTCTGGCATGGCAGTCGTTCAGATCATACCAAACGCGCTCCAAATTGACTCATTATCTCAATATGTTGTGGTGATGGACGGGACAACCTCCATAGACTGTGGTGATCGAGTCTCACCGTCGGAGGATGATGATGAGTGCGGCAACGCCGATAATCTGGCCGG
>JAJDVB010000005.1 GCA_022826345.1 Alphaproteobacteria bacterium
TAAAACCCCCGCCTTTGTCGCTTTTTTTTTTTGGGTCTCCCGGGGGGGCCGGCCCCTCAACGCCCGGGGCGGCCACGCCGCCGTTCGCAGCTTTCGTAACCACGTTACCTGCAGTCCGGTTGTGCTGTTACGGTCGGACTACAGAACCCACTTGTCGACGCCGACGAGCTTCTGCAGCGGCTCCGGATACATCTTGGCCAGGCCGTGCCAGCTCTCTTTCTGCTCCGCCTTGCCCAGACGCCGCGTGATGCGGTTCTGCTCCTTGGCGGTGTCTTCCATGGCCTCTTCCGGCGACTTGTTGCCGTTGTAGGCCGCGGTCAGATTGACGTCGAGCGCGTTGAGGTACTCGGCCGCGCCGCGCAGCTGAATCTCCGGCACCGCGTCCACGATCGCCTCGGCGTGGGTCGCCAGGAAATCGCCCGGATAGGCGGCGAAGAACTCGGCCGACGGGGCGAAGAAGTGGTTGTCGCGCCACGGGTCGAAGTAACCGCCCTCGTTCGGGATCGAGCGCATCGACATGGTCGGCCCCGTGATCCACTGCGAGAAGCAGTACGCGGCTTCCTGGATCGGCGAGTAGTTGCTGACCACGAAGTCCCAGGCGAAGGCGTGGATGCACGAGCGAATGAGCTCGCCGTTGTGCATGGTGCCCGGCACCTTCGAGACGGCGGTCTGCGAAGGCTCGCCGTCCTCGCCCTTGGCGGCGATGATCGACTGGGAGCCCGCCGCGTCGTTGCTGTAGCGCCAGAGCGACGGCCAACCGAACTCGCAGAAACCACGGCCCTGCGCGTAGTACTGCGCGTAGTTCTCGGTGAAGCCGTAGGTGAACTGCTCGGCCGGCATGATGTCCTGCAGCGCGATCAGCTCCTTGACAGTCTCGATGCCCTGCGGCGTGTCGGCCAGCGAGTTCATGTCCTCGTCGAAGTAGAAGTGACCCTTCGACTGGACCCGCGTCATCCAGTGGAACTTGTTCCAGAACGGCGAGCGGTACTCGAGGGCGCCGTAGAAGTTGTTGTCCGGGTCGTGCATCGTGGCGCAAAGCTCGTCGTACTCGGTCCACGTATGGACCATCTCGCGCTTCGACTTCGGCGCCAGGCCCTTCTCGGCGAGCTTGTCCTTGCGGTAGCTGAGGTGCCACCAGTCGCCGTCACAGTAGAGGCCGTAGGTCTTGCCCTTGTACTTCTGCCCGAAGTCGGACACCGGGAACTGGAGCTGGTTGGGCCCTGAGTAGACCTCGGGATCGTACTTGTCCATGTAGTCGTCGAGGGGCCGCGCCACGCCAGACTCGGCCAGGTCCGCAAGGCTCAGCGGGGCCGGGATCATGATGTCGTAGCGGCCCGTCTTGGCCACAGCTTCCTGCATCGCCTTCTGATGGGTCTCGGTCACCGGCACCTCGATCAGCTCGAGATCGAAGCCGGTAAGCCCCTTCCACTCCTCGACGAAGGGCGAGAGGTTACCGCCGGACCCCGACGGATACATGATGCTGATGGTCTTCTTTTCGGCGCTGTCGAAGAGCGCCTTCGCGCCATTGATGGCACGCTCCTCAGGGGTGGCACCATCGGCCGCCCAGGCCTGCCTGACGCTGAAGGGCGCCTGCTTCATCAGCATGGAGATCGCGCCCGCGCCGAGCCCGAGGCCGGCCATGCCCTTAATCAGATCACGCCGCGAGACCTTGTAGTTCTTCCGGTCCGCGTGCATCGACCAGAGCCGATACAGCTCCTTCGTAAACTGCTCTTTCTTGTCGGTATGCGACATGCGCACCCTCCCTTCAGCACCGGGGGGAGACATCCGGCCCGGTTCTCATCGTTTGTCCAAGGTTGATGCACCGCGCGGGCGCGGCGCGTATGACACTCCCTTTGCGCGGCGCACAATACAAGATGGCGTGCCCGCCACGCAAATGGAATTAGAGGGCGATCCGATCCAATTGAATCGCATGGATTTTCAACAGCTTAGTCTTCTCTCGGTTGAGGCGGATACACCTCCCGCGGGTTTCGCGGCGCTCGAGTTGCCGCTGTTGTCCAAGTTGGCAGCCGTTCGGAGTAGGTTGTGATCCAGGTTGATCGGATAACGCTCTAGAATGCTCCTCGCACCCGCATGGCGGCAGCCGTGCCGGCGGCCCAACACACTTGGAGGCAGCACCCGGCGATGCGCTGGATCAAGGAATACACCATCGAGAAGCCCGCGCTCTGCGACGAGCTGATCAAGGGCTTCAAGCGGACGCGCCGCCTCGGCCTCACCCGGCCGGGGACGAGCGCCAAGGGCGTCGACAAGAGCTGGAAGGACAGCGAAGACGCGAGCCTGACCTGTTTTCCCTACGAGGTCTACGCCAAGACGGTGCGTGCCTATCGCGGTCACGTGATGGCCTGCCTCGGCGATTACATGCAGGAGTTCCCGGTGCTGGGCGAGGCCTCGGACAAGCTCGGCTTCCTGGAACCGCCGCAGATGCAGTACTACAAGCCGGGCGGCGCCTTCCACGGCGCGCACTACGAGTCGAGCGGGCTCGACCTCGGCCACCGGGTGCTCGCCTTCCAGACCTTCCTGAACGACATCAAGGAGGGCGGCGGCACTTATTTCACCTTCCAGGACCACCTGGTCCGGCCAGCCAAGGGCAAGACCCTGATCTGGCCGGCGGGCTTCACCCACACGCATAAGGGCGAGGTCGCGCCACGTGAGGAAAAGTACATCATTACCGGCTGGATCAGCTTCATGGGCGTGTAGGTATCTCTCCTAAACGCACCGAGGGCGACCGTGCATTACGGCCGCCCCCTTTCCTTCCGTGCCGCGCCTCGCGGAGCGGCTGAAGCGGTCGCGCGCTCAGAACTTGATACGCGCGCCAACGCCCGCGACGGTGACGTCGTTGGTCGCGGCGCCCGCGATATCGGCCTCGTACATGCCGTAGACGCCATAGAACTCTGCGCCGAGGCTCTTGACCTTCTGCACGACGGCGACGTCGATAGCGCTGCCGCTGTCGCCGGCCGCGTTCTCGGCGTCCATGAGGCCGATCGAAAGCGCCGTGCTCCCCGCAGGGGTGATGTCGAGCGTCTGACCAAGCTTCGCGTAGGTCATCCTCGCCGAGTCGTCACCGTCCTCTTCGGTCGTATGGGCGACGGTGAAGCTCGTGCCAGACGGCGCCAAAACCGATGCCGAGCCACCCATGCCGGTGTCGTCTCCATTCACCCACTGGGCAGCGACGGCTTCGACCTCGAACCCGTCCAGATCGCGGCCGTAGCGGAGCGCCACATCCCAGGGACCGGAATCGCCGTCACCCGTGTCGCTCTGGAGTGAGGTCGAAATCTGGAAGCCTCCGATGCTCGGCGAATCGTAGCGCAGCCGGTCCTTCCGGCTGTGTCCGTCGAGATTGTCGAAGATGCCATCCACCTTGCTGTAAGTATTGCCATCCGAGTCGACGAACCTGACATCGGCGCCGAGCGCGCCGCCCGAGCCCGATCCGCTGATCACGCCGGTGCCTGAGAGGTCCGCCTCGGCCACGCCGTCTGACGCGGTGCTCCCTTGGCCGATCGAAAACTTGCCGGCCGCCTTGCTCTTGACCCACAGCTCCAGCTTGCGCTCGGTGAAGGTCTCCTTGCCGGTGTTCACGTCGCCCTGCAAATTCACCTTCGACGACGAGTTCGACTCCATCTGCACTTCGACGGTAGTACCGGCGGACCAACCGCCGTCCATCTTGGCCTTGCCCTTGAAGCCCACGCGGGTGGACGACATGTCGTTGTCCGCGTTGAAGAGCCGGCTGTCGTTGCCATCGCTGGCGAGAAGCAGCATCCGGTTGACCTGGCCGTAGACCTTCAGGCTCACCTTGTCCTTGCCGGACTTGACCATCTTGGCCGGCGCTGCGGGCTCCGCCATATCCGCCATCTTGTTGCCTTGCTCGACCACCATGTTCTTGAGGATCTGAACTTCCTGCATCAGATCCTCGACCTTGGAGCGGAGCTCGGCATTCTCCGACTCGAGGTGGCTGTCGGCGAGCGCAGGGCCCGCGAGGCCGACCAGGAACGTCGTCCCGAGAAGCGCCGCGGCCAAGGACTTCCCCCCGAAGCGACACCGATTGCGCACGAAACCCATCACACTCTCCTTTTCATTTGCTTTGTCTGAAGAACGCAAACCCCCGAGTCCGCTCAGGCGGCTCCCTTGGCGGGAGGCTAGGCGGCGGGCGTGAAGCCACGGTTGCACGGGTATTACGGTTCAATGTCATAGGGCGATGCCGGTACCACCGTTCTCGGGCGTCTCAACCCGATACTAAATGCAACTACGACTCATTTGCATTCGCATGTCAAGAGAAAGGAGGCTCTTGGCGCACCGGCATCTGCCCGGCCTGGGAGAGCATCGATGGAACGGGTTGTGACGGCTACCTGGACGGGTGCATCTGCGCAGCCGAGCGCTTACCTAATTCTTGAGGCTGTCCAGCGCCGTTTGAACCGCCTCGTGTTCGTCCGAGCCCGGTGCGAGCAGGGCAAGGAGACGCTCCCAATGCGCGCGCGCGGTGGCGTTGTCGCCCCGCTCCGCCGCAGCGCGCCCGACGAACCAGAGCGCCGCCCCATCGTCGGGCTCAAGCTCCAGGATGCGCTCGTAGACCGTCACAGCCTCCGGTGGGGGCGGTTCCGCACCGACGTCGCCGGTGAGCGCGCGGGCGTAAGCGTGGAGGGTCGCGAGGTCGTCGGGAGCCAGCTCCGAAGCCTGGCGCAGCGTTTCCGTCGCCTTCTCGGGCTCGCCGAGCACGGCGTAGGATTGGGCGAGACGCCGCCAGCCTTCCGCGTCGTCCGGATTCTCCTCAAGCCGCGCGGCGAGGCTCTCCACCATGCCGCGGATCATAGCCATGCGCTCTTCGGGCGACATCTCGGCCGCAGCCGCCATATCCTCCGCCGTCGGGCCGGAAGGCGCGTCGGCCACCGCCGGCCCGCTTGGAACGGCCCCCGGCTCGACACCGAGAACCTCGGCAGACTGGCGGATCAGCGCTTCCAGATCGTTGCGCCAGGTGGCGTCCGCCGGCGTGTCGGCGGCGAGCGCAAGCCACATCTCGTAGGCCTCCTGCACCGCGCCGGCCTGGGCGCGGGCGAGCGCGAGGTGGAAGCGCGCTGCCGGGTCGTCCGGCCGCGCATCGAGGATCTGGCGGAAGATGCCGGTAGCCTCGGGCACCACCACGCCGTCGTTGGCCCAGACAATCGCCTCTCCCAGCATTCCCTGCACGTCCGGGTCGCCGCCGGATAACGCAGCCGCCTGCCGCAGCGCGTCGGCCGCCTCTCCATAGCGCTGCAGCACTACGTAGGAGCGGCCGAGCAGGAGCCAGCCTTCGAGATTGTCGGGCTCGCCCTCGAGTCGGGCCGCAAGCTGCTCGACCGGCCCGCTCAGAGCCGCAAGGGTCTCCGTTCGGGCGGCCGGCCGTTCGACTTCCGCGAAGGGCCGGCCGGGCAGCCCGGGGGTGCCGAGGCTTGCGTAGATACCGGCGGCCAGCGCCGGGATGCAGAGCCCGAGGCCGATGGCTGCAGCCCGCCGCCGCCAACCCCTCGAAGCGCGTGCGCTCGCATCTGCCGGCTCAGGTGCTTTTACCGCGTCCGCGTCCCGCGCCCGCGCCGCGCGCAACATGCGCCGCTCGATCTCGGTGCGGGCTGCCTCCACCTGCTCCTCGCTGACCAGGCCGCGGGCGCGATCGCTCTCCAGCTCCCTCAGTTGATCGCGATAGACGGTGAGATCGTAGTCCGCCCGCGACGGGCCCCGGCGGTGCCGGCGCAGCACGGGGACCAACACCGCCGCGACGGCGAGCACCGTCAGCAATGCGGCGGCGAGCGCGAAGATCATCGGCTGCGCAGCTTAGGTGTCGTCGTCGAGAAGCGCGTCGAGCCGCCGTCGCTCCTCGGCGGAAAGGGGCGTCGCCCCCGTATCGCGCGCCCCGGCCCTCGCACGGCGCACGAGCGCGAAGGCAATGGCGGCACCAACGACGAACACCGCCGCCGGTCCGAACCAGAGCGCGTAGGTCTCGGGCTTCACCGGCGGGTCGAGCAGGACGTAATCGCCATAGCGGTCGGTGAGGAAGCCCCTCACGTCATCGTCGCTCGCGCCGGCCTCGATGCGCTCCCGGACGATGGCGCGCATGTCCTGGGCCAGCGGCGCGTTGGAATCGGCGATCGACTGGCCCTGGCACACCATGCAGCGAAGCTCCGCGTGGAGCGCGCGGGCGCGCGCTTCGAGCGCGGAGTCAGCGAGCGGCTCGTCGGGCGTGAACGCCAGGCCGGGACCCGCTGCCAGCGCCAGCCACAGGGAGACGATGCCGCCGAGCAGAGTGCCGGCCGCGACTTTCATCCCCGCAGGTCCTCGATCAGCGGCAGGATGGTCTCGTCGAGGTCGTGCTGCGAGAGCACGCCCACGTGGCGGTGGCGGATACGGCCTGCACCGTCCACCACAAAGGTCTCGGGCACGCCGTAGACCCCCCAGTCGATCCCGGTGCGGCCGTCGAGATCGGCCCCCATCAACGTGTACGGGTTGCCGAGGCGGCCCAGCCAGCGCTCGGCGTCGTCCGGCGTGTCTTTATAGTTAATACCGAAGAGCGGGACCGTGCCGGCCTCGGCGAGCGCCATCAACAACGGGTGCTCGACCCGGCAGGGGCCGCACCAGGAGGCGAAGATGTTGACAAGCGCAATCTCGCCCTTCTGGAGATCGGCGGTCGCGAACCCGCCTGCGTCCTCGAACCCCTCGACCGGCGGAAGCGAGAATTCCGGCACCGGCTTGTCGATCAGCGCCGACGGAACCCTGCCGGGATCGCCGGTAAGCAACTGGACGCCGAGCGCGGCGGCGAGCGCCACGAACAAGAACATCGGCGCGAGATAGCGCAACCTGCGGGCGGCGGAGACCGGCGGGCGGGCCTCCTGCTCCTCCCGCGGCGCCTGGGCGCCCTCGTCCGCCATCTCCTGCCTGTCCCTCACTCGCCCGTGCCGGCAGCGGCGACAGCGGGCGCCTGATGCCGGCGGCGGGTGGGCGCGCCCACGCGGTGGCGGCGGTCGGTCAACGAGACGACACCGCCGGCCACCATGAGGAGCGCGCCGATCCAGATCCAGGGCACGAGCGGATTATGGTGGATGCGGATCGCCGTGCCGCCGCCGGGCGCATCCTCGCCAACCACGATGTAGAGATCGGAGAGCCAGGTGGTGTGGATCGCGGCCTCGGTGGTCCAGGTGTCCTGCACCGGATAGTGACGGCGTTCGGGCAGGAGGAGCGCAACCGGCTCGCCATCTCGCAGGACCCGAACCTCGCCGCGCCGCGCGATGTAATTGGGGCCGGGCACGTCGCCGATGCTCTGCAGCTCGAAATCGTAGCCGGCCAGAGCGACCGAATCGCCCGGCTGCATCGACTGCTCTCGCTCGGTCTGCCAATTGCTGGCGCCGACCGTGCCCACCACCAGCACCGCCACGCCCAGATGGGCGATGCTCATCGCCCAGGCCGCACGCGGCAGGCCGACGGCGCGGCGCGCGCTCTCGGCGAGCGGCACGCGGAAGAGCCGCACGCGCTCCGCGAATTCCGTGAGCACGCCCGCCGCGACCCAACCGGCGAGCGCCATGCCGAGCACCGCACCCCACGGCCCGCCGCCGCTCGCCCCGACCGCCGCGGCCACGGCGATGGCGGTGACGAGCGAGATTGCGAGACGCGGCAGCACGGCGCCGGCGCCGGCGCGCTTCCAGGCCATGAGCGGCCCCGCCGCCATCATCAGCAGGAGGGGAATCATCAGGAGCACGAAGGTGGATTCGAAGAAAGGCGGCCCGACCGAAACCTTCTGGTCCGCGATCGCATCGAGAATCAGCGGATAAAGCGTGCCAATGAAGACCGTGGCACAGCCGACCGCCAGCAGCAGATTGTTGGCCAAGAGCGAACTTTCGCGCGAGAGCGGGCGGAACGAGCCGCCGACCCGCATCCCCGGCGCGCGCCAGGCGTAGAGCGTGAGCGAGCCGCCGACCACGATCACCAGGAACACCAGGATGTAGACCCCCCTCGCCGGGTCGGAGGCGAAGCTGTGCACCGAAGTCAACACACCGGAACGCACCAGGAAGGTCCCCAGCAGACTCAACGAGAAGCCGAGAATGGCGAGCAGCACGGTCCAGCTCTTAAGCGAGTCCCGCTTCTCCGCCACGATCGACGAATGCAGCAGCGCGGTCGCCATCAGCCAGGGCATGAAGGAGGCGTTCTCCACCGGGTCCCAGAACCAGTATCCGCCCCAGCCGAGCTCGTAGTAGGCCCACCAGGAACCCAAGGCTATACCCGCCGTCAAGGCGCACCATGAGAGCAGCGTCCACGGCCTGACCCAGCGCGCCCAGGCCGCGTTGACGCGCCCCTCGATCAGCGCCGCCACGGCGAAGGAGAAGGCGGTCGAGAGCCCGACGTAGCCAAGGTAGAGCAGCGGCGGGTGGAAGGCGAGGCCGGGGTCCTGCAGCAGCGGGTTGAGGTCGCGCCCGTCGAACGGCGCCGGATCGAGTCGCAGGAAGGGGTTGGAGGTGGCTAGCACGAAGACCAGGAAGCCAAGCCCGATCAACGCCTGCACGGCCAGCACCCAGGACCGGAACGCCGGCGGCAGGTTGCGCCCGAAGACCGCCACGGCAGCGCCGTGGACCGCGAGAATCCACACCCAGAGCAGCATCGAGCCTTCGTGATTGCCCCACGTGCCGGTGAACTTGTAGAGCAGCGGCTTGGCCGAGTGAGAGTTGTCGGCGACCGTCACCACCGAGAAGTCGGAGACGACGAAGGCCTGCATCAGGCAGGCGAGCGCGGCCGAGATGAAGACGAACTGCGCCAGCGCCGCCGGTCGCGCCAGCGCCATCAGGCTGCCATCGCGGAGCCTCGCGCCGAGCGGTGCGGCGGCCGCCTGCACCAGCGCCATCGCGAGCGCGAGGATCAGGGCGAAGTGGCCGATCTCGGGGATCATTCGGCGCCCTCGCCCTTCCAGTTGCCGGATTTCTTCAGCGCGTCGGCCACCTCGCGCGGCATGTAGTTCTCGTCGTGCTTGGCGAGCACCTCGTCGGCCTCGAACACGCTGCCCTTCAGATAGCCTTCCGCCACCACTCCCTGCCCCTCGCGGAATAGGTCGGGCAAGATGCCACGATAGGTGACGAGCACGGTGTGGGCGAGGTCGGTGATGGTGAACCGCACCGTGAGCCCGTCGTCACCCCTCACCACGCTGTTCTCCTCGACCAGGCCGCCCACGCGAAGCCGCTGCTCGGGCGAAAACTGCCGTTCCTTGAGCGTGCTCGGGTCATGGAAGAAGACGAGCGTGTCGTCTAGCGCGGTGAGCACGAGGCCCGCAGCGAGGCCGAGCGCGCCGAGCCCCCCGCCAAGAAAGACCAACCGCCAATGCTTGCGCTTCATGCCGGGGCGTTCTGCCCCCCGTCACGGTCGCCGTCTCCATCGGCGTCCCGCTGCCGGCGCGCGGTCGCCTCCAAGGCCCTCAGCGCCGCCTCCCTCGCACGCATGATGCGGATGCTCAGCACGAGGAGCGCAATCATGATTGCGGCCGCGGCGCCGAAGGCCGGCCACACGAAGGCGGCGTAGCCACCCATTTCGAAGAACGACATTGCCCCGCGCCCACCTGCCGCAGGCGGCACCGCTCAAGGCGCCACCCGACAGTCTCGTTACCCGGCAATGGTCATAGTGTGGGGACTTCGTTCGCCGACATCAAGACGGCGGCCGGCGTGACCATCGAGGGACGGCTGACGGTGCCGCGCGGGTTGGTTACACTCGATGCACGGTTGAGTGGTCTTTGGAGGAGCACGGAATGGCCTATTGGCTCTTGAAGTCGGAACCCGGATCCTGGTCCTGGGACGATCAGGTGCGCGACAGCGTCACGGAGTGGGACGGCGTGCGCAACCATCAGGCGAACAACAACATGAAGGCCATGAAGCGGGGCGACCGCTGCTTCTTCTACCACTCGGTCAACGCGAAGGAGATCGTCGGCGTCGTCGAGGTGGTGAAGGAGCACTATCCCGACCCGACCGATGCTTCCGGGCGCTTCGGCATGGTCGACGTCAAGGCCGTGGTCCCGGTGAGCGAGCCGGTCTCGCTCAAGCAGATCAAGGAAGACCCGGCGCTCCAGGACATGCAGCTCGTCCGTCAATCGCGGCTTTCCGTGAGCCCCGTGACCGAGGCCGAGTGGCGGCGCATCTGCACCCTGGCCGGCATCGCCGCTTGAAGCGAAGATAGGCCCGCTCAGGCGTTTTGCCTGCTCGCCGCCCGCGCGATTCGCAGCAGCGCCTGCCAGCAGATCGGCTCCGGCATGCCGCCAGAAACCTTGCAGTCGCGCTCGGCACGGGTCAGCAGCCCCAGCGCGCGGGCGGCGCGGGCGCTGGGCCAACGCGCCATCTCCTGACCGAAGGCGGCGCGTTCCCTGGGGAATACGGGCGGCTTGAGGCTGCCCATCGCATCCGCCCGGCTTGCACCCCCTTCCAGCGCGGCGACCGCGAGGTGAAGGCGGGCGAGGCGCCGGGCGGCGGCGCGGAGAATGGTGATCGGCTGAACGCCGCCGTAGAGCGCCCGCGTCATGGCCCGGTCCAGCCCTTCACAGTCGCCGGACAGGGCCAGACGCGCGACCTCATCGGCCGACGCTTCGGTCGCATCGCCGACGCAGGCCTCCGCGACCTCCTGCGCGAGCATACCGCCCTCTGGCCCCCCCTCGCCCAGATAGACCGCGAGCTTCTCTACCGCACCTTCGATCTGCCGGCGGTCACTGCCCAGGCGCTCGGCCAGCCAATCGACGGTCTCGGGCGCCGCCTTGATTTTGCGCGCGCTGCAGAAGGCTTCGATTAGCCGCGCAGCGCCCTCCGCGCTCTCGTCGTAGCAGGCGATGGCAGCGAGGCTTGCTTCCTGCTCGCATAACTTACGCAGCCCCGAGCGCGGGGTCAGCGGGCCGGCCTCCGCAACCACCAGGCTCTCGGTAGCCGGCAGGGCGAGGCACGAGCGGATCGCAGGAACCACCGCCTCGGTCGCCCCGCGCAGGCGGACAGCACGCCGGCCGCCGATGAGCGAGAGCGCCGCCGCCTCGTCGGCGAGCCGGCCCGGCTCGTCACGCAGAAGCGCCGGATCGAGGCTGGTGACGCGAAAGGGATCGTCGGCGTCCTCTGCGACGGCCTTGACGCAGGCTTCGGCGCGGGCCCGTACCAGGCCTTCGTTGGAGCCGTAGATCAAAACCAGCCGGACGTCCGCGTCCGGAGCCGCGCAGAACCGATCCGCGCGCGCCGGCGGGACTTTCATGGGGCGTCGACCACCGGCGCGTGCGAAGCCCGGCGCCTCATCGACGGAGATGGAGGAGAATCAGCGTGAGGATTTCCTCGCTCAACACCCGCGCCGCTTCCTCCGCCGCGTCCCGCTCCGCCGTCACGGTGGCGAACCCCGATTCGACGACGTTGTAGCTGCCGGTCGCCCGGGCGCTGTCGCGGTAGACCACCGTCCCGTCCCGATCGGCAAGGGCGAACCTGGCGCGAAGCGTCAGATTGAACCGGGTCGCATGGTCGTCGAGCTGGATCAGCAGCGGCGTCTTTTCCTGTTCGACCGCGAGGGTCAGGCGATAGTCGGGATGCGCCGGCTGTCCCCTCGGGGTGAGGCTGTCGATCAAATGGTTGCGCACGATATGGCCGACCCGGTCCTTGATCGGTACGATCTCGATCGCCGCAACGCCGCCGCCCCGCGCCTTGCCGGCGCGGGAGCCGTAGAGCGGCTCCACGGAACAGGCGCCGAGCAAGACAAGGGAAAGAGCGAGGGCGAGGACGGGGGTCGTTCTGCGCCAGAGGCGTGTCGCGCGGGGGGAGAGCAGCCGGTCAGGTGACGACATTCACGATCCGTCCGGGTACGACGATCACCTTGCGCACTTCCCGGCCGGCGAGCGCCCGGCGCACACCACCGTCCGCCATGGCCGCGTTTTCCGCCGCCGCCTTGTCGTGATCCGCCGGCAGCGAGATGGTCGCGCGCTTCCTGCCGTCCACCTGCACGGCGATGACCACGACGTCATCGGCGAGCAGGGCAGGGTCCGCCTCCGGCCATGGCTCGCGCGCGAGCCAGCCGTCGTGGCCGAGACGGCGCCAGGCCTCCTCGGCCAAATGCGGCACCACCGGGCCGAGCAGGCGTATGGCGGTCTCCAGGCCCTCCCGCATCACGTGGCCTGCGCCGGGCGCGTCCTCGATGGCCGACAGCGCATTGGTCAGCTCCCGCACTCGCGCCACCGCACGGTTGAAGCGAAAACGCTCAAGATCGTCGGTCACGCCGGCGATGGTCTTGTGGGTCGTCCGACGTAGCTCACGCAGGGAGACAGGCAGTGCTTCGAGGCTGGGCAGCGGCGCCCCGCAGGGCGGCAGGGAAACGGGCGGCGACGAGACCAGGCGCCAGAGCGCGGCGATGTAGCGCCAGGCGCCCTTGACGCCGGTATCGGTCCACTCCAGGTCGCGCTCGGGCGGGCTGTCGGAGAGCATGAAGAGCCGCGCCGTGTCGGCACCGTAGGCCTCGATGATCGCCTCGGGATCAACGGTGTTGCGCTTCGATTTGCTCATCGCCTCCGACCGGCCGATGGCGACCGGGCGTCCGTCTTCCTTGGCGACCAGACCGCCGTCGCGGGTCTCGATCTGGTCGGGGTAGTACCAGCGCCCGTCGGTATCGCGGTAGGTCTCGTGGCACACCATGCCCTGGGTGAAGAGGCCGGCAAACGGCTCGTCGATCGTCAGGTGGCCGCAGCGCTTGAGCGCCTTGGTATAGAAGCGCGAATAGAGCAGGTGCAGCACCGCGTGCTCGATGCCGCCGATGTATTGATCGACCGGGAGCCAGGGCTCGACCTCGTCGGCTGGCAGCGGCTCGTCGGCGCGCGCGGCGCAGAAGCGCGCGAAGTACCAGGATGAATCCACGAACGTGTCCATCGTGTCGGTGTCCCGCTCCGCCGCGGCACCGCAGCGCGGGCACGTGGTGTGCTTCCACGTTGGATGACGGTCGAGGGGATTGCCCGGCGTGTCGAAGGTCACGTCATCCGGCAAGCGTACCGGGAGCGCCTCGCGCGGCACCGGCACCACGCCGCACGATGCGCAGTGCACCACCGGAATCGGGCAGCCCCAGTAGCGCTGCCGCGAGATGCCCCAGTCGCGGAGCCGGTAGCTGACGGCAGAGCCGCCGGCGCCGCGTTCCCCAAGCTCTGCGACGGCGCGCGCCTTGGCGTCGGTGACCGTGAGCCCGTTAAGGAAGTCGGAATTGATTGCCGTGCCGTCGCCGACGTAGGCCTCGTCGCCGATTTCGACCGCATCCGCATCCTCGCCCGGCGGGCACACCACGGGAATGACGGGCAGTCCCTGAGCACGGGCGAAATCCAGATCGCGCTGATCGTGGGCCGGACAGCCGAAGATCGCGCCCGTGCCGTAATCCATGAGCACGAAGTTCGCGACGTAGAGCGGCAGCGTGCGCTCGGCGTCAAAGGGGTGGCGGACGCTGACGCCCGTGTCGAAGCCGCGCTTGCCCGCAGCCTCGATGTCGCGCTCGCCGATGCCGGCGCGGTTGCACTCGGCAATGAAATCGGCGAGCGCCGGATCGGAAGCGCCAAGCGATGTCGCAAGCGGATGGTTGGGCGAGAGCGCGCAGAAGGATGCGCCGAACAGCGTATCGGGTCGGGTGGTGAAGACCTCCAGCGCGTCGTCCCGGCCCTCGATGGGGAAGAGGATGCGCGCGCCTTCCGAGCGCCCGATCCAGTTGCGCTGCATGAGCCGCACCTTGTCGGGCCAGCGCGGCAATGCCTCCAGTGCCTCCAAGAGCTCGTCAGCAAAGCGGATGATGCGGAAGAACCATTGCGCCAGCCTGCGTTTCTCGACGACCGCACCCGAGCGCCAGCCGCGCCCGTCCACGACCTGCTCGTTGGCGAGCACCGTGCGATCGACCGGATCCCAGTTGACCCAGGCCTCTTTGCGCTCGACGAATTCGGCCTCGAAGAAGTCGAGGAACAACGCCTGCTGGTGTTCGTAGTAGCCAGGGTGGCAGGTCGCGAACTCGCGCTCCCAATCGATCGAGAGCCCCATCAGCTTGAGCTGCCCGCGCATGGTCGCGATGTTGGCGTAGGTCCACTCGGCAGGATGGACGCCGCGCTCGAAGGCTGCGTTCTCCGCCGGCAGGCCGAAGGCGTCCCAACCCATGGGGTGGAGGACGTCGAATCCTCGCGCCCGCTTGTAGCGCGCAACCACGTCGCCCATGGTGTAGTTGCGCACGTGGCCCATGTGGATGCGGCCCGAGGGGTACGGGAACATCTCGAGGACATAGTAGGTCGGGCGCCCGTCGCTGCGCTCGGCCCGGAACAGGCCCGCGTCCTCCCAGGCGGCTTGCCACTTGGCCTCCACCGCCTGCGCGTCGTAACGCTCACTCATCGGCAACGCTCGCTCCCTCAACCCCGGCCGGTGCCGGAGAGCGGCGTTCCTATAGCATGAAGGATGGGCCGGCGCAGCCGTGCCGCGCCGCCGGTCGTCGGGCGTTGTACTCTCTATCCGCCGAGTTGCGCGGTGCGCAGTTGACGGGCGCGGTCGAGGATCTTGTCTTCGAGGCTGACCGCAGTGTCTGCGCTCGTGGCGCGGTCCTCCCAGAGGCCGTCGTCGCCGCGTTCCTGGCGAAACACGGAGACCTGTACGGCGTCCGAGCGCAGCGTCCTGCCCAGAATGTAGACGGTCATCTTGAAGCGCTCGTCGGGGCTCTCGGACGGGGCGTACCAATCCGTGATGATTACGCCGCCGAAGGGATCGGCCGAGAGCAACGGCATAAATGAGATGGTGTCGAGTGTCGCACGCCAGAGGAAGGCGTTGACGCCGATACCGCTGGCGGGCGTTTCGTCCTCGTCGCCGAACAGCGTGACGCCGCCGGAGCCGAAAATGCTTCCGGTCTGCTCCGCGCCGCGCCAACGGGGATCGTATGTATCCGGCGGAACATCCGTCGTCGCGTTCTCGCAAGCGGTCCCCGCCAGAGCCAGAAGGAAGACGCCAAGCATCCCCAAACCGATGTGCGAGCGTCTCATGCTGGCCACCCCCGTTTGAACGTGCACGGCCGCTTTTACCACGAGGCGCGCCACCCCCGCAGCAGAATCGGGATCGGAGGCCAACGAAACGTAGCGGGCGTCGCCTGGACTGCGTTGCGCCGGTAGCGAAGCGCCGCCGGAAAGCTAAAGCCAGCTCACGGCGAAGCTGGAGGCCGAGGCCGGAATCGAACCGGCGTACACGGATTTGCAGTCCGCTGCATAGCCACTCTGCCACCCGGCCCAGGGCGCGTCGGCGTCCGCACTTCAATTAGGCGCCGCGCACCGCCAGGGTCAACCGTCTTCGGCCTCGAACTTCCGCAATGGCTGCTGTGAGCACGTCTGGCGGCCCGCGGGCGCGCCCGCTACACTCGACGCCCATCCACGGCGGGAGGATTCAGGATGACGGCAGAGCTTTCACGGGACGAGGAAGTCAGGCGGGCGCTTGAGACGATCTTCGCCGCCGATTCCGAGATTTACCAGACCAGGGGCTTCCAGCGCCGAATCGGGTTCGGAACCCGGCCGGCGCTCCTGATCATCGACCTGGCCAACGCCTGGACTCGGCCGGGCCACAATTTCACGTGCGACAACATGGAGGTGATCATCCCCACCAACCAGCAGCTGCTGGCCGCCGCACGCGAGAAGAACATCCCCGTGATCTACACGACGACGGCCTATCAGGACCCGACCGGGTCGCACGCCGACACCGGCCTTTGGCACATGAAGATTCCGGTCGAGACCCTGCGGGAAGGCTCGCCGGAGGCGCAGATCGACGAGCGCATCGAGCCGATGCCGGAGCGCGGTGAGCAGGTGATCGTCAAGAAGCGCGCGAGCGCCTTCCACGGCACCTATCTCGCGGGCTACCTCCGCGCCCAGCGGGTGGACACAGTGATTATCACCGGCGTCACCATGGCCGGCTGCGTGCGCCACTCGGCCGAAGACGCGATCGCCGAGGGCTTCCGCCCCATCGTCGTGAGGGAAGGCGTGGGTGACCGGGTGCCCGGAGTCGTCGAATGGAACCTGTTCGATATCGACGCCAAGTTCGGCGACGTCGAGCCGGCTGAGCGTGTCCTCGCCTATCTCAACGATCTAGAAGCCTTCAGCAACGAATAGGAGCGGGAGCGTTCGTCATGGCCGCCGCCGACCTCGACCTTTGCTACATGAGTGCGCTCGACGCGCTCTCGGCGTTCAAGTCGCGGAAGCTCTCGCCGGTTGAGTTGATGAAGGCGGTGATCGCCCGCTGCGAGGCGGTCAACCCGGCGCTCAACCTCGTCACCTACAGCTATTTCGAGCGTGCCCTGGAGCAGGCGAAGGCGGCCGAAGCGCGTTACGGCAAGACCGATGGCCGGCTGCGCGCGCTCGAAGGGCTGCCCTTCGCGAGCAAGGACTATCACGCGATCAGGGGCGAGATCACCACGATCGGCTCCAAAATCATGGAGCACAACCGCCCCGATCACACCTACCCGGTGACCGAGCGCCTCATGCGTGCAGGCGCGATTCTCCATATCCGCACCACGACGCCCGAGTTCGGCTACGCCGGGACGAGCCACAGCCCGCTCTGGGGCGTGAGCCGCAATCCATGGAATCCCGACTACACGCCAGGGGGCTCGTCCGGCGGCAGCGGCGGCGCGGTGGCCGCGGGCATGACGACGATTGCGGACGGAGGTGACGGTGGCGGCTCTATCCGCATCCCGGCCTCGGTCAACGGCATCTTCGGCTTCAAGCCGCCCTACGGCCGCAACCCGAACGACACCACCGCGCCGCACGTCTTCCTGGTGCAGATCGGCGTGTTGACCCGCACGGTGGCCGAGTCCGCACTGCTTCAGAATGTCGTCTCGGGCCCCCACAAGGCGGATATCAACTCCCTCAGGACACGAGTGCGCCTGCCGCTCACCTACGAGGGCATCGAGGGCTGGCGCATCGCCTATTCGCCGGATCTCGGCTACGTGGAGGTCGACGAGGAGGTGCAGGAGAACACCCGGAAGGCCGTGGACGTGTTCCGCGATCTCGGCTGCAAGGTGGACGAGGTCGATCTCGGCTGGACCTCGGGCGTGCTGAACCAATACCTGCGGCTCTTCGAGGTCTTCTTCGCCAGCGGGCTGCAGGACTTTCTCCCCGAATGGCGCTTCGAGATGGACCCGAAGGTGGTCGATCTGGTGGAGAAGGGGAAGCGCGTCAGCGCCGTCGAGTTCGAACGCGTCAGCCGCACGCGGGGCTGGATGTACCAGAAGCTCGCGCCGATTCTCGAGCGCTATGACGTGATGATCTGCCCGACGCTTGCGGTGCCGGCGGTCAAGGCCGACCACACCAACATGGATCCCGACTTCACCATCAGCGGCAAACCGGTCGAGCCGCACCTGGGCTGGCTGCTCACATACCCGTTCAACATGATGAACCAGTGCCCGGCGGCGAGCGTGCCGACCGGATTCGCGCGAAACGGCATTCCCACCGGCCTGCAGATCGTGGGCCGCACCTACGATGACGCCCGCGTGTTTCGCGCGGCGGCGGCCTTCGAGGCGGCGACGAATTGGAGCCGGCACCGCCCCTCGCTTTAGACCCGGAGTAACCCGCAATGGACAGAGGCTTGTGGAGCCGCGGCGCGGTCGAGCTCGCCGCGATGATCCGCGCGCGCGAGGCGTCGTGCGTCGAGGTGACGGAGTCGGTGCTGGGCCGCATCGCTCAACACAACGGACGCATCAACGCGATCGTCGTCGACTGCTCCGAAGAAGCGTTGCGCGCCGCAGAACTGAAGGACCGTGAGGCCTGCGACGGCGCGGCTCTCGGGCCGCTGCACGGGGTCCCGGTCACCATCAAGGAGAACATCGACGTCGCCGGACAGGCGACCACGAACGGCCTGCCGGCGTATGCCGACGTCATCGCGCCGGACCACTCCCCTGTCACCCGCAACCTGCTCGATGCCGGCGCAATCATCGTGGGGCGCACCAATACGCCGGAACTCTCGATGCGCGCGACCACGGACAACCCGCTGCGCGGCCGCACTCTCAATCCCTGGGACGAGGCGGCGTCTCCGGGCGGGTCTTCCGGCGGGGCGTCGGCCGCTGCGGCGATGGGGTTCGGGCCGATTCACCACGGTAACGATATCGGCGGCTCGCTGCGCTTCCCCTCGTTCGCATGTGGGTTGGCGACGGTGAAGCCGACCCAGGGACGGGTGCCCGCGTACAATCCGAGCGCCACGGCCGAACGCGGCCTCCTTGCCCAGCTCAGCTCCGTCCAGGGCGCCATCTGCCGCGAGGTGCGGGACGTGCGGCTCGCGACGCGGGTGCTCGCGAAGGGCGATGCGCGCGATCCCTGGTGGGTGCCGGTGCCGTTCGGGGGACCCACGCTCAATCCCCCGATCAAGGTTGCGGTCACGTGCGAGCCCCACGGCTATCAGATCAATCCGCAGATCATCGCCGGCATCGACCAGGCGGCAGAGGTGCTGAGCGACGCAGGCTACGCGGTGGAGCGCGTGGCGACGCCCTCGATCATGAAGCCTGCGCAAGCGTGGTTCGACGTGCTCGCGAGCGAGATCGTGCACTTTCTGGGTCCCATCGCGCGCGAGCACGGCAGCGAGACCATCCGGACCATCTTCGAGGACTACCAGCGCGTCGGAAACCCTGTCGATGCGGCCGGATACCGCCAGGGCATCGCCGATCGCACCGCGCTGACGCGCGAATGGAACGTCTTTCTCGACCGGTATCCGCTGGTGCTCTGCCCGTTCCTGATGCGCTCTATGTATCCGTGGGACCACGACGCGCACGGATTCGAGCAGGTGAAGGACCTCTTCATGGCCGCCATCTACAGCACCGGCGTCAACTACCTCGGCCTGCCGGCGGGCGTGGTGCCCATCGGCTTCGCGGACGGCCTGCCGGCGGGCGTGCAGATCATTGGCCGTCGGTATCGCGAGGACGTGATTCTCGACGCGATGGAGGCGATCGAAGCCTCGGTCGGAATTCTCGCGCACACGCTGTGGGAACGCGAAGACGCCGCGCGATCGTGACCCGGCGCGGCCGACCGCTCGGTGTAGAGCACCGACACTCCGCCCCCAATCCGCATTTTTCACCACGGTCATGGTCTGCGCAGCACCCGTGGTCGGTGCCGCCATCGGCACGCACCCGTTCCGGCGCACGACCCGCTATAATGAGCCATGCCTCGCTACCAGCGTTACCTGCTGCGCCAGCTTATAGGCCCCTTCCTGCTCGTTACGGTGGGGCTCACGGCGGTCGTTTGGCTATCGCAGTCGCTGCGCATCATCGACCTGATCGTCAACAAGGGTCTGTCGTTCAGCGCCTTCCTGCTGATGAGCATGCTGGTGCTGCCCACATTCCTGAGCGCGATCCTGCCGATCGCATTCTTCTGCGCGCTGCTCTTCGTCTACAACAAGCTCACGATCGACAGCGAGCTGGTCAGCCTGCGCGCTGCCGGCGTGAGTCAGTGGTCGCTGGCGAAGCCCGCGCTGGTGATGGCCACGATTGTCGTCGTCATCTCATACGCAATCATCATGTACGTGATGCCGGTCAGCCACAGGGAGTTCAAGGAGCGGCAGTTCGTCCTGCGCAGCGATCACTCGGCGCTTCTCCTGGAGGAAGGCACCTTCAACACGCTGACCGAGGGCGTCACCGTCTACATCCGCGGGCGTGAGGGCGGCACGCTCCACGGTATCCTCGTGCACGACGCCCGCGAGCAGGAGCGGCCGGTCACGATGATGGCCGAGCAGGGCATTCTGGTGCAGACCGATGAGGGGCCGCGCTTCATCCTCATCAACGGCCACCGGCAGCGGATCGACAGAGAATCCTCGAAACTCTCGCTGCTCAATTTCGAACGCTACACCATTGACTTGGGCGACTTCGTCCAACCCGGAGGCGAGCGTTGGCGCGGGCCGCGAGAGCGGTTCATCGACGAGCTCCTCGACCCCGCAAGCGAGGGGGCGGAGCGGCTGCGGGGCAAATTCCTCTCCGAAGCGCACAACCGCATCGTCTCGCCGCTGTTCGGTTATGCGCTTGCCGCCATCGGACTCGCAGCGCTGCTCTCCGGCAACGTCGACCGGCGCGGCCAGTGGCGCCGCATCCTCGTGGCGATTGCAGCGGGGGTCTTGCTCGAGGCTGTGGCCCTCTTCCTGGTCAACGCGACCGCCAAGAACAGCAGTCTCATCCCATTCATGTATCTGAACCCGGTGCTCATGATCGCCGCGGCGATGGTCGTGCTGCGCCGCCGCTTACCGCGCTTCCTCGGCGGCCGCCCTGTGGCGGCTGAGCCGGGTGCACAGGGGTAGGAGCCACGGCGCGTGCGCCTCTCATCCACCCTCTCGCTCTACATGGGCAGGCATTACCTGCAGAGCGTCGCGCTCGTGTTCCTGCTCGTCATGCTGACCATCCTCATCGCCGACACGATCGAGCTGCTGCGCCGCGCCTCGGGGCCCGACAAGACGGCAACGTTCGAAACCGTCCTTCAGATGGCATCGCTGCACATCCCCTTCATGGCGCAGAAGGCGCTGCCCTTCATCGTGCTCGTCGGCGGCATCGTGACCTTCGCGAAGATGACGCGGAGCCGCGAGCTCGTGGTGGCGCGTGCGGCGGGCGTCTCGGTCTGGCAATTCCTGCTGCCTGCGCTCGTCATCGCTGCGCTGCTCGGCGGCCTCTTCATGACGGTCGTCAACCCTCTCGCCTCGGCCACGACGGCGCGCTTCGAACAGATGGACGCGACCCATTTGCGCGGCAAGTCGAGCTTCATGGAGCTTTCCAAGTCGGGCATCTGGCTCAGGCAGGGCGATTCGGAGAGCCAATCGGTGGTTCACGCCGCGCGCATCGATCAGGAAACGATGACGCTCTACGACACGATTATTTTCAATTACGCGAAGGAGGATCAGTTCGTCAGGCGGATCGACGCCGCCGAGGCCCGGCTGGAAGACGGGTATTGGAACCTGCAGGATGCTCTCTTCAGTGCGCCGGACGAGCCGGCCCGGCATCGTGCAACTGCTCGTGTGCCGACCGACCTCACCCTGGAGCGCATCCAGAACAGCTTCTCGCCGCCGGAGACCCTGTCCTTCTGGGCGTTGCCCGGTTTCATAAAGGTGTTGGACGAGTCCGGCTTCTCTTCGGTGAAGCACCGACTGCACTGGCATTCGCTTCTCTCTGTCCCCCTCCTCCTCTGTGCGATGGTTCTGATCGCAGCGACCTTTTCGCTCCGTTTCACGCGGCGGGGCACCTGGGTGCTTGTCTTGGCAGGACTGCTCACCGGCTTTCTCCTCTACTTCATCTCAGACCTGGTGCTCGCCCTCGGCCTTTCCGGCAAGCTGCCGCCGGTGCTCGCTGCGTGGACCCCGGCAGGCATCTTCACGTTGCTGGGCGTCGCGGGCTTGTTCCATCTCGAGGATGGATAGCGCCGGCATGATGAAGGCCTTCGCGCCGCTCGTTTTCGCGTGTTGCCTGGCCCTTTCCGCGCTGGAGGCGAGCGCACAACAGAGCGACGCCGCGCCCGGTCTCGGCGACCGGCTGACGGGCGATCTCCTGATGACCGCCGACGAGCTGATCTACGACCAGGCTACCGATACGGTCATCGCCTCCGGCAATGTCGAGGTCGCCCAAGGCGGGCGGGTGCTGCGTGCCGACAGCATCCACTACCGGCGCGGCGACGATGTGGTGACGGCATCGGGCGACGTCGCCATGCGGGAGCCGACCGGCGAGGTGATATTCGCTGATTCCGTCGAGCTCACCGGCGACTTGAGAGACGGCGTGATTCACCGTCTGAGCGTCCTCTTGACGGACCAGTCGCGGCTCGTTGCAAGTGGCGCCCGACGCATCGATGGCACTCGCATGGTGATGCGGAGGGCGGTGTATTCGCCCTGCGAACTGTGCCCCGACGATCCCGCCCCAACGCCACTCTGGCAGCTCAGGGCGGCGCGCGTGATCCACGATCAGGTGGAGCGCTCCATCACCTATCGCGATGCATCGCTGGAATTCTTTGGCTTACCCATCTTGTACACGCCATTCTTCCGCCATCCCGATCCGAGCGTGGTGCGCCAAAGCGGGTTCCTGGCCCCGTCCTACAGCAGCTCCACGGCTCTCGGCGCCGAAGTGACCATTCCCTACTACTGGTCGCTCGCGCCTAACCGGGATGTGACCTTTTCGCCCCGGTTCACCGCCCAAGAAAGTGCCGTGCTAGCCGGCGAGTATCGCGAGCGCACGCAGGATGGTCAGTTCACCATCGATGCGAGCATCACCCGCGCACTTACCGCCGACGAGGACGGTGACAGAATCCGGGGACACGTCTTCGGTCATGGTCTCTTCGACATCGACGAGACCTGGCGATGGGGCTTCAATCTGGAGCACGCCCTCGACGACACCTATCTGCGTCGCTACGGCATCTCGTCGAAGGACGACCTGGTCACGACCCTCTTTGCGGAGCGGTTCCACCGGCGCAGCTACATGTCGGGCGCCGGCTACTCGTTCCAAGGCCTCCGGGCTGGCAAGCAGGGGGACCAAAGCCCCATCGTGCTCCCCCTGCTCGATGCGCACCTTGTGAGCGCGCCCGACTATGCCGGCGGCTACACCACACTCGACGCCAATCTCATGATTCTGGAGCGTCTGGACGGAACCGACTCGCGGCGGCTTTCGATTGCCGGCGGCTGGCACCGGCCGATGATCCTGCCAGGCGGCCATCTCTTCCGTATCGATGCGAGCCTACGGGGCGACCTCTATCACGCCTACACCCCGGCCGATCGAGGAGATCTCTACGGCGTGATGAGGAGCGAAACGGCGGGACGGTTCGTACCCGAACTCGCCGTCGAGTGGCGCTACCCGCTCATCACGCGGGTCGGCTCCCTGCGGCAGCTCATCGAGCCGATCGTGCAGGGCGTCATCAGCCCCGATGGCAGCAATCCCCACAAGATCCCCAACGAGGACAGTCGGGATCTTGAGTTCGATCACACCAATCTGTTCAGCACCAACCGCCACACCGGTCTCGACCGCATCGAGACCGGGCCGCGGGTTAATTACGGTGTGCGCCTCGGCTTCTATGGCCCTGGCGGGGGCCGGGCAACCGCATTGATCGGGCAGAGCGCACGGGCCAAGAGCGACTCGCCGTTCGGGCCGGGCAGCGGCCTCGAAGATCAGATGTCCGACTACGTCGGCCGCATTCTCTTGCAGCCGTCGCCTTGGCTCGATTTTTCCCTGCGGTTCCGTCTCGACCACCGAGACTTCATTGTCAGACGCAACGAAATCGACCTTGCCGCTGGTCCGGAATGGCTGCGCACCCGGCTCGGCTTCGCCGACGTGGTCCGGCCGTCGGAAAGCGTGGCGGGAAACTTCGTCGTCGGCAGAGAGGGGCTCATGGAGTTCGCTGCGAGTCCTTGGGACAACTGGACCCTCTCCGCCGGGGCCCGCCGCGACCTGAAGGATAACGCTTCCATTAACTGGAACGTGGGTCTTTTCTATGAAGATGAATGTATCGTTATTGGCACGGGTGTATCGCGCTCCTTCACCCGAGACCGGGATGTAGAGCCGGGTACAATATGGCACTTGACCGTCAATCTGAAACACGCGGGCTGAGGTAGCCATGAGATTTCTGCCAATCGCACGGGCACTCCTGCTGCTGCTTGGGCTACTGCCGATCATGCTCGCGCCCGTGGACCGTGCGAGCGGACAGGAGGCGGTTCGGATCGCCGCCGTGGTGAACAGCGAGGCGATCTCGATTCCCGATCTCGTGGAGCGCATAGACGTCGCCATCGTGTCGTCCCGATTGCAGGTCAGCGAGGAGTTGCGCAGGCAGCTGGCACCGCAGGTGCTTCGCTCACTCATCGACGAGCGTTTGAAGGTGCAAGAGGCTGAGCGCCTCGGGATTACGGTCAGCGAAGCCGACATGGCGACTGCGCGGCGGACCGTTGAGCAACGCAACGGGATCCCGGCCGGCGCGCTCGACGACTTCCTGCGACGCCAGGGGTTGGACGTCGCCACCGTCACGGACCAACTCCGCGCCGAGATCCTCTGGACCAAGCTCGTGCGCCGCCGCCTGGGCGCTGCGGTCTCGGTCGGCGAGGGCGAGATCGACGAGGCGATCGCCCGGCTGGAAGCCAATCGGGGGCGACCCGAATACCGTGTCGCGGAGATCTTTCTGGCGGTCGAAGCGAGCGGGCGGGAGGACGAGGTCCGCACGGCCGCCGCGAGCCTCTACCGGCAACTGACGGGCGGCGCCAACTTCGCCCAGATCGCCCGTCAGTTCTCGCAGAGCGCCACCGCAGCGGTCGGCGGCGACATCGGCTGGGTCGTCGAAGGACAGCTCCCAACCGAGATCGAGAGCGTGCTCGAGAGTGTGGAACCGGGATCGATCGCTCCACCGGTTCGGGCATTCGACGGCTACTACATCGTCTCGTTGATCGACCGCCGCACGGTGCTCGAGGACGCGCTTGCCGCAGGGCTCGATCGGGAAGCGATCCGGCAGGACATTGCGGGGCGGAGGCTGGAGATGCTCGCGCGGCGTTACGTGCGCGACCTGCACCGATCGGCGTTCATCGACGTGCGGATTTGACCGGCACAAGCGAGCGCGGTGAGGCAGACGCCGGCTGCGACGCCACGCTGCCGCCGCTCTCTGTCGTCATCGCGCGCCACGACCTGCACCCCAAGCGCGCGCTCGGTCAGCACTTCCTGCTCGATCCAAGCTTGTGCGGGAGAATTGCACGCGCGGCCCGGCCCGCCACGCCGGCGGTCATCCTAGAGGTTGGGCCAGGACCGGGCGGACTGACCAGGGCTCTGCTCGCCGCCGGCGCAGCCCGCGTTGTCGCGGTTGAGAAGGACCGCCGCTGCGTAGCCGCGCTCGGCGAGCTCCAGGCGCGCTATCCCGATCGGCTCGAGATCGTCGAGGGCGACGCGCTCTCCTTCGATATCGCGAGTCTCGGGTCCGACCGCATCGGGATCGTGGCGAACCTCCCCTACAACGTCGGCACGCGGCTGCTATTGCGATGGTTGGACGGAGTGGAGCGGATCGAGAGCATGACCCTCATGTTCCAGAAGGAAGTAGCGGCGCGGATCATCGCGGCGGGAGGGAAGGACTACGGCGGCCTCTCGGTGCGCGCGCAGTGGCTCTGCACCTGCGAGCGGCTGTTCGACGTGAGCCCGCGCGCCTTCGTGCCGCCGCCGGGCGTGGTCTCATCGGTGGTTCGCCTGGTGCCGCGCGCAACACCGCTCGCGCCGGCGGACCCCGACGCCCTCGATGCCGTGACTCGCGCGGCATTCGGCCAGCGCAGGAAGATGCTGCGCCGCGCCCTTCGCACCCTTACCCCGGATCCGCAGGCGCTGCTTCAGAGCGCGGGCATCTCACCCGAAGCGCGGGCGGAGACGCTCTCGGTCGCCGAATTCTGCGCTCTCGCCTGCGCCTGGGCGGCGCTGCGGCACGCTTGAGCGCGGTAATTCCGCTTGCCAATGCGCCCGGCACGCCTTAGTCACCCTTCCATGACACGCTTTGCTCGCGAGCGACGACGAGACCCCTGACACCGCGGCGCCAACGGCGCTGCGGCATCACCACCTTGCCCGTCCGTCGTCGAGAGCAGAGCGCCATGCCCCCCATCCGCAAAGAGCGGCCGCAAGACGGCCCTGAGATCGAGTCCCTGCTGGACCGTGCCTTTGGAGCGGACCGTCATTCCCGCCCCTCCTACCGCCTGCGCGAAGGAATCGAGCCCATGTATGACCTCTGCCTCGTCGCCGAGGCTGAGGGCCGAATCCTCGGCACGATCCGGCACTGGCCTGTACGGATTGGCACAACGGGATCGGCGCTGCTGCTCGGGCCGATCGCCGTGGATCCGCCCCAAGAGGGACGCGGAATCGGCGGGCACTTGGTCCGCACCGCCCTCGATCAAGCCCGAGCGGAGGGGCATGGGGTTGTCGTCGCGGTGGGTGCGCTGGGTTATCTCGGCCGCTTCGGCTTCACGAGCGCGGAGCGCTACGGGATCACCCTGCCGGGCCTTGAGGATTCCGGCCGGCTGCTCGCGCTGGCACTTATCCCCGGCGCCCTCGACGGTGTGAACGGTGCGATAACTCGGGTCAGCCCTGAGACCGCTTCGTGCCCACCGTGAGTTTGCGCACGAACGCGTCGAGGCCCTTCAGGCGGACCCGGCGCAGCCGCTCGGCACGAAGCACCGCGCGCACCTCTTCGACCGATCGTTCAAGCGCGGTGTTGACCACCACGTAGTCGTACTCGTCGTAGTGGCTCATCTCGTCAGCGGCGCGGCTCATGCGCTCCGCGACCACGGCAGGCGTGTCCTGAGCACGACGCCTGAGCCGTTCCTCCAGCGCCTCCAGCGACGGCGGCAGGATGAAGATGCGGACCAAGTCGCCCTGCACGGCCTCGGCAAGCTGCTGGCTGCCCTGCCAGTCGATGTCGAAGACGACATCGCGGCCGGCATCGAGCGCGCTTTCCACCGGGTCGCGGGCGGTGCCGTACCAGTGGCCGAACACCTCCGCGCATTCCAGGAACGCCCTGCGCTCCCGCAAGCGTGCGAACCCGGCCTCGTCGACGAAGTGATAGTCGCGGCCGTCCATCTCGTCCGGCCGCTTGGGCCGCGTCGTGTGCGAGACCGAGATTTCGACTCCGTCGCCTTCGAGCTCGACCAGGCGGCGGGTAATGGTCGTCTTGCCCGCACCGGAGGGTGAGGACAGCACCAGCAGGAGGCCGCGACGCCCAAAGGCCGGATTGTCGGTGGAGACGCTCACCACCTACTCCACGTTCTGCGCCTGCTCGCGGAACTGATCGATGGCGGCCTTGAGCGCGAGGCCGACCTCGGTGAGCGCCGCATCGGAGGCCTTTGAGCAGAGCGTGTTGGCCTCCCGGTTGAATTCCTGGGCCAGGAAGTCGAGCTTGCGCCCGACCGCGCTTCCCTCTTGCAGGTGGCGCACCGCCGCCGCGCAGTGGGACTTGAGCCGGTCGATCTCCTCGGTCACGTCGATCTTGACGGCGAGTAAGGCGAGCTCCGTTGCCAGCCGATCCTCGGGCACCGGCGAGCCTGCGCCGATCAACGCCGCCACCTGCTCGCGCAGGCGCTCGCCGAGCGCCTCCTGGCGCGAGGGCGCCAACGCCTCGGCCTGATGCGTGAGCGCTGCGATCTCCTCGATCCGACCCGAGAGTGAGGCCGCGAGCGTAGCCCCCTCAGCCCGTCGCTCGCGCACCAGCTCCGCGAGTGCCGCGTCGAGCGTCTCGAGGATGGCGCTGTCGTTCTGGGTACCTTCTGCGTCGTCCGGCGGTTCCGCCGTCTCGATGACGCCGCGCAGCGCCAACATGCCGTCGAGGCGCGGCGGCGCGATGTCATCCCGCCCGCGATACTCGGCCGCAAGGGCGATCATACCAAACGCGCTCCAAATTGACTCATTATCTCAATATGTTGTGGTGATGGACGGGACAACCTCCATAGACTGTGGTGATCGAGTCTCACCGTCGGAGGATGATGATGAGTGCGGCAACGCCGATAATCTGGCCGG
>JAJDVB010000014.1 GCA_022826345.1 Alphaproteobacteria bacterium
AGCGCGCTGATGGCGCCGCAGAGCGCGCGGCCCTCGGCGCTGTCGTAGGAAAGCCCGAGCGACATCAGCAGCCCGCCCAGGTTGGCGAAGCCGAGCCCGAGCGTGCGGTAGAGATAGGAGCGCTGCGCGATCTCGCGCGACGGGAACTGCGCCATCACCACCGCGATCTCGAGCACGACGGTCCACAGCCTGACGGCATGCTCGAAGCTCTCGATGTCGAAGCTGCCGTCCTCGCGCCGGAAGGTGATGAGGTTGAGCGAGGCGAGGTTGCAGGCGGTGTCGTCGAGGAACATATACTCGGAGCAGGGGTTGGACGCGTAGATGCGCCCGCCCGCCGGGCACGAGTGCCAGGCGTTCATCGTGCTGTCGAACTGGATGCCGGGGTCGGCCGAGGCCCAGGCCGCTTCGACGATCTGATCCCAGAGCCCGCGTGCGTCGATGGTCTTCGCCACCTTGCCGTCGGTACGCCGGATCAGGTCCCACGGCCCGCCGGTCTCGACCTGCTTGAGGAAGGCATCGGTCACGCGGATCGAGTTGTTGGAGTTCTGGCCCGAGACGGTGAGATAGGCCTCCGACTGCCAGTCGGTGTCGTAGATGCGGAAGTCGATCTCGGTGAACCCTTGCTCGGCCCAGCGGATCGCGCGGTGGATGCAGGTCTCCGGCACCATCGCCTTCTGCGCCGCGCGGACCGCGTCGCTGAGCGCAGGGTTGGACCTGGGCTCGAAGCGGCCGGCGCCGCTCCCCGCGTGGCAGGCCGCGACGATCGCGTTCAAGTGCCGGTGCAGAAGCTGGGAGCCGCTCACCAGGGCGGCGACCTTCTGCTCCTCCACCACCTTCCAGGAGACGAAGTCCTCGATGTCGGGGTGGTCGACGTCGACGATGACCATCTTGGCGGCGCGGCGCGTGGTGCCGCCCGACTTGATGGCGCCGGCGGCGCGGTCGCCGATCTTGAGGAAGCTCATCAGGCCCGACGACTTGCCGCCGCCGGAGAGCGCCTCGCCCTCGCCCCGCAGGTTGGAGAAGTTGGTGCCCGTGCCCGAGCCGTACTTGAAGAGCCGCGCCTCGCGCACCCAGAGGTCCATGATCCCGCCCTCGTTGACGAGGTCGTCCTGGATGCTCTGGATGAAGCAGGCGTGCGGCTGCGGGTGCTCGTAGGCCGACTCGGCCTCCTTCAGGTCGCCGGACTCGAAGTCGACGTAGTAGTGGCCTTGCGCCGGGCCGTCGATGCCGTAGGCCCAGTTCAGCCCGGTGTTGAACCACTGGGGCGAGTTGGGCGCTGCCACCTGCAGCGCCAGCATGGCGAAAAGCTCGTCGTAGAAGGCGCGGGCGTCAGCTTCCGCATCGAAGTAGCCGGCCTTCCAGCCCCAGTAGGTCCAGGTGCCGGCGAGGCGGTGGAACACCTCCTTGGCCGAGCGCTCGCCCTGAGGTGGCGTGGCGTCCGCAGCCCCGGCGTCCGCAGCCTCGGCGTCCGGGTCCGGCGCGCTCCGCCACAGCCACTCCGGCACGCCGTCCTCGGGCACGGGCTTGCGCCGGGCGGCAATGCCGGCCTTGCGAAAATATTTCTGGGCGAGCACGTCGCTCGCGACCTGCGACCAGCCGGCCGGAACCTCGACGTCCTGCTGCGCGAACACCACCGAGCCGTCGGGATTGCGGATCTCGCACGAGGTCGTGCGGTACGCGACCTCCTCGCGCGGCGCTCCGTCGTCCGTCGTATAGTGGCGCTGGATGCGCATGGGGCCTCCAAAACTCGACCGAAGTCGCAAAACCATCACTTCTGCGGTTCTTGTGCTTCCAACCATATGTGGCGTTAGCGAGGCGACAGAACCGCAATCTGTGGTAAGTAACGCTAAATGTCTTGAGCCTGTCAACAACAATTTGTTGCGATTTTGGGTAGCGCCATGCACCCCACGTATCGCTATCGTGAGGAGGCGGTCGCGTGCTGGCCGACGATTCTTCCCTAAATCGGCAAGCTCACCTCGAAGCAGCCGCCGCCCTCGCGCGCGAGGCAGCGCGCATCGCCGCCATGACGGCGCGCGATCTGGCGCACCAGACTGAGCCCGAGCCCGACGCCCCGGTCGTCGTCCAGATCCTCTCGCCGGCCTTCGCGGCGGTAGAAGGGCTCGAAGATTCTCTCGCGCTCGGCCTCCGGCACGCCGGGCCCGCGGTCGAGCACGCGGAGCAGGGCCAGGCCGTCCCGCACCTCCAGTTCGACCTGGATGGGGCTGCCCGGCGCGTGGTGCGCCGCATTGTCGAGCAGATTGCGGATCAGGCGGGCGAGCAGCCGGCCTTCGCCCTCCACCGTCGCGGGCTCGCCCTCGAATTCGGCCCCGGCACGCGCAGCCTCCTCGGCTGCGAGCGCCTGCAGGTCGATTCGCTCCAGATGCGTGGGCCGCTCCAGGGTGCTGAGGCGACTTGCCAGCAAGATCTCCTCGATCAGCTCGTCGAGATCCTCGATGTCGCGCTCGATGCGCTGGCGCAGCGTCGGATCGCCGTTGTCCGCCATGAGCTCCACGGCCATGCGGATGCGGGCGAGGGGGGAGCGCAGCTCGTGGGAGGCCGCGGCGAGGGTATCGCGCTGCGCTTCGACGAGGGCCTGGATGCGCTCCGCCGCGCTGTTGAAGCTACGGGCCAGCGCCGCGATCTCGTCTTTGCCCTCGACATCGACCCGCGCGGCGAGATCGCCCGCGCCCAGGGCCTCGACTCGGGCCTGCAGGCGTTCCAGCCGGCGCGCGAGGCGGCGGGCGAGCGGCCAGGCGCCGACGGCGACGGCGAACGCCAGGATGCCGAGGGCAGCGAGGAAGCCGATTGCCGGGGCGTGGAATACGTCGTCGCGCTTGGGGCGGACCTTGACGAGGCGGCCGTCCGGCAGCGGCAACACGAAGGCCTTGCCACCCTTCTTGCGCGAGCCCGAGGGCCGCTCCTGGGGCGCTCGCAAGGGCCGCCCAAGGCTGCCGAGCAACTCGCCCTCCGGCCCGAAGACGCTGATGCGGGCGTTGAAGTCCCGGCCGAGGCGCGCGAGGGCGGCATCGGTTTCCGCCCGACTCGCGCCGGGCGGCGGCAGCAGCTCGACCAGGAGCGCACCGACACTCCGGCGAAATTCCGCGTCCGGACGCTCGTCATGTGTCAACCACCAGCCGAGGACGGCGAGCGCGCCGAAGAGCACGATGATGCCGAGCAGCGTCAGGTAGACCTGGAGGAAGAGGCGCCGTCTCATGGCTCCTCGTCCTGCCGGGGGGTGAAGAGATAGCCGGCACCCCGCAGGGTGACGATGCGGCGCGGATGCTTGGGATCGTCCTCGATCGCCGCGCGAATGCGCGAGATATGGACGTCGATGCTGCGGTC
This sequence comes from Alphaproteobacteria bacterium, assembly GCA_022826345.1. Next base: position 3,343 of record JAJDVB010000014.1, read on the forward strand.
GAAGGCCTCCAGCGCTTCGCCGCGCACCCGGTCCATCAGTTGTTCGCGGCTGAGCACGCGGCCTGCGCTCTCGGCCAGCGCGCAGAGCAGGTCGAACTGGTGGCCGGTCAGCGACCGCTCCTCGCCATCGACCAGCACCCGCCGTGCCGCGCGGTCGATGACGAGCCTGCCGAAGCTCAGCGTCTCGCCTGCTGCGGCCCGGCTGCCCGGAGTGCGACGGCGCATGATGGCGCGTAGCCGGGCCAGTAGCTCGCGCGGGTTGAAGGGCTTGGGCAGGTAGTCGTCGGCGCCGATCTCCAGGCCCACGATGCGGTCGGCCTCCTCGCCCCGCGCCGTCAGCATGAGGATCGGCACGTCGGAGCGGGTGCGAATCGCCCGGCAGAGTTCCAATCCGTCGCCGTCGGGCAGCATCAGGTCCAGGATCACCGCGTCGTAGCCACCTTGAAGAGCGGTAGCGAGACCTGCCTTGGCGCTCTCCCGATGCTCGAGGGTCATGCCGGCGCGGCCGAGATAGGTCGCGACCATCTCGGCGAGCGCGCAGTCGTCCTCGATCATCAGCAGGCGGGTGGTGGCGCCATGGCCTTTCATCGCCGTGCCGTCCCGTCTCCGTGCTCCCCGTAGGTGTCGGCGAACTGGAGTAGTCCGGCGAAGAGTTCCCGGTCGTTGACGATGCGGGGCACCTTGTTCTGACCGCCGAGCCTGCCGCGGCTCTTCATCCAGGCCGCAAAGCCGCCGGCGGGAAGAAAGCGCACGCGGGCGGCGTCCATGCCATAGCCGCCCGAACGGTGGGTCGCGTAATCGTCGTTGAGGCGGCAGAGCGTTGCGTCGAGCTCTGACGCGAAGCGCGCCTGTCGTGCGTCGTCGAGGCCCGTTTCCGCGCCTTCTGCACCCAGTTCGACGATGTAGAGGTGCCCGCCCCGCGTGCCGGTCTCGTCGGGAAACAGGCTTCCGGCGGCGAAATCGGTGACCGTCCCGCCGATCGCACGCGCCGCCTCCGCTACGGCGCGTTCGACTTCTGCGCCGATCACGTGCTCGCCGAAGGCGGAAAGCATGTAGCTCGTCCGCCCGGTGACGAGGACGCGCGGGGGATCGCGCTCGACCACGGTCACGGTATCGCCCACGAGGTAGCGCCAAAGGCCGGTGCAGGTGGTCACCGCCAGCGCGTAGTTGACCCCCGGCTCAACGTCGCCGATCCAGCGGCAGTCCGGATGCTTGCTGTCGAGCTGATCGACGGGGATGAACTCGTAGTAGATACCGGCGTCGAGCCGCAGCCGGAGCCCCTCGCCGTCGGCACGATCGGCGATGGCGAAGAAGCCTTCGCTCGCCGGATAGACTTCGCGCGTCTCCGCACGGCTGCCTTCGAGTAGGGCGGCGAAGCGGTCGCGATAGGGCGCCCAGGCGACGCCGCCGTGTGACAGCAGTTCGAGCGCGGGATAGATGTCGGCGATCCGGCGCACCGCGCCGCCCCGCCGGGCACGCGCGATTTCGGCCAGACGCTCGAAGTAGATCAGCAGCCAACTCGGCGTGCCGGCGACCGCCGAAATCTCCGTATCCAGGGAGCGCTCGGCGAAGCGGTCGATCTTGACCTGCCAGTCGTCGATGTTTTCGAGGTCGCGCGGCGGGAAGTAGCGCAGCCGTGCCCAGCCCGGCATGGCGGCCGCCTCGATCCCGCTGATGTCGCCGCTGAAAACGCCTGGCGCCTGGCGCACCAGGCCGGTCGAGCCGCCGAGCATGAAGACGCGCCCGGCAAGCACGCGACTCTGCGGCCGATTGGCGAGATGGTGGGTCATCAAGTCGGCGCCCGCGCGCACGTTCGACCGGTGCATCTCCCGGCTCACGGGGATGTACTTGGTGGTGCCGGTCGCGGTGCCCGACGAGACGGCGAACCAGGGGATAAGGCCGGGCCAGGTGCAATCGGTGAGGCGGGGGAAGGGCGCCTGCCAATAGTCCTCCCAGAACGCATCGTAATCGCGCATCGGCACGCGCGCGCGGTAATCGTCGAGGGACCAGGCGGTCGAGAACCCGTGGTCTCGCCCCAATTTCGTCCCACGTCCGCGTTGGATGAGGGACGCGAGCACATGGCGTTGCGTCTGCTGCGGCTCCATCGCCTCAAGCTGGCGAAGGCGCCGCCGGGCATAGAGCCGCAGCATCCAGGTCGCGTCGTACATGGTTCGGTTGCGGCCGTCTCCGCCACCTCGAGTCAGTTCTTCAGCGAGAGCACGTGCGGGAAGCTCGCGCGCACCGCGTCGAGCGTCAGCGGCACGCGGACGTAGTCGCCGCGGCGCCACAGCTCCCACTGATCCAGGATGGTGGTGCTGTTGAACCAGCCATCCTGCCCGCCGAGCAGCACGAAATAGTTCTCGTCCGGGTCAGTCATGTCGGAGATGTGGCGCGCGTTGGAACCGTAATCCACGGTGTGGCGCTCGGCGCCGGAGTCGTGCGCGGTCTTCATCAGCGTGGCCGAGCTGCCGCCTACGCCGGCTTCGACGAACTCGTAACGACCGCCGATGAGCGGGACGTAGGAGAGGGGATGCGCGAGGCTGAGGCGGTGCATTTCGCCCCAGTCGGCGAACGACTCCAGGCCGTCGACAGCCGTCTCCAGCCCCGCGCCAAGGGCCGCACGCAGCGTCTTCTCATCGGCGGCAGCGATCTCCTCGCCCATCAGCGCCGTGCGACGGTCGACCGAGGCGAATGCCTGCCCGTCGTCCTCTCCATAGAGCAGGGTGTAGAAGCGGGTGGTGAAGCCGTGGCGGAACTGCTCGAACGTGACTGCCCCGCACGAATCGGCCCGGTATTCTCCGTCCCAGTCGCGCAGCCGGCCGATCGCCTCCTTGCCCTTGGCGTCGGCTGCCGCGGCCATTCCCAGCGCGTCGAGCTTGGCGATGAAGAGATCGCGCAGCGTCACGGATGACGCCATGTAGACGTCCTGCTGCACCGCCTTGAGCGTCTCGACGCCCACCGCGGACTCGGCCTGGATGAGGGCGTGCATGCGGTTCACCCGGTCGTCGCGCGAGAAAAAGAATCCCACTGGGATGCCCGTTGGCGGCGGCCGGTCGTTGGCGGAGACCAGGTAGCCCGTCTCGGGATTGTAGCTGAAGGGCAGGTCCGCAGCGGTGTGCATCGCGCCCCACGAGGCGTCGTGGCCGGCCGTGTTGAGGGCGATGTCGGCAGGCGGGCCGTTGCGGCTGGGAATCCGGACTGCCAGCACCCTGCCGATGTTCCCGTCTGCATCCGCGTAGAGCATGTTCTGGCCCGGCACGGCGAAGCCGTCAAACGCCGCGCGGAACTCGTCGAAGGTGCGCGCCCGGCTCACCGCGAGCATGGCGCCGATCTCGTCGCTGGCGTCGTGGCCGGTCCATCGCAGCGCGAGCGGCGGCAGGTCGAAGTCGGCGAGGAGCGGTACGTCGGTCACGATCGGCCCCCACTTCGTCTCGCGAACGCTCACGTCACTGTCGAACCACCAGCGGACGCCGATGCTCTCGCGCCGCTCGTCGATCTCCGAGGCCGGCACGTCGCTGACATCGTAGAGATCGCTCGAGGCGGCGCGCATGTTCGTGCCGCCCCAGGCGATGTGCGGATTGCGGCCGATGGCGAAGATCGGCAGCCCCGGCGCCATCAGCCCCACCGCGTGATAGGAGGGCGATTTGATTCCGGCGATCAGCCAGACGTTGGGGACAAGAATGCCGAGGTGAGGGTCGTTGGCCATGAGCGCGCCGCCCGTGTCGGTGCGATGGCCGGCCACGGCGAGGCTGTTGCTGCCGGACTTGGAGAGCCCGCCGAGCCATCGCTGCGCCCGGGCAGCGTCCCCGTCACCGCCGGAACTGGCGACCGGGCCCGTCCCATCTTCCAGCAGGCGCGCCCAGAGCTCGTCCCAGCCGGCGCGTGCGCGGAGCGGGAGCAGGTCCATCCAGACCAGCCAGTTCACGTCCGTGCCGGCGAGGCGGCCCATGGCAAACACGTCCTCCACCGTCCAGGGCTCGGGCTCCAGGTTGAGAACGTCGAAGTCGTGCGGCAGCTCATCCGCGGTGTCCTGGTAATGGTTGATGCCGTCCACGAAGCGCTGGACCCAGAGCCGCGTCGCCGCATCCATGCCGTGCTCGATCTCGGGCGCCGCGCGGCCGAAGTCGAGGGTGCGCAGGCCGTGGTCGATGTCGACCCCGAGGGGGCCGATCATCTCGGATACCCGCCCCCGCGCGATCATCCGCATCGTCGCCATCTGACCCAGCCGCAGGTGGGCGTGCACGAGGCCGAGCGCGAACGCCGCGTCGCCGTCGCTCTCCGCCTCGATGAAGGGGATCTGTTGCTCGTTCCAGTGGATCGACACGGCCCCGTCGAGCGGCAGGCCGGACGTAGGAAACGCCGCCAGACGCTCGGTAACGTCCTTCTGCTTCGGCAATGGGGTGAGTAGCGCGCACGCCGAGAGCGCGACCATCGCAGTGCCGAGGGCAAGCCAGGCGGCGAGGGGGGAAAGAAAGGAAGCCATGCGCTCCTCCAGCCGACAACGTGCTCTCTATATACGCTCAATGGCGCCAGTTCGGAGAGGGGCGGGCGGAACCCCCACAACGCAGGGAGAAACGTGAGGGGGCTCCGCCCGCGCGGGCACCGGCACGCGGGAGGCCTAGTCGTGCTGGCGGTGCCATTTGCGCGATGACAATTCCTCAGCCAGCTCGGCACGCTGCGCAGGCGTGAGCACCTCGGCTGCATCAGCGAGCGCCGTGAGCAGGCGCTGGCTGGCGCGGTCGGCGGCGTCGAGCTTGTTCTGACGCAGCGCTTCGAGCGCCTCGCGGTCGACGGTCTCCTGGGTGAGCGCCTCGACCAGAGCCTGCCGGCCCTCGCGCTTGAAGTCGCGGAACTCCTCCATGTCGGCCAGAGCGGCGGTCGTGATCGCACGCACTTGCTCGCGCTGCTCGTCGGTGGCGTCGACCTCGTCGAGCATGTCGTCGATCTTCCACTCCACGAACCGTTCCATCTTGTCGCCGTCCCAGGACTTGCCGGAATGGGCCACCGCGCCCCAGGTCATGCCGCCGACGACCAGGACGAGGGCGCCGGCAATGCTCATGAGGATCCAGCGCGGTCGCGCCTTGCGGCGGGGGGCGCGGTCGGGGGTGTTCTCCGTCTTGTCGTCGTCGGTCATGTCTTCGTCTCTCTTTTGCAAAGGGTTGTCGGACACGACTCAAGATGGGAACGCACGGTTTCGCGCCGTTTTCCGCCAGGTAAAGAATTGTAAAGGTGGACTGTTTGATATTTGTCCCTCAGGCGCCGGGCGCTCGCTCCGCTCGAGCGTGCGCTCCGGTCCGCTACGCGGCCCGGCCCGTATCATGTCCCCGACCTCGCCCTCTGCCGGGTGCTCGCTCTGGGTCTCTGGACGGGCGGCGGGCGGCCGTGGCATAAGCGGCGACGTCGGGCTGCAACGGGTGCGGGAGCACCGGCGGGAACCATGGCGACAATCGGCACACGGCTCTACACCCTGCTCTGTGGGGCGCTGGTGGGCGAAGACGACGCCGGCAACCGCTACTATCGCGAGCGCTGGGGGCGGTCGGGGCCGGGCCAGCGTGAGCGGCGCTGGGTCGTCTACGAGGGCGAGGTGGAGGCCTCCCGCGTGCCGCCGGAGTGGCACCGCTGGCTCCACCACAGCACCGACGAGCCGCCGACGGAGGTGCCGCTCCGGTCGCAGCCGTGGGAGAAGCCGCACCAGCCCAATCTCACCGGCACGGCCGCCGCCTACCGGCCGCCGGGCCACATCCTGGGCCGCGGCCAGCGCGACCGCGCGACCGGGGACTACGAGCCCTGGCAGCCCGACGAGGGGTCGGCCAACGGCTGAGAGAGACGCGCCGACGGCTGGTCAGCTAGTGAACCGTTCGAGAAGTTTCTATCAATCTGCGCCGCACCCCCCCCACACGTCATGGCCGCACTTGTTGCGGCCATCCACGTGTTCACACAACACTCCGACGGACCCGCTAAAAAACATGGATGCCCGGATCAAGTCCGATGGGCATGACGACGTATGAGAGAGGCTCAGGCGAAAGAATCGAACACCAGTTCGACCGCGTGCGAATTAAGTTCAGAAACAGAACACTAAGCCGGGCGGATCAGGGCGTGGCGCTTCTTGCCGGCCGAGAGCTTGATCTGGCCGTCGGCGCCGATGTCGCCGGGGCCGACGGCGCGCGTTTCCGACTCGATCACCGTGCCGTTGATGCGGGCGCCGCCGCCCCGGATGAGCCGCCGCGCCGCGCCGCCCGATTCGCAGAGCCGCGCTTTCTGGAACAGCACGATGGCCGGGATTCCGGCATCAAGCTCGCTCCGCGCGGCGTCGATGACCGGCAGGTCCGCACCGGCCGCGCCTTCCTCGAAGGTCTGCCGCGCCGTCTCGGCGGCGTTGGCGGCGGCTTCGGGGCCGTGGCAGAGGGCCGTCGCCTGGTTCGCCAGCAGCTTCTTCGATTCATTCAGCTCGGCGCCTTCGAGCGCCTCGTGATGCGCGATCTCGTCAAGGGGAAGCTCGGTGAAGAGCCGCATGAAGCGGCCGACATCGGCATCGTCGGTGTTGCGCCAGTATTGCCAGTAGTCGTAGGCGGAGAGACGGTCGGCGTTGAGCCAGACGGCGCCTTGCGCGGTCTTGCCCATCTTTGCGCCGGAGGCGAGCGTGATGAGCGGCGTGGTGAGCCCGTAGAGCTGGCTCCCGTCGATACGGCGCGCGAGCTCCACGCCGTTCACGATGTTGCCCCACTGGTCCGAGCCGCCCATCTGGAGGCGGCAGTCGGCGCGGCGCGAAAGCTCCAGGAAGTCGTAGGCCTGGAGGATCATGTAGTTGAACTCCAGGAAGCTCAGCGGCTGCTCGCGGTCGAGACGGAGCCGCACGCTGTCGAAGGTGAGCATCCGGTTGATCGAGAAGTGGGCGCCGATGTCGCGCAGGAGCGGGATGTAGCCGAGCGCGTCGAGCCAGTCGGCGTTGTCGACCAGCAGCGCGTCGATGGGCCCGTCGCCGAAGGAGAGGAAGCGGTCGAACGAGCGCCGGATGCCCCTCTTGTTGGCGACGATGGCGTCTTCGCTGAGCAGCGAGCGCGATTCGTCGCGCCCGCTCGGGTCGCCGATCTTGGTGGTGCCGCCGCCGAGCAGCACGATGGGCCGATGGCCCGTCTTCTGCAGCCAGCGCAGCATCATGATCTGCACCAGACTGCCCACGTGCAGGCTGTCGGCGGTGCAGTCGAAGCCGATGTAGGCGGTGACGCGCTGCTCAGCGGCGAGCGCGTCGAGCGCCGCGTCGTCGGTGCACTGGTGGATGTAGCCGCGCTCCGACAGCACGCGCATGAAATCGGAGGAGAACACCGTCGCTCGACCCGCTGGCTGCCGTTCCGCCCGGCGGCCCGCGCGGGGCGCCGGGGCGCGCGGTCATGTATCACACGGCCTGCGTGCGGACAACGCGCCGCCCGTCCGCCTGCGTGGCGCCGATGAGCAGGGTGCTGCCGGAGGGGCCCGTCTGGGCCTTGGGCCTGATGAGCGGCACGTCGCTCGACGGAGTCGATGCCGCACTGATCGAGACAGACGGCGTTACCGTCTCTGGCTTCGGGCCGTGGCGCACTACCCCTTATTCGGACGATCTGCGCGAGCGGCTCCGCGCGGTGATCGAGGGGCGGGGCAAGCGCGAGGATGCGGAGCGCGCGCTGACCGACTTTCATGCGGATGTCGCCGAGGCGTTGCTGGCCGAAGACGGCGTGCGCCGGGAGGAGGTTGTCCTGGCGAGTTTCCACGGCCATACGGTGCGCCACGAGCCCGAGTTGGGGCTGACCGACCAGATCGGGGACGGCGCGGCGCTCGCCCGTCGGCTCGGGATCGACGTGGTCAACGATTTTCGCAGCAACGACGTGGCTGCAGGAGGGCAGGGGGCGCCGCTCGTGCCTCTGTTCCATGCGGCGCTCGCCCGGCGGAGCGGGCTCGCCGCGCCGCTCGCCGTGCTCAACCTCGGCGGTGTCGCCAACGTCACCTGGATCGGCGGGCCCGCCGACGAGGACCTGATGGCCTTCGACACCGGCCCCGGCTGCGCGCTGATCGACGACTGGGTGCTGGGCAGGACCGGAGCCGCCCTAGACCATGACGGCACGCTCGCACGCTCGGGCACGGCCGACCGCGCCGCGCTCGATACTCTGCTGGCGCACTCATATTTCGATGCAGAAACGCCCAAGTCGCTGGATCGCAACGCGTTCGACCCGGCGCCCGTGAGCGGCCTGACGGCAGGCGATGGCGCGGCGACCCTGGTGGCCTTCACGGCGGAGGCCGTGCGCCGTGCGCTCGCGCACATGCCGGCGGCGCCTGTGCGTTGGCTGGTGAGCGGCGGCGGGCGGCACAACCCGGCGCTCATGGCGGCGCTCGCCGAGCGTCTGGGCGCACCTTGCGATGCGGTGGAGCGTGTCGGCTGGCAGGGCGATGCGCTGGAGGCGCAGGCCTTCGGCTATCTCGCCGTGCGCAGCCGGCGGGGGCTCGCGCTCAGCCTGCCGCGCACCACGGGCGTCCCCCACCCGGTGAGCGGCGGGGTCTTTCACCCGCGTCAGTCGAGGCGGCGGGCGACGTAGCTCTCGACGATCTCCGACAGGGTGTCGAGCTCGCGCTCGTAGAAATGGCCGGCGCTCTCGATGATTTCGTAATCGATCTCGATCTGGCGCTGGCTCTGCAATTTGCCGGCGAGCTCCGCCACTTCAGGCTCGGGCACCAGGTCGTCGGCGCCGCCGTGGACGATCAGGCCCGACGACGGGCACGGCGCGAGGAAGGTGAAGTCGAACTTGTTGGCCGGCGGCGAGACGGCGACGAAGCCTTCGATCTCGGGCCGGCGCATGAGCAGCTGCATGGCGATCCAGGCGCCGAAGGAGAAGCCGGCGATCCAGCAGCGGTCCGCGCCCGGATTCTGAATCTGCAGCCAGTCGAGCACCGAGGCGGCGTCGCTTAGCTCGCCCTGGCCGTGGTCGTACTGGCCCTGGGAGCGGCCGACGCCGCGAAAGTTGAAGCGGATCACCGAGAACGACTGCCGGCGGAAGGTGTGGTAGAGCGCGTGGACGATCTTGTTGTTCATGGTGCCGCCGTGCTGCGGGTGCGGGTGCAGCATCAGCGCGATGGGCGCGCGCGGGTCCTCGGCCTGCTGGTAGCGCGCCTGGAGGCGGCCCTCGGGCCCGTTGATCATCACTTCCGGCATGGGCGACTCATGGGCTCCGAACGCTATGGAACAGGATCTTGGCGCGACCAGTGCCGGCGACGCATGGCGGCCACGCCTCCCCGCCCGGCATGGCGTAGCGGAGATACTTGACCCCCAGAGTCGGGAACTCTATATCCCGTCCGTCACACGGGTATAATGGCCGGCGGCGGCGCCCCCGCGCCGGCCATTGATATACGGACGGCTGCGCCATGTTCAAGCGAATTTGGGAAGATATCGGCTGCGTGTTCGGCCGCGACCCGGCGGTCCGCTCCAGGATCGAGGTGTTCTTCTGTTATCCGGGCTTCCACGCGCTGCTGTTCTATCACGTGTCGCACTGGCTCTGGCAGAGCGGTTTCCGCCTGCTCGGCCGCTTCGTGTCCCATGTGGGCCGCATGGTCACGGGCATCGAGATCCACCCCGGCGCCCAGATCGGCCGCCGCCTCTTCATCGACCACGGCATGGGCGTGGTCATCGGCGAGACCTCGGTGATCGGTGACGACGTGACGCTCTATCACCACGTGACCCTCGGCGGCGTCACCTGGTCGCCGGGCAAGCGGCACCCGACCGTGGGCGACGGCGTGGTGATGGGCGCGGGCGCCCAGGTGCTGGGCCCCATTACGGTCGGCCGCGATGCGCGGATCGGTGCCAACGCCGTGGTACTCAAGGACGTGCCGCCCGGCGCCACCATGGTGGGCATTCCCGCACGCGCTGCCGGGCCCACCGCAGCGAAGCAGGAAGCGTCGCAATTCGATGCCTACGGCACGCCATCGCCCGACATCGCCGATCCCACGACGCGTGCCGTCGACAAGCTGCTGGCCGAGGTTCGTGCCCTCCGAGACCGCGTGGAGGAGCTGGAGCAGGCAGCCGCCGCGCAGCCCGAGGCCGCACCGTTGCCCGAAAGCGAAGCCGGGGCCGAGGCCCAAGCCGAGGAGGCCGCGACGCCGTTGGGCCGCCGCGCCGCGGGCTAGGAGCGCCCCATGAAGCTCGGCACCAAGGGCCGTTATGCGGTGATGGCGATGGCGGAGCTCGCGATGCGCTCGGGCGGCGCGGGCGAGGCGCGGTCCGTCACGCTCGCCGAGATCGCGACGCGGCAGGAGATTTCGCAGTCCTATCTGGAGCAGCTCTTCGGCCGTCTGCGCCGCGCCGGCCTCGTGCGGAGCGCGCGCGGGCCCGGCGGCGGCTATCGGCTGGCGCGGCCTGCGGCCGAGCTCACGATCGCCGAGATCGTCGTCGCGGTGGACGAGAACCTGCGGGCGACGCGCTGCCCGCCGGGCTCCGGCAGGGGCTGCATGAAGGACGAGACGCGCTGCGTCACCCACGACCTGTGGGAGGAGCTCGGCATTCACATCCACCACTTCCTCGACTCGGTCTCGCTGGAGGACGTGTGCGCGCGCCGGGTGCCCGGCGCGAGCGAGCGGCTCACCGGCGGCGGGCGCGGGGTCCTGGAGCAGGCTGCGGAATGAGCGAGGCGGGCCCGATCTACCTCGACTACAACGCCACGGCGCCGATCAAGCCTGCCGTGGTCGACGCGGTGGCCGAGACGATGATGCTGGCCGGCAACCCCTCGTCGGTCCACGGCTTCGGCCGCGACGTGCGGAAGCGCATCGAGGACGCGCGCGAGCAGATCGCGGCGCTGGTCGGCTGCGCGCCGGCGGAGCTGGTGTTCACCGCCGGCGGCACCGAGGCCAACAACACGGCGCTGCGGGGCGCCGGCCGGCGCGCGCTCATCGTGAGCGCCATCGAGCACCCCGCCATCCTGCGCACGGCCGAGGCCGTCGCAGCCGAGGCCGTCGCAGCCGGGGCCGTGGCGGCGGAGCACGTCGTCCTGCCGGTGGACGGCGACGGCGTGCTCGACATGGCGGCGCTCGACGCTGCGCTCGCGGCGCACGGGCGGCAGGCGCTGGTCTCCATCATGCTCGCCAACAACGAGACCGGCGTGATTCAGCCCGTGGCCGAAATCGCGGCGCGGGCGAAGGCGGCGGGCGCGCTCGTGCATTGCGACGCGGTGCAAGCGCCGGGCCGGATCCCGGTCTCCTTCGCCGGGCTCGGCGTCGACATGATGAGCGTCGCCGCCCACAAGTTCGCCGGCCCCAAGGGGATCGGCGCGCTGGTGGTGCGCGCCGGCCTCGACATCGCGCCGCTGGTCACCGGCGGCGGGCAGGAGCGGGGCTTGCGGGGCGGCACCGAGAACGCGGCCGGCATCGTCGGCTTCGGTACCGCTGCGTCGCTCGCCGGGGACGACCTCGCCAGGGCGGGCGAGATCGCGGCGCTCCGCGACCGCATGGAGGCCCGGCTGCGCGAGACCGAGCCGGATGTCGTCATCTTCAGCGAAGGGGCGGAGCGGCTCCCCAACACGAGCTGTCTCACCATGCCGGGCGTGCAAAGCGAGACGCAGGTCATGGGCCTCGACCTCGCCGGCGTCGCGGTGAGCGCGGGCTCCGCCTGTTCCTCGGGCAAGGTCGAGCCGAGCCACGTGCTGCGCGCGCTCGGCGCGGCGGATGCGGTGGGCGGCTGCGCCATTCGGGTCAGCATGGGCTGGGCGACCACCGAGGACGAGCTCGAGCGCTTCCTCGGCGCCTGGCGCGCGCTCTACGCGGGCCTCACCAACCGCTGGAAGGCCGGCGTCTCCGCAGCCGCGGGATAGGCGGCGACCCACACGTGACGAGCCCGAATTTCTCACCAGGGTCACGGCCTGCGTCGCGTCCAGGCGTTCGATCCGCCAGGAGCGGGCCGAAAAGCGTATCGGGGAATACGGTTGAGGCCCGCGACGACGCGGGCGGGCGCCTGGGCGCGACCCGAAGGGCGACGCTCTCCGGCCCACAGGGTGCGTCAAGCTGCTTGCCCGATGCCCCACATCGCGCTACGCAGCTTTCCTGCCCTGTGGGCCGGGGAGCGCCGCGCAGACCATGACCATGGTGAGAATTGCGGGCTAGCCATGAGCAAGCGCCAGAGCGAGTACGCGACCTTCGACCCGGAAGCGATCGATGCGCTCCGGCCGGTGATCCGCGGCCACAAGCACGGGATCGTTGCCGGGCACTACCTGGCCGCGCAGGCGGGCTTCGCGATCCTGGAAGCGGGCGGAAACGCCATCGACGCGGGCTGCGCTGCCGGCATCGCGCTCGGCGTCGTGCACAGCGATCTCGTCAACGTCGCGGGCGTGGCACCCATCATCCTCTACAGCGCGAAGACGGGGCAGGTCGAGACCATCAGCGGGCTCGGCACCTGGCCTGCCGCGATGACGCCCGATCTCTTCCAGCGCGAGCACGGCGGGCACATCCCGGTGGGCCCGCTGCGCACCGTCGTGCCCAGCGCGCCGGATGCCTGGATCACCGCGCTGGAGCGCCACGGCACCATGACCTTCGGCGAGG
>JAJDVB010000008.1 GCA_022826345.1 Alphaproteobacteria bacterium
CTTCACCGCCTCGCCCCACTTCTCGTCGGGCACGCCGATCACGGCGCAGTCCTGCACCGCCGGGTGGCTCCAGATCACGCGCTCGATCTCGATCGGGAAGACGTTGAGCCCGCCCGAGATGATCATGTCCTTCTTGCGGTCCACGATGTAGACGAAGCCGTCCTCGTCCTTGTAGCCAATGTCGCCGGTGTGGTGCCAACCGTGGGCGCGGATTTCCGCCGTCGCTTCCGGGTCGCCGAAATAGCCGAGAGAGACGAAGGTGCCGCGCACCACGATCTCGCCCCACTCGCCCGTCGGCATCAGGTTGCCGTCGTCGTCCATCATCTCAACCTCAACGAAGACCGGCGGGCGGCCGCAGCTCAGCAGCCGATGGCGCTTGGCGGGGTCGGCGAGCGCCTCTAGGTGGTCGGCGGGCGTCAGGATGCCGATGGTGCAGGGGCACTCGGCCTGGCCGTAGATCTGGGTCATGCAGGGGCCGAAGAGGTCGATGGCCTCCGCCACCTTGTCCGCCGACATCGGCGCGCCGCCGTAGACGAAGTAGTCGAGTGTCGAGTAGTCGAAATCCCTGACGCGGGGGTGCGCCAGCATCATGTAGATCATCGTCGGCGGCATGAAGGTGTGGGTCACGCCGTAACGGTCGATCGCTTCCAGCACCGTGAGCGGGTCGGGCTTCGGGATGGACACCGTGGTCCCGCCGAAGGCCATGGCCGGCCAGGCGAAGACGCCGGCGCCGTGGGCCATCGAGGTCGCCACCAGGTGCACGGGCGGCTTCCTGATCGGCAGGTGGGCGTAGACGTTGGCGCACCAGGCCTCCCAGATCAGGTTGGACCACATCGCGCCCTTGGGCCGGCCGGTGGTGCCGCCCGAGGTGAAGTGGCTGATGACGGCGTCGCGCTCGTCCGGCAGCTCCGGCGCCACGTCGCCGTGGCCCGCGATGAACTGCTCGAACGACGGCGCGCCCGCACCCTCGCGGTCGAGGCAGACCAGGTGGCGGAGCTTGGGGCACTGGGCGCGGATCTGCCCGATCGCGGGCTCGAAGCTCGAATGGTAGAAGAGCCAGGCGGCCTTCCGCTGGTCGATGACGTAGGCGTTCTCGTCGGCCGACGCGAGCGCCGCGAGGCCGACCCAGACGCCGCCAGCCCGCGCGGCGCCGATCCAGGCCTCGAAGGCGCGGCTCGCGTTGGGGCTGAGGATCGCGACCCGGTCGCCCCGCTCCAGCCCGCCCGCGATCAGCGCGTTGGCGGTGCGGTGGCTGCGCCGGGCCACCGCGCGAAAGCTGAGCTCGCCGGTGCCGTCGATGAGGCAGGCGCGGTCCGGATAGTACCGATGCCCGCGCTCGAAGTAGTCGATCAGCCTCATGCGGCTCCTCCCGATCACCTTTCTCGTAGCCATTTTCCCGCACCGCGCGCCGCCACGCTCTACGCGGAATTGACTCGGATTTCAAACAAGTGTTTGCTCGGCAGCACTCGGCCCGCGCCGGCCGCCGCAATCGGAGAGACCCATGCTTTCGCTGCCCAGGCAGGAGCTCAAGGGGCACTTCACCATGCTGCCGATGGACGAGGTCCATTTCGGCTCCGGCAGCCTCGAGAACCTCTCGGCCGAGCTTGAGAAGCAGGGCGTCAACCGGGCCGTCATCATCACCGGCAACACCTTGGCCCAGAAGACGAATCTGGTGGAGAAGGTGGCCACAGCCGCCGGCAACAAGTGCGCCGGCGTCTTCCACGAGACCTCGCAGCACGTGCCGCGCCGCACCGTGATCGCCGCCGCCGACTATGCCCGCGAGCGGGAGGCCGACGCCCTCATCAGCTTCGGCGGCGGCACGCCCAACGACACCGCCAAGGCGGCCCTGATCTGCCTCGCCGAGGGGATCACCGAGCCCTCGGGCCTCGATGCCTACATGATCAAGTTCACCTATCCGGACAAGGTCGAGATCCCGTCGCTCACGAACGACCCGATCCCGATGTTCGCCATCCCGACCACGCTGTCCGCTGGCGAGTTCACGTACTTCGTGGGCGTCACCGACGAGGAGCGCAAGGTCAAGGATCTCTACGTCGACCGGCGGATCACGGCGAAGGCGGTCATCCTCGACCCGGACCTCACCATGGAGACGCCGGAGCGGCTCTGGCTCGGCACCGGCATGCGCGCGGTCGATCACTGTATCGAGGCGATGTGCTCCACCACGGCGCAGCCTTTCATCGACGCGCTGGCCTACCGCGCGCTCAACATGCTGGTGCGCCACCTGCGCGAGACCAGGGCCGACCCCGGCGATGCGGCGGCGCGCGCGCAGTGCATGGTGGCGGCCTGGATGTCAGTCTGCGGCCTCGCCAACGTGACTCTGGGCTTGAGCCACGGCATCGGCCACCAGCTGGGCGCCCGCTGCAACGTGCCCCACGGCGAGACCTCGGCGGTTATGATGCCCCACGTCATGGCCTTCAACCGGGACGTGACCACGACCCGCCAGGCGTGGGCGGCCGAGGCCATGGGCGTGGACATCACGGGCATGAGCAAGGAGGAGGCCGCCACCGCCGCGGCCGACGAGGTGGCGAGGCTGGTGAAGGACGACATGGGCCTGCCCTGGCGGCTTCGGGACGTGGGCGTCACGCACGAGGACTTCCCCGGCATCGCGGCGGACGCGCTGGAGGACATCATCGTCGCCGGCAACCCGCGCCAGGTGACGTCCGAGGACGAGGTCATCGACCTCTTGCACAAGGCCTGGTAGCGCAGGCTTGCTTCCGGGCTAGGGGAGACACCCATGGGCTATCGCATTGCCGTCGATACCGGCGGCACGTTCACCGATGTCGTGGTCGCCGACGAGGCGGGCCAGCTTACCGTCGGCAAGGCGCTGACCACGGCCGAGCGCACCTTCGAGGGCTTCAGCGGCGCGCTCGCCAACGCCGGCGACATCGCGGGCGTCCCCTACGAGCGCCTGCTGGCCGAGACCGAGATGCTGATCTACGGCACCACGCGGTCCACCAACTCGATCATCGAGAGCAAGGTCGCGAAGACGGCGCTGCTCACCACCGAGGGCTTTCCGGACACGCTGCTTTATCGCCACGGCGGCAAGCGCGAGCCGCTTAACCTCGCGATGGAGTTCCCGCCGCCCTATATCCCGCGCCGGCTCACCTTCGAGATTCCGGAGCGCATCAATGCCGAGGGCGGCGTGGAGCGGGAACTGGACGAGGCTGCCGCCCGCGCGATCATCGAGGGCCTGCCACGCAAGCGGATCGAGGCGGTCGCCGTCGCCCTGCTCTGGTCGATCGTGAACCCCGACCACGAGCTCCGCATCGGCGAGCTGATCGCCGAGATCATGCCGGGCATGCCCTACACCCTCTCGCACCAGCTCAACCCGATCATCCGCGAGTTCCCGCGCACGTCGTCCACCGCCATCGACGCCTCGCTCAAGCCCTTGATGCAGAGCCATCTCGCCTCGTTCGAGAGCGACCTGCGCGCGGCCGGCTGCGAGGGCGAGGTGCTTATCTCGACGTCTTCGGGCGGCGTCATGCACGTGGACGACGTGGTGGCGAAGCCGATCTACACCGTTAAGTCGGGGCCTGCGATGGGCCCGCTCGCGGGCATCGCCTACGCCGGCGCCGAGGAGCAGGGCGACGACGTCATCATCGTCGATACCGGCGGCACCACCTTCGACGTGAGCCTGGTCCGCAGCGGCCAGGTCAAGTACACCCGCGACACCTGGCTGCTCGGCGAGTGGATCGGCCACAACCTCGGCCTCTCCTCGGTGGACGTGCGGAGCGTCGGTGCCGGCGGTGGCTCCATCGCCTGGATCGACGCCGGCGGGCTGCTCCGCGTCGGCCCGCAGAGCGCGGGCGCACGTCCCGGCCCCGCCTGCTATGGCCAGGGCGGCGAGGAGCCCACCGTTACCGACGCCGCCGTGGTCCTCGGCTACATCGACCCCGACTACTTCCTCGGCGGGCGCATGAGCCTCGATGTTGAGGCGGCAGCCACGGCGATCGAGAGGGTCGCAGCGCCCCTGAAACTCTCGGCCGACGAGGCCGCCTCGGCGGTGCTCACCCTCGCCGGCGAGCAGATGATCAAGGCGATCCAGGAGATCACGGTCCAGGATGGCGTGAACCCCGGCGAGAGCATCATCGTGGCCGGCGGCGGCGCGGCCGGGCTCAACATCATCCCCATCGCCCAGGCACTCGGCTGCCGTCGGGTGCTGCTGCCGCGCACGGCGGGCGCGCTCAGCGCCTGCGGCGGGCAGTTCTCCAACATCGTCACCGAGTTCAGCGCGAGCCGCTACGCGCACTCCAACACCTTCGACTTCGAGGGCGTGAGCGCGACCCTCTCCGGCATCGCGGCTCGCATGGACGAGTTCGAGGAGAAGCTGCGCGGCCGCAGCATCGAGCGCTTCGAGCGCGAGTATTTCGTCGAGGCCCGCTACATCAACCAGCAGTGGGAGATGGAGATCCCCATGCCCATGGACCGCTTCGAGGGCCAAGCGGACGTGGAGCGGCTGGTGGAAGCCTTCCACGACGTCCATTTCCGCCGCTATGCGGTGAAGGAAGAGGGCGGCGCCATCGAGTGCATCAACTGGAAGGGGCGGATCACGGCTTTCCTCGACAAGCCGTCGTTCCCGGCCGAAGCGATGACCGACGCCGCCCTGCCCAAGCCCCGCCACACCACGCGGGCCTATTTCGGCGAGGCCGGGGCCTTGGACACGCCCTTCCATCTCGGCGATGATCTGCTGCCCGGCATGGTGCTCGCGGGGCCTGCGATCATCGAGGAGCCCACGACCACGATCGTCGTCTATCCGGGGTCGTCCGCGATCGTGACCGCCGGACGGAACTATCTGTTGGAGACCGGCGCCGTCGGCGCCTGAGGGAGGAAGCGATGGCACAAGCGCTCGCGGAAGCCGGGCGGGAGAACCGCATCAACCCGGTCCTGCTGCCGGTGATGGCGAACCGTATGGACGCGGTCTGCCGCGAGATGACCAACACCATGCTGCTGGCGGCGCGGTCGTCGGTCATCGGCATGGCGCGCGACTTCTCGTGCGCGGTCATTACGTCGGACAACCAAGTGCTCGCCGTGGCCGAGGGCTTCCCCATCCACGTCTGGGGCACCAACATCCAGACCAAGTCGATGCAGGACCTGCATCCCGACTATGCCGAGGGCGATGCCTTCCTCCACAACGACCCCTATCTCGGCAACACCCATCCGGCGGACCACACCATCCTGGTGCCGGTATTTCACGAGGGGGAGCACTTCTTCACCGTCGCGGTGAAGGCCCATCAGGCCGATGTCGGCAACAGCCTGCCGACCACCTACATGGCGCAGGCGGCGGACGTCTATCAGGAAGGCGCGCTGATCTTCCCCTGCGTGCAAGTGCAGCGGGATTTCCGCGATATCGACGACATCATCCGCATGTGCGAGCGCCGCATCCGCGTGCCCGAGCAGTGGTACGGCGACTATCTCGCGGCCGTCGGCGCGGCCCGCATCGGCGAGCGCTCGCTCAAGGCCTTCATCGCCAAGTACGGCGCCCACACGGTGCGTCACTTCACCGAGGAGTGGTTCGACTATTCCGAGCGCCGCTGCATCGAGGCGATCCGCGCACTGCCCAAGGGCAAACTCAAGGGCGCGCAGGCGCACGATCCGGTGGAGCCGTGGGTGCCGGACGGCATCCCGATCAACGTCACCATCGACATCGACCCGGACACGGCGAAGGTGACGGTGGACCTGCGCGACAACATCGACTGCATCGACGCGGGCCTCAACCTCACCGAGACCACGTCGACCATGGCGGCGGTGCAGGGTGTGCTTACCTGCCTCGGCGAGGACCTGCCGCCCAACTCCGGCACCATGCGCCGCATCGAGGTGCTGCTGCGCGAGAACTGCGCGGTGGGCATCCCGCGCTTCCCGCACAGCTGCTCGGTCGCGACCACCAACCTCACCGACGTGATCGTGAACGTGACGCAATCGGCATTTGCCGAGCTTGGCGACGGCCAGGGCTTCGCGCACGGCAACTACTGCAACTCGGCAGCCGCCGGCGTCGCCTCCGGCACCGACTGGCGGCGCGACGGCGAGCGCTACATCAACCAGATGTTCATGATGGGCGGCGGCGGCGGCGCCTCGGCCGAGAACGACGGCATGCACTACCTCTTCGTGCCGGTGGCGGCGGGCCTGCTCTATCGCGACAGCATCGAGATCAACGAGCAGCGCTTCCCCGTGCTGATCGACAAGATGCACGTGGTCACCGATTCCATGGGCCACGGGCGGCGGCGCGGCGGGCCCGCGACCGAGGTGATTATGGGGCCGCGCAACGATCCCATGCGCATCCTCCATGTCTGCAACGGGCTCGAGAGCGCGCCCAAGGGTGTGCGCGGCGGCACCGGCTCCCAGCTCGGCGGCAACGCCAAGATCGAGCGGGACGGCAGCGAGCACCCTTATCCCGCCGTCATGGTGTGCGATTTGGAGGGCGGCGAGCGCCTGCGCGCGCGGGACCAGGGCGGCGGCGGCTACGGCAGCCCGCTGGAGCGCGAGACCCATCGCGTGCTCAACGACGTGGCCGAGCGCTATATCACTGTGGAGACGGCACGCGAGACCTATGGCGTCGCCGTCACCGGCAGCGTGGATGACGACACGCTGGCCGTGGACGAGGCCGCGACCGCCACGCTCCGGGCCTCGATGAACGGCGGCAGCGCCCGGGCTTAGAGAACGATCCGACCGAAAGGGATCGTACTGGGTTGCCGCACGGTGTCATTCTTGCACTCGGTGCAGCTCGGGGAATCCCCTCCTCACCCCGGCCCTCTCCTCCCCAGGGAGGAGAGGGGGAATGGGTGGCGCCGCCACGTTCCCCCTCCGCCCTTCGGGGGGAGGGGGACAGGGGGAGGTGGGAGTGGTTCGAGTATTCGTGAGCCGGTACGGTCGGATCGGACTCTAGGGTTCACGCCGCAACTGCGGCCGCGCTGAGGAGGCGTCCATGCCGATCGGCCTTGCCGGCAAGACGGCGATCGTTACCGGCGCTGGCCGCGGCATCGGCAGGGCTGTGGCCGAGGTTTTCGCACGCGAAGGCGCGCGAGTCCTGGTGGTGAACCGCAGCCCGGAGGCCGGCCAAGCCGCCACCGATGGGATCGTGGCCGAGGGCTTCGACGCCTCGTTCCTGCAAGCCGACGTGCGCCGGAAAGCCGACATGGAGCGCATGGCCCAGGTCTGCATCGAGCGCTACGGCCGCAACGACATCCTCTGCCTCAATGCCGGCATCTATCCCAACGCGTTGATCGCCGACATGACAGAAGCGATGTGGGACGACGTGATGGACACCAACCTCAAGGGCGTGTTCTTCGCGGTCCAGGCGTGCCTGCCGCAGATGAAGAGCCAGCGCGCGGGGCGGCTGCTCGTCGTCTCGTCGATCACCGGCCCGCGCGTGGGCCTCCCCGACGTGACCTGCTACATGGCGTCGAAGGGCGGCGTGAACGCCTTCGTGCGTGGTGCCGCGCTGGAGCTCGCGCCCTACGGCATCACTGCCAACACGGTCTCGCCCGGCTCGATCCTGACCGAAGGCATCGCCCAGGCCCGCGGCGACGAGGCGGTGAAGGAATTCAGCCGCGTGATCCCGGCCGGACACCTGGGCGACCCGGAAGACGTGGCCTACGCGCTGCTTTACCTCGCGTCCGATCAGGCCCGCTTCGTCACCGGCCACGACATCGTGCTGGACGGCGGGCAAATTCTCCCGGAGAGGCCGCTCGGGCTTTAAGGGCGCGGGCCGCTACCAGGACCGCGCGGATCAGAGCGCGGCGAGGGCGTCCTCCCTGGAAGGGTGGACCGGGATCAACTGCTCCATGCCGCTGAGCTTGATCACCTTCGCGATCGGTTTCGGCGGCGAGCATACCGCGAACGCTGCATCGCGCTTCTCGAGCTCGGACGCGGTCATGAAGACGACGCGAAGACCCGCGCTGCCGAGGTACTCGAGCTTTGCGAAGTCCATGATGACCGCTCGGTCGTCGTCCCCGATCTCGGCTCTGACATCCTCCAGAAAGCCCACGGAGCTATCCGCTTCAAGCCGCCCGCTCGCGGCGATGAACAGCACACCGTCGCGACGCTCGAATGTCACTTCCACCGCAGCGGCCCCCCTTGTCCGGTCAGCGTTAGGCGCGTTCCGTCCTCATAGCGCGAGACGCATGGTCCGTCCAATTGTGAGCACCGATCTTCCTCTTGACGTTGTTCGATCTTCATCAGCGCAGGTCCTCGGGCGCTCGTGCGTCGATGGGAGCCGGGCGCCCCCATTGACAGTCGCCGCCGATGGCCCGAGTCTCCGCCCGTTCGCAGCGGGCGGTGCGGGAGAACCATGAGCGGGCCAAGAGGCGGCATCGACTTTGCCTTCGTCGCGGCGCCGGTGGGCGAGGACGGGCTCTCCGACGCCGCGCTCTACAAGGAGATTCTGGCGGACTGCGACTTCGCCCACCGGGCCGGCTTTCGCGCGGCCTGGATGATCGAGCATCATTTCTCGGACTACTTCCCGACCCCCAACCCACTCGCTTTCCTCTCCCACATCGCCGCGCGCTTCCCGGATTTCGCGCTTGGCACCTGCGTGCTGGTGACGCCCTGGTACGAGCCGCTGCGCTTGGCGGAGGAAATCGCGCAGCTCAACCTGCTTACCGACCAGCCGCTCCACATGGGGCTCGGGCGGGGCACGGCGAAGTACGAGTACGATGCTTTCGGCGTGCCGATGGAGGAGAGCCGGCAGCGCTTCCGCGAGGTCTGGGAGATCGTGAGCACCGCGCTCGCCGGCGGGCGCTTTCGCTACGAAGGCAAGTATCTGACCGTGCCCACGCGCGTCGAGCTGCGCCCGCGCTCGGACACGAGCAAGATCAACTTCTACGGCGCCGTCGGCGGCAGCCCCGACTCCGGCGCGGTGATGGCCGCGCTCGGGCTGCCGCCCATCATGACGGCCTTCAGCAACCTGCCGCTGCAGCGCGAGGCGCTCGGCGGCTGGAAGGAGGCGGCGCAGGCGCGCGGCATGGACGTGGACGCCTGCCGCTACCCGATGATGATCAACTGCATCATCGCCGACACCGACGCCGAGGCCTACGACCTCGCCAAGCGCTACATCCCGCGCTTCCAGCAGGCGCAGATCGACCACTACGAGGCCGATGACGGCCACTTCGAGACGCTTTCGACCTATACCGCCTGGGCCAAGATCTTCGCCAAGATGAAGGCACGCACCGATCCCGCCAACATCCCGCCCTGGGCCGACGGGCAGTTCGTGGGCTCGCCCGAGACGGTGCGCCAGCGCGTCGCGGATTACGTGGACGCGGGCTTCAACAGCTTCCTCATCCACACGGCGACGCCGGGCGTGCCGCGCCGCCACCGCCAAGCCTGGCTCGGCCGCTTCGCCGACGAGGTGGCGCCCTACTTCGAGGGCGGCGAGGCCTTGCGCGCCGCCGCCGGCGCCTGACACCAGCATCGATGCAGCTCGATCCCGCTTTGGCGGAGATTCTCGCCGGGCTCGACCCGAGCGCCGAGACTCCGGTCGAGGAGATGACGCCGGAGGACGCGCGCGCGACCTGGAAGGAGGAGATGGCCGCCGTCGCCGGCAAGCCGCTACCGGTGAAGTCGGTGAGCATGCACGAGGCGCCGGGGCCAGCCGGCCCTCTCGCGATCAGGCTCTACGAGCCGGAGAGGGCGGGCGCAGGGCCGCTGCCGATCCTCGTCTACTACCACGGGGGCGGCTGGATTCGCGGCGACCTCGACACCCACGACGACGTCTGCCGCTACCTCTGCCACCACGCGGGCTGCTTGGTGGCGTCCGTCGACTACCGGCTCGCGCCCGAGCACCGCTTCCCCGCCGCGTTGGACGACTGTGCCGCCGCGACCCAGTGGGTGGCGGAAAACGCCGCGCAGCTCGGCGCCGATCCGGAGCGCATGGCCATCGGCGGCGACAGCGCCGGCGGCAACATCGCCTGCGGGGTGACGCTCAAGGCGCGCGAGCGCGGCGGGCCCGCGATCTGCTTCCAGCTTCTGATCTACCCGGCCACCGACCTCGGCGGCGAGACCGAGTCCAAGCGGCTCTATTCCTCGGGCTACCTGCTCAACTCGATGCCCTTCTATGTCGCCAGCTACCTGGGGCCGGAGGGCGACGCGGCCGACCCGCTCGCCTCGCCGCTGCTGGCGCCCGACCTCTCGAACCTGCCGACCGCCTTCGTGCTCACCGCCGGCTTCGATCCGCTCCGCGACGAAGGCGAGGCCTATGCGAAGCGGCTCCGGGACTCCGGCGTGCCCACCGAATACCGCTGCCACGAGAGCATGATCCACGGCTTCGTCTCGATCACCGGCCTGATCGAGAGCGCGGAGGCGGGGCTCGCGGACTCCGCGGCGGCGTTGCGCGCCGCCTTCGCCCGCTGAGAGAGGGAACAGCGCCATGAGCGACGGGTTCGCCGGCAAGGCCTGCGTGATGACCGGCGCAGGCGGCGGCATGGGCCTCGCCATCGCCCGCGCGCTCCGCGCCGAGGGCTGCGCGGTCACCGCCATCGACCCCAAGCCAGAGCCGTCCGAGTTCGCGGCGGGCGAGGGTGGCGCCGGCCGCTACGTCCAGGGCGATGCCACCGACGAAGCGCTGGTCGCGCGCACCGTCGCCGAGGCCTTCGATGCGTCCGGGCGCCTCGACTACCTGGTCAATGCCGCGGGCGTCGGCTGGTACGACCGGGACGGCTCCATCGCCGAGATGGAGATGGCGATCTGGCACCGGGTGATGGAGATCAACCTCACCGCGTCCGCACTGATGGCGCGCCACGCCGTGCCGTTCCTCCGGCGCACCGGCGCTGGCGGGTCGATGGTCCACATCGCAAGCGTCGTCGGCCTGCGCAACATGGAGAACATCCTGGAGAACGGGCCGATCGACGCCTACCAGGCATCGAAGGCGGGGCTTTCCGCGCTTTCGCGCTCGCTCTCCATGCAGCTCGGGCCCGACGGCATCCGCTCCAACACCATCTGCCCCGGCGCGGTACTGACGCCGATGACGGCGCCCACTTACGAGGCCGATCCCAGCCGCGCCGACGCCATGATCGCGCGCACACCGTTAGGGCGCCTCGGAATGCCCGAGGACATCGCGAACGCGTGCCTCTTCCTGCTTTCGGAGAAGGCCTCCTTCATCACCGGCATCGACCTCGTCGTCGACGGCGGCATCATGGCCAAACTCTGAATCAGGGTCAGGAAACCAGCGCCGCGAACAGCACGCCGCTCAGGATCGCGCCGGCGATGCCGAAGCCGACGTAAGCCGCGAATACCTGCCGGCGCACGAGCGACCAGACCGCGACCATGGCCGGTATGCAGCTCACCGAGCCCGCCACCATGAACGACATCGCCGCGCCCGGGCCCATGCCCTGCTCCATGAGGCCGGCAACGAGCGCTGGCGCGGCGTAGCCGTTGAGGTAGGCCGGTGCGCCCACGAGCGCGCCCATCGCGATCGGCGACATCCCATCCCCGCCGACCACACCCGCGATCAGGCTGGCCGGCACGTAGGCGACCAGCAGGCCTTCGATCAGATAGGCCAGGGCGAGCCACTTGACCAGGAAGCGCGCGTTGGCGATGGCTTCGGCGCGAAACGCGGCCCTCCGCGCCGGCTCGCGCCAGAAGCGCCACACCGTTTCGTCCTCTTCGAATTCGCAGGCGCTGCCACACTCGCCCAAGCCCTGACGGAGCGGTTCGGCGAAGGCACCGCGCCAGACGAGAAAGCGAACCCCGAAGCCGCCGAACAGGCCGAGCGCGACGGCGGCAACCGCCTTGCCCACCGCGAAATCCCAGCCGAGCGCGGCGGCGGTGATGAGCAGGGTGGAGGGATCGATGAGCGGCGAGGCGAGCCAGAACGCCATGATGGCCGAGAGCGGGACGCCGACCGCAAGCAGACCGGCGATGAGCGGAATGACCTCGCATGAGCAGAACGGCGCGAGGCCGCCCAGGAGTGCGGCCAGCACGATCATGCGCGTCTCGCGGCCCTCGAAGGCGCGGGAGACCAGCGCCGTGGCCCCCGTCGCCTTGAGCAGCGCGATGAGCACGACCGCGCCGGCGATGTAGGGCAGGGTTCCGGCGAACGCTTCGGCGGCGGTACGGAGGATGTGAGTGACGTTCGCCGTGTCGAATAGCGTTACCACGAGCGGGATGGCGAGGATCAGGGTCCAGACGGAGAGCAGGTCCCGCGCCCGCATGCGCAAGCCGTGGACGCCGCGAAGTACGAGGGCTGTCACGGCGACGGACTCGCGAGCGCCGCCCGCGCGGCGCGGGCCTGGGGCGAGGGCTTGGCATCGGCGCAGCACGCCTCCAGCAGGAAAGCAGCGAGGGCTTCGAGGCGCCGATAGGCGGCCCGGTTGATCACGGTGCGCCCGCGGCGCTCCTGCTCGACCAGCCCGCCGGCGGCAAGAAACCCGAGGTGATGAGCCAGGGTGGACGCCGGGATGGCGGTGCGCCCCTGAATCTCGCCGACGGTGAGCCCCTCATCTCCGGCGCGCACGAGCAGGCGCAGCACGGCGAGCCGGGGCTCGGAACCGCAAGCGGCGAACCCCTGCGCCGCTTCCTCAAGGGCGACAGCGGATTCCGGCAGGGAATGGTGAGCATGTGTCGTTTCCATATAACTAGTATAATAGTTATATTTCGACGCGTCAAGCGCATGTCCTGGCAAAGGACCTATCTGATGGTGGGTCTCTGTGGGTCGCTAGGCTGCGAAGGTGCCGAAGGCGCCGCGGGAGTAGAGCAGGGGCTCCTGGGCCGTATCGGTGCGCACCGCCTGCACGCGGCCGGTGAGCACCGTATGGGTCTCGGCCCGGAGCGTCTGGCCGAGCAGGCAGTCGAAGCTCGCGAGTGCGTCCATCAGTACCGGCGCGCCGGTCTCCAGCGTGCCCCACTCGCCGGTGGTGAAGCGCTCGACAACCCGCTCGGAGGACGCGAACTGCGTGGCCAGGTCGAGGTGCCGCGCGCCCAGCACGTTGACGCAGAAGACCCGGCTCTGCAGCGCGGGGTCGTGGGCGCCCGCCTCGCGGTTGACGCAGGCGAGCAGCATCGGCGGCTCCGCGCTCAGCGAGCAGACGGCGGTGGCGGTGAGCCCGATGCGTTGGTCGCCGATGGAGGTCGTGACGATGGTAACTCCGGCCGCGAGCTGGCGCATGCCCTCCCTGAAGTCGTCGGAATCGACCGCGACAACTGGCGCGGAAAGGGAATCGAAATCGAAATCGTCAAGCAGCGACATAAAGCCCTCTCCCGGCGCGGCGCCAACTGTACCCAGGCACCGCCCGTACATTATGAAGACCGCCGCCGCACCGGTCCACGGCACGGCGAAACGGTCGTTTGGCCGGCCGATGTCAGTGGAAGTAGGCG
Source organism: Alphaproteobacteria bacterium (assembly GCA_022826345.1). The sequence continues at coordinate 13,321 of JAJDVB010000008.1, forward strand.
CCGCCATCGACGACGAGCGTTTGTCCCGTAATGAAGGCCGAATCCTGCGACGCGAAGAAGATCACCGCGCCCACGATGTCGTCCGGATGCTGGTCGCGCTGGATGACCCGCGCCTGCCGCGAGATGTCCTGCAGCTTTTCCATCTGGTGGGGGTTCTCCAGCACGCCGTCGGACAAGGTGAATCCGGGCGCCACCGCGTTGACCCGGATGTCGGCGGCGCCGAGCTCCTTGGCCAGGGCCTTGGTCATCGCGTTGACGGCGCCCTTGCTCGCCACGTAGTGCAGCATGAAGGGAACGCCCTTGAACGGCGTCCCCGACGAGACGTTGACGATCGAGCCGCCGCCCTGCCGGCGCATGGCGGGGACCACCGCGCGGGTCGCCAGCGCCTGCCCGATGACGTTCACGTCGAGCACGCGCCGCCACTCGTCGATGCCCAGATCCTCGAAGGCTTTCAACTCCAGGGAGGAATACACTCCGGCGTTGTTGACCAGCACGTCGATGCGGCCGAACGCCTCCAGTGCGGCGTTCGCCATGGCCTCGGTGTCGCCCTGGCTCGACACGTCGCAGGGGACGCCGATGACGCTGTCCCCCGCGTTATCGAGCGTCTGCGCGGCCTCCGCAGCGCCGTCGCGGTCGGCGATGACCACCTTCGCCCCTTCCGCGAGGAGGCCCTGCACGAACGCGTGTCCGATCCCCTTCGCCCCGCCGGTGACAATCGCGACCATCCCGCTGCAACGCATCGCCGTGTTCCTTCCGCTTGCTCGTAACTTCCGCCGACTATGCCGAACCGAGTTCGATGGGTCTCTCCGCGAACACCCGATAGGTCTGCGACTTGGGCTTGTCCCGGTCCTCGTCATTGACGTAGCGGATGGACGACGCGCCGAGCAACGCTCGCGGCAGGACCATCGCTCGAATGAACCGGCTGGCAACGTCCATCGACGCTTGCGCGAAGACAGGGGCCGGCCCGCTCTCGAACCAGGCGCCGCCGGGACCGTAGGAAGAGGAGCGGCCTTCGGTATCGATCCGTATTTCCCCCTCGCGGAGACATCTGATTCCGGGGCCCTGGTGCGTGTGGAGCAGCGCCATTCCTCCGGGCGGAAATGCGACGCTATCGAGCCGGATCAGGAGCTCGTCGGCGATCGCGGCCGGATCGATCCTGCCGGCGAGACGAAGGGTCGTCCGATGAGCGTAGACGTTAGCCTCCGCATCGGCCGGCCTGACCTCCCAACGCCAGACCGTGGCGCCGTCGCCGCCGGCGTGTAGTGTCACCGCGTCCGTCGAGACGAGTCCTTCATCTGACGGGACATCGTCTCCATCCACGAAGATACTGCCGGCTGCGACGTAGAGCGCCCTCGGCGTGGGATCGTCGAAGCGAACCTCTTCGCCGTCGAACAGTGTGTCCTCGAACAGGCGCATCTCATAAGACATTCGTTGTGACCTCACGGACGTATTCAGGACACCGGGACAGCGGCCTGCCGAGACTTACAGCACATCAGTATGCGACCGGGAGCGGGTCCAGGCTCCGCCACAGGTGCCAGACCGCGACCGAGCGCCAGGGCCGCCAGCACGCCGCGTGGGCCTCGATCGCATCCGGGTCCATCGAGCCGCCGTCGCCATAGTGCTTGCCCATGGCGCGGCGCACGCCGATGTCGGCGAGCGGCAGCACGTCGGGCCGCTGCAGGTAGAAGATCAGCACCATCTCGGCGGTCCAGCGGCCCACGCCCTTGAGCGCGAGCAGGTCGTCGATCACCGCCTCGTCGTCGGCGCCCTGCCAGCGCTCCGGGTCGATGGTCCCGGAGACGAAACCGATGGCGATGTCGCGCAGGTAGCTCGACTTCTGGCGGGTTAGGCCGGCGCTCCGCAGCTCATCCTGCGAGCGAGCCGCGACCTCGGTCGGCGCGACGGTGCCGACGCAGGCTTCGAGCCGCGCCCAGATGCTGTCGGCTGCGCGCACCGAGATCTGCTGGGCCACGATGGCGCGCGCGAGAGTGAGGAAGAGGTCGCCCTGGCCCACCAGGCCTTCGCCGTCGTAGCGCGCCGCGAGCGAAGCCATCACCGGGTCGGCGGCGGCAAGCGCGGCCCGCGCCTCCTGCCAATACGCCGGCTGTCCCACCGGCCCGCTCGCCCATCGCGGCATTGCGCCCTCTCCCTTTCCTCTGAACCCTGGATCAGCGCCGGGCGAAGCTCGGCATCGGCTCCTCGATGCCCTCGGGGTCGGCGTGGATGAAGACCTCCGCGTGGGGGAAGGCCTCGCGGATGCGGGCCTCGACGGTATCGGAGATTTCGTGGGCGTGCAGCAGCGTGAGCGAGCGCTCCATCTCGACGTGGACCTGGATGAAGGAGTTGATGCCGGAGCGCCGGGTCCTGAGGTCGTGGCAATCCAGCACCTCCGGGTGCTCAAGCACGATCTGCCGGATGCGCTCCCGGTCCGCCTCCGGGAGTTCGTGGTCCATCAGTTGCTCGATTGCGCTCCGCGCGACCTGGTATGCGGCGTGGATGATGACGCCCGCGATCACGATCGCGATGATCGGGTCGGCGAGCCCCCAGCCTACGGTCATCGCCAGTGCCAGCGCCGCGATCACGCCGATGTTCACCAGAATGTCGGAGGCATAGTGCAGGGAATCGGCCTTGATCGCGGTCGAGCCGGTGAGCCTCACGACCCGGCGCTGATAGGCCACCAGCGCCGTGGTGACGAGGATGGCGAAGACCATCACCCCGATCCCCACCGGCGCGCGTTCGATCGGCTCGGGCTCGATGATGCGGCCGACCGCCTCGACGATGAGGAAGATCGCGGACGCCGTGATGAAGACCGCCTGGCCGAGCCCCGCCAGCGGCTCCGCCTTGCCGTGGCCGAAGCGGTGTTCGCGGTCCGCCGGCTGGAGCGCGTGGCGCACGGCGAAGAGGTTGATGAGCGAGGCGAGCACGTCCATCACGGAATCGGCGAGCGACGAGAGCAGGCTCACGGAATCGGTTACGAGCCAGGCGCCGAGCTTGGCGGCGATCATCAGCGCTGCGGCGGCGACAGCGAAATTGGTCGCCCGGCGCATCAACAGGCGCGCGCGTTCGGGCTCGACTTGGGGGCCGCTTGGGGTCTCGGACTTCACGCCGGCTGCTTATAGCACGACCGCCGGCGATATCCGTGCGGTAGCAGCCGTCGAGATGTGGGACGAGTGGCGAACCGGGCCGCAGGCCCGGACGGCGCGACTGCGCCGCGCGCGTAGCGCGTAGCGTCGCGCGTCCACGCGCGCGGAGCGCACGATCGAGCGGAGCGAGCGCCCGGCGCTTGAGGGATATGCAAGTTGCGGCGCTGCGGGTTTCGTGTAGGATGCGGCAACGCGCGGGAAATCAAGGCAAAACGAGGTTTCGATGGCGGATGCTTCGCCGCTGATGGCGGGCAAGCGCGGCATCGTGATGGGCGTTGCGAACGCGCGTTCGCTGGCTTGGGGCGTGGCCCATTCCCTCGCCGATCACGGCGCAGAGCTGGCCTTCACCTTTCAGGGCGATGCCATCGAGAAGCGGCTCAGGCCGCTCGCCGAATCGGTAGGCTCCGACTTCCTGCTTCCCTGCGACGTGACCGACGAGGCCAGCGTCGACGCCACTTTCGAGGCCATCGCAGAGCGCTGGGGCCGCCTCGACTTCCTCGTCCACGCCATCGCCTATTCGGACAAGGAGGAGCTGAAGGGGCGCTATCTCGACACCACTCTCGAGAACTTCCAGACCACGCTTCAGATCTCGTGCTACTCGTTCACGGCGCTCTGCCAGCGCGCCGTTGCCCTGATGGGCGAGGAGGGCGGCAGCCTGCTCACGCTCACCTATATGGGGGCCGAGCGCTGGGTGCCGCATTACAACGTGATGGGCGTCGCCAAGGCCGCGCTGGAGGCGAGCGTGCGCTATCTCGCTGCCGATCTGGGCGATCGCAACATTCGGGTCAACGCGATTTCTGCCGGCCCGGTCAAGACCTTGGCTGCCTCCGGGATCGGCGATTTCCGCTACATCATGAAGTGGAACGAGTACAACGCCCCACTCAAGCGCAACGTCACCATCGACGAGGTAGGCGGTGCCGCCACCTATCTGTTGAGTGAGCTGGGCCGCGGCGTGACCGGCGAGGTCCACCACGTCGACTGCGGCTATCACATCGTCGGCATGAAGCGGCCGGACGCGCCCGACATCTCGGTGGTCTAGGGCCGCCACCCTCTGCCATGGCCAGCAACAGCTTCGGCCTGCTCTTCCGGGTCACGACCTGGGGCGAGAGCCACGGCCCTGCCATCGGCTGCGTCGTCGATGGTGTGCCGCCGCGTATTCCCCTCGCCGAGGCCGACATCCAGCCCGCGCTGGATCGGCGCCGGCCCGGCACCTCCCGCTTCGTCACGCAGCGGCGCGAGTCCGATACCGTGCGCATTCTCTCCGGCGTGTTCGAGGGCCAGACCACCGGCACGCCCATCGCATTGGTGATCGAGAATGAGGACGCGCGGAGCCGCGACTACGGCCCGATCAAGGAGACCTATCGCCCTGGTCACGCCGATTTCACCTACGACGCGAAGTACGGCATCCGCGATTACCGCGGCGGCGGGCGGGCCAGCGCGCGCGAGACCGCCATGCGCGTCGCTGCCGGCGCCATCGCGCAGAAGATTCTGGGCGACGGGGTGACGATCCGGGGTGCGGTCATCCAGGTTGGCGAACATGCCGTCGACCGCACGCGTTGGGACTGGGCGGAGACGGCGCAGAACCCCTTCTTCTGCCCAGACGCCACTATCGTGCCGGTTTGGGAAGACGCGCTCGACACAGCCCGCAAGGCCGGCACTTCCCTCGGCGCCGTCATCGAGGTGGAGGCGGACGGCGTGCCGGCGGGCCTGGGCGCGCCGGTCTACGGCAAGATCGACGCTGACCTCGCCGCCGCCATGGTGAGCATCAACGCGGTCAAGGGCGTCGAGATCGGCGCAGGTTTCGCCGCCGCCGCCATGAGCGGCGACGTGAGCGGCGACGAAATCCGCATGGAAGGCGGGCAGCCGCGCTTTCTCACCAACAATGCCGGCGGCGTGCTCGGCGGCATCACAACCGGCCAGCCGGTCGTGGTCCGCTTCGTGGTGAAGCCCACGAGCTCGATCCGCACGCCGCGCCGGACCATCACCGCCAAGGGCGAGGAGACCGAGGTCTCGACCGAAGGCCGGCATGATCCCTGCGTCGGCATCCGATCGGTGCCGGTGGGCGAGGCAATGATGGCCTGCGTGCTCGCCGATCATCTGCTGCGCCACCGCGCCCAGTGCGGTTAGGGCGCCGCACGCTGTTCGCCGCCAAGGGGGGAAAGAGCCATGCCGGCCAAGCGAGCCGCACGCAAGGCGGAGCGCGTCCACGCGCTGCGCCTGCCCGATCAGCGTAGGAACCCGCCCGAAATCCGCGCCGTCTTCGCGCGCTGCATGGAGAAGATCGGCTTCGTGCCCAACGTGCTCCGCTCTTACACGCTCCGGCCCCGAAAGTTCGAGCTGTTCCGCCGCTACAACAACGAGCTGATGCTGGGCGAGTCCGGCCTCTCCGCCCTGGAACGGGAGATGATCGCGGTCGTCGTCTCCTGCGTGAACCACTGCCACTACTGCCTGGTGGCGCACGGCGCGCAGGTCCGCCTGCTGTCGGGCGATCCGGTCCTGGGCGACCAGCTCGTCGCCAACTACCGCGCAGCAAAGCTTTCCCGCCGCCAGCGGGCGATGCTGGATTTCACCTGGAAGCTCAGCGAGAGCCCGGATTCCGTAGGCGCCGCCGATCGCGCGGCGCTCAGCAAGGCGGGCTTCAGCGACGAGGACATCTTCGACATTGCCGAGGTCGCGGGCTTCTACAACATGACCAACCGGCTCGCCGCCGCCATCGATATGCGTCCCAACCGCGAGTACTACGAGATGGGGCGGTAGCCCCTATTCCTCACCACCATCATGGCCTGTCCGGCCGACAGGCCAGGACGGTGCGCACAATGAGCTTGACGTTATCTGACTGACCGACGATTCTTGGCCCTGGAGGCTTTGGGGCGCCCCGGCGTCTCATTGCCTTTTTCTATGCCGAATCGTCTTCGCGTTCCGATCTCGTCCGAAGATCGGCGATATGCGCGAAGCTCCAGATCTCGAAGTTCGGGTTGCCCATGCGGTTGCGTGTCGTCCGATAGCGCAGTCTGGCAACCTGTCGCGTGTATCCGGCGAGTTCCTCCCTAGCCGGTTTCGTCATCTGAGCAGTCCGGAATCCCCAGGAGATGACGTAGGCGATAAGGTCGGCGATCTGCACACCCGTCGTCAGATCGCTGTGAACGAAGAACGGCTCCGGAACGATGGATCGGGACCGATGACGGCCCACAGCAGTCTCAGAAAAATACCGATGGGTTTGATCGATCAGCAGATGGCTCTTCGATTTTTCCAGCTCGTCGAAGACGACGACACCCTGTTCGCCGGCGGACTGGTCCTCAAGGAAGTAGAAGAACCGTTCAAATACATAGGCGTAATCCTTTCTTAGGCCCCCGCCGGCCGTTGGCTGGGCATCGGTTTCGATCATGCTGGCGAAGGCATGGCAGTCGAGTTCGGCGCAGGTGTCAAAGACCGATTCGACGTAACGGAGTTTCGCCAGTGCCAGGGCCTTCAGCATGCGAACGTCGGCGTTGGAACCATCGTCGAGCGCCGCACGGGCAAGCCTCGAAATATCGGCCTCAGCCACCTCCGCATTTAGAGCCTCATGATGGAATACCTTTCTCTTCAGCAAGAGCGATCCCTTGAGCTCCCGGCGCCCATCGCTGTAGCGCCGCCCGAAGAGGCGCAGTTCAGAATCGTGCAGGCTGCGAATGAGGTCCCAGAGAACGCTGTCCCGGATCGCGATCCCAGCCAGCACTTCGTACGGAGATGCGACCCTGTCGTGGCCGCTTTCGTCCATGAACAGGAACCATGCCATGGAGCAAGATCGTTACTGCGGCACGCAAAGGCTGGCAAGCAGGTTACCGTTCAGCCAATCCGTGTTGTTCCAAATCGCGCGGAGCAGTAACGGGCTGCGGTCACGTCAAACGATGCGGCTAAGCCCTACGACCTTATCAGCGATCGGTGTCGATAACTGATGTTAATGTCCGTCGCGGTTAGGCGTGCGCCGCTGCGGCGGCATCCTCCCGCTGCTTGCGGTGCGCGGCCCGCATGGCCTTTTGGAGCTTCTTGAAGGCCCGCTCCTCGATCTGGCGGATGCGCTCGCGCGAGACGCCGTATTCCTTGCTCAGCTCCTCCAGCGTGAGCGGCTCTTCTCTGAGGCGCCGTTCCGCCAGGATGTGCTGCTCGCGGTCGGTGAGCACCTCCAGCGAGTCGCGGAAGAGCTGCCTGCGGTGGTCGAGCTCGTTCGCTTCGAGGACGGTGGTCTCCTGGCTCTCGGTGGAGTCTTCCAGCCAGTCCTGCCACTCGCCGCCGCCTTCCTCGCGGACTGGCGCGTTGAGCGACTGATCGGGGCCGATCATCCGCCGGTTCATGGAGATCACGTCGTTCTCGGAGACGTTGAGCGCGGTCGCGATATGCTCGACCTGCTCGGGCGTAAGATCGCCGTCGTCGATCGCCTCGATCTCGCCTTTCAGCTTGCGCAGGTTGAAGAAGAGCTTCTTCTGCGCAGCCGTGGTGCCCATCTTCACCAACGACCAGGAGTGCAGGATGTATTCCTGCATCGAGGCGCGAATCCACCACATGGCGTAGGTGGCGAGGCGGAAGCCGCGGTCCGGATCGAAGCGCTTGACCGCCTGCATGAGTCCGATGTTGCCCTCGGAAATCAGCTCGCCCACCGGGAGCCCATAGCCGCGATAGCCCATCGCGATCTTGGCCACCAGGCGCAGGTGGCTGGTCACGAGCCGGTGCGCCGCCTCGGCGTCATCGTGCTCGCGCCAGCGCTTGGCCAGCATGAACTCCTCCTCGGGCGTGAGGAGCGGAAATTGGCGAATCTCGCGGAGATAGCGGGAGACACTGTTCCCCTCCGGTGTCGCCGGTATCGGAACGGCACGCGCTGCCATTGTTCCATCCCTCCTCTAACGCGAGACGCCCCGGCGCCCCGCCGGCCCCACACGGCGCTATGCTGCGTCTGCGAAGCCGTATATGGAATTTGCGCTCAAATCGGGCGTTTTCAAGGCAATTCGTCTTATATCAAGCCTTTGTGATGCTTATGTCATCGCCCGCATATACCGCAGCGATCAGAGCATGCATGTCGGCCGGGAGCGGGCTCTCGAAGGCAAGCGCCGCGCCGCTCACGGGGTGGACGAAGCTCAAGGCGGCGGCATGTAGCGCCTGACGGGGGCAAAGCGCAAGCGTCTTGTGCCAGTGCTCGTCGAGACCCCGGCGCCTCGCGCCGCCATAGAGCGCATCGCCCACCAGCGGATGGCCGCGATGTGCCATGTGGACCCTGATCTGGTGGGTGCGCCCGGTCTCCAGCCGGCATTCGACCAGGCTCCAGAGCGGCTCCAGCGGCTGCAGCACGCGATAGTGCGTGATCGCAGCCTTGCCGCCGCTCGCGCGCACCGCCATCCGCTTGCGGTTGCGCGGGTCGCGGCCGATGGCGCCCTCGATCCGCCCTTGCGCCGGCCGCGGCACCCCCCAGACCACCGCCCGATAGGTCCGGCTCAGCCGCCGCGTGGCGAATTGCTCGGAGAGCCCCCGGTGCGCGGCGTCGTGCTTGGCCGCCACCATGAGGCCGCTCGTGTCCTTGTCCAGCCGGTGCACGATGCCGGGCCGGCGCACGCCGCCGATGCCTGAGAGGCTCGCGCCGCAATGGGCGAGCAGCGCGTTGACCAGCGTGCGGTCGGGATTGCCTGGCGCCGGGTGGACCACGAGGCCGGCGGGCTTGTCCACCACGATCAGGTGCTCGTCTTCGTAGGCCACCTGGAGCGGGATCGCCTGCGCCTGCGGCGTCTCGTCCACCGCCGGCGGGATCACCAGCGTCACCGCCTGGCCCGGTTTGACCCGATATCCGGGCTCCGTTATCGTCGCGCCCGCGATCGAGACCCGGCCGGTCTCGATCAAGTTCTTGAGCCGCGAGCGTGATAGCGCCGGCACGTGGTCTGCCAGCAGCCGGTCGAGCCGCGCGCGAGCGTCCGCCCGAGCGACGGTGAAGCGGCGGCGCGTTTCGGCGGCGGTGCTCATATCCGGTACGGGCCATGATCACCTATCTCAAGATCATCGTCATCGTTCTCGGGGTGATGATTGCGGCAGGCCTCGTCGTCATCGGCCTCAAGCTCGTCGAGAAGGGTGGCGAACTGGCCGAGCTCAGCGAGGATGACGACAAGACGGCGACGGACGATTGGGGCGCCGACGCCTTGTCGGAGGCCACGGCCCCCTTGCCCACGCCGGGCGACCTGGGGCTACCGGCGGGCTCGCAGGTGCGGCGGATGACCGCTGCGGGCCACCGCCTCATTCTCGTGGTGGCCGTGCCCGATGCGGGCGAGCGGATCGTGATCGTCGATCTGCGCAACGGCGGCATGGTCGCGAATATCGGGCTCGAGGGCGCGCCGTGAGCGCCCTATCGGTCCGGCTCACGCCGGCGCAGTTGCAGGCCATCGAGCGGGCGGCGGAGGCGGCTTACCCGGAGGAGGCCTGCGGCTTGCTGGTCGGGCGCGCCGAGACCGGCAGCGCCTGGCAGGTGAACGCGGTGGAAGCGAGTGTCAACGTCGCAGAGCCGCCGCGCACGCGGCGCTTCGAGGTCGATCCCAAGCTCCGGCTCAGGCTGGAGCGCGCGCTTCGGGAAAGCCCTGACTCGGTCGTTGGCGTCTATCACTCCCACCCCAACGGCAGCGCCGAGCCGTCGGAGACGGACATCTCCATGATCTTCGAGCCCGAGATGGTCTGGCTGATCACTGCCGTGGCCGACGGCAGGGCCTGTGCCACCAAGGCCTACAAGCCGACCGAGGACGGCGCGGCATTCCGGCCGATCGGGCTCGATCTCGGCGGCGGAGACGTGTGAGCCGGTAGGAGGCACGGAGCAGATGGACTTTCGCAGCGACAACGTGGCTTCCGCCGCACCGGAGATCGTGGACGCGGTGGCCGAAGCGGCGCGCGGAAGCGCCACGCCCTACGGCGGCGATCCCTGGACCGAGGGCCTGGAGCCCGCCTTCTCGGAGCTCTTCGAAACTCCCGTCAAGGTCTTCCCGGTGGTAACCGGGACCGCGGCGAACTCCGTGGCGGTCGCGACGCTGACCCCGCCCTGGGGCGTGATCTATGCGGGCCGCGCCGCCCACGTGGAGAACGACGAATGCGGGGCGCCCGAGTTCATGACCGGCGGCGCCAAGGTCACCGGCATCGAGGAACGCTTCGGCAAGGTCCAGCCGGAGGCGCTGGCGGCCGCGCTCGCCGCCGCCGGGACGGGCGAGGTGCACTGGTCGCAGCCGGCGTGTCTCAGTCTCACCCAGCCGACCGAGATGGGCCAGATCTACACGCCGGACGAGCTTGCGGCGCTCACCGACATCGCGCGCCGCCACGATCTCGCGGTCCATATGGATGGCGCCCGCTTCGCCAATGCCGTTGCCGCGAGCGGGGAGAGCCCGGCGGCGCTCACCTGGAAGGCCGGCGTCGATGCGCTCTCCTTCGGTGCCACCAAGAACGGCGCGCTCGCGGCCGAGGCGATCGTGCTCTTCGACGACGAGCGCGCGGGCGAGCTTGCCTTCCGCCACAAGCGGGCGGGGCAGCTGCTCTCCAAGATGCGCTTCGTCTCGGCCCAGCTTGCGGCCTACATCGCGGACGGCCTCTGGCTCAGGCTGGCGGAGCAGGCGAATAGCCAAGCGCAGCGGCTTGCCCAAGGCCTGGAGGCGGTGCCGGGTGCCTCGCTCGCGGCGCCGGCGGAGGCCAACGAGCTCTTTGTCACCCTGCCGCGGGCGGTGATCGACGGGCTCACTGAGGCCGGCGTGCTCTTCTACCTGTGGCCTGAGACCGATCCCGCGACCACCACCATCCGCCTCGTCACCCGGCACGACACGGACCCCGGCGAGGTCGATCGGCTGGTTAGGACCGCGCACAAGCTCGCCAGCGCAGCCGCGTAGCCCGCCGGCGGGCCGTGACCCTGGTGAGAAATGCGGGCTAGAGTGCGCGGACTACGAACACGCACCGAATCAGGGAGGACTCACCATGCTGAAGCGGCACAACCCCGCCACCGTCGTCGAGGCCTATGGCGGCGGCTACAGCCAGGCGCTGGAGATCCCGCCGGGCGCCCGACTCATATTCACCGCAGGCCAGGTGGGCGTGGCCCCCGACGGCACGACGGCTGACGGCTTCGCTGCCCAGGCCGATCAGACCTGGGCCAACGTGCTCGCGCTGCTCGCTGAGGGCGGCATGGGTGTTGAGGATATCGTCAAGATCACCGGCTACATCGTGGGCCACGAGAACTTCCCGGCCTACGAGGCGGCGCGGAAGAAGGCGCTCGGCGGCATCCGCCCGGCATCCACCGGCATTATCGTGCCGGCGCTCGCGCTACCCGAATGGCTGGTCGAGATCGAGGCGGTGGCTGCGAAGGTGGACTAAGCGGGCACGCCGCTCGGCGATGACGGCGGGAGGAGAAGGACCATGGTGACTCCATCCATGCAACTGATCGGCGAGGCGCTGGCCGAAGTTTCCAGCATCTCGGTGGACGAGGCGCTGGCGCTTGTGGACGGCGGGGATGCGGTCTTCGTCGATGTGCGGGAGCGGGCCGAGCACGATGCCGGCGCCATCGCCGGCGCCGTGGCCGCGCCGCGCGGCTTCCTGGAGTTCATCGCCGATCCCGCCACGCCGATGCACAACGCCGCGCTGTCGGCCGGCAAGCGGCTGGTGATCTATTGCGCCTCCGGCGGGCGCTCCGCGCTCGCCGCCAAGACGCTGCAGGACATGGGGTATTCGGGAGTCGCGAACCTCACCGGCGGCTTCCAGGCCTGGACCGAGGCCGGCGGCCCCACCGGATGACGCAGGGAGCGGCTGGCGGCACGTCGCCGCCGCTCGATACCGCCTTCGCCCGCGCCCACTTCCCGGCGCTCGCGGGCGCCTGGGCGCTGTTCGAGAACGCGGGTGGCACCCTCGCCGCGACGCAGGTGCTTGACCGCATCCGCACCTACATGGCCGAGTACCAGGTGCAGCCGGGTGCGGCCTACCCCGCGTCCGCCCGCGCCGCCGAGATGATCGCGGAGAGCCACCGGGCGATGGCCGCGATGATCAACGCCCAGCCCGAAGAGGTGATGATCGGGCCGTCGACCTCGATGAACGTCTTCCTCCTCGCCCAGGCGCTCCGGCCCGGCTTGCGCGAGGGCGACGAGATCGTCGTCACCAATCTCGACCACGAGGCGAACGTCGGCGCCTGGCGCAAGCTGGCGGCGGACGGCCTCACGGTGCGCGAGTGGCGCTTCGACCAGGAGAGCTTCGCGCTGGAGCCGGAGGGGCTGGAGGCGCTGCTGAACGAGCGCACCCGCCTGGTCTGCTTCGGCCATTGCTCCAACATCACCGGCGGCTTCACCGACGTGCCGGCGCTGGTGCGAACGATCCACGACGCGGGCGCGCTCGCCTGCGTGGACGGCGTCGCCTACGCGCCGCACCGCGCCATCGACGTGAAGGCGTGGGACGTCGATTTCTACCTCTGCTCCACCTACAAGCTCTACGGGCCGCATCTCGCGCTGCTCTACGGCAAGCGTGCGCACTTGGAGCGGGCGGCGCCGCTCAATCACTTTTTCCTCGACGACGAGCTGCCGCTAAAGCTGAATCCAGGCGGCCCCAACCACGAGCTGAGCGCGGGCCTCGCCGGCATGACAGCCTATCTTGACGCGCTTCATGCCCACCACGAGGGGGAGACCAACCTCCCGCTCCACGGCCGCCTCGCCGCGATCTTCGAGCGCGTTGCGGCGCATGAGGAGGCGCTGGTTGCGCCGCTTCTGGACTACCTCACGGCGAAGCCCGGCGTCCACCTGATCGGCAACCCGAGCGCCGATCGCGACGCGCGCGCGCCCACGGTCGCCTTCACGGCAGATGGCCGGGATGCCGGCGAGATCGCCCGCGCCGTCGCCGCGCACCGGGTCGCCATCGGTGCCGGCGACTTCTACGCCGCCCGCTGCATCGAGGCCCTGGGCCTCGCCGACCGGGGCGGTGTCGTCCGCGCCAGCATGGTCCACTACAACACGGCGGACGAAGTCACGCGCCTGATCCGCGCCCTCGACGAGGCGATCGAGGCGCCGCCCGGTTCCTAGAGCCTGCGCGCCTGGGCGACGGGGAGGTCGGAAATCCGGGCGTACTCGCCGGTCTTGAGCATGGTCGGATCGTTCAGGTAGTCCAGCACCAGATCGGTCGTATCGAGGCCCCAGAACAGCTCGTCGCCGATGACGAACGTGGGGATGCCGAAAACCCCGCGCTCCGCCGCTTCCTCGGTGCCGCGCCGGAGCGCCTCCTTGACGTGCGGCGCGGAGATCATCGCGTCGGCGTCCGCGATGCCGAGGCGTTCGGTAAACGCCCGCCATTCATCGTCCTGGGAGAGGTCGCGCCCCTCGGCCCAGATGGCGTCGAACAGCGCGCGTATTAGCGCGGGCTCGGCGTCCTGGGCGACGGCGAGGCGGAGCGGGCGCAGCGGGTTGAAGGGGTGCGCCGGCGGCATGCGGAAGGGGATACCGTGGCGCGCCGCGTACCAGTGGCACCAGCGGTAGGTCTGCACGCGCTTGGCCGGAATCTCCGCAGGCCCCTTGTGCTTCCAGTGGCCCAGCAGGCCTGCGAACAGAACCGGCCGGTAGGTCACCTCTAGGTCCGGCGGCAGCCGGTCGAACTCGGCGAGTTGCAGATAGGAAAAGGGAGAGAGAAAATCGAAGTACCAGTCTACGGCCGGCATCGGCCCGTCCTTTGCGCTCAGGTATGTGGGTTGCCGGCCGATTGTGCCCGGTTTGGCCCGGCCGCGCGAGGACGGGCAGGCGGCCTGCGAGCAGAAGCGGCGGAGGGATGATGAGCGAGACGGAGCGCGAGGCGCGGATCGACTTGGCGGCGGCCTACCGGATCGCCTGCCACCACGGGCTCAACGAGGGCGTCTGCAACCACTTCTCCCTCATGCTGCCGGGGAGCGACGATCGCTTTCTGCTGATCGGCTACGGCACCCATTGGAGCGAGGTGCGCGCAAGCACGCTCCTGGTCGTCGACATGGACGGCCGCATCATCGAGGGCGAGGGCGAGGTGGAAGAGACCGCCGTCTGCCTTCACGCCCCCCTCCACAAGGCACGGCCGGATCTGCGCTGCCTGATGCACACTCATCAGCCCCAGGTGCTGGCGCTAGCCATGATCGAGGACGGCAGGCTGGAGCCCGCAAGCCAGAACGCGCTCCGCTTCAGCCGCCGCATCGCCTACGACCGGGACTACGGCGGCGTCGCCCTGGCCGAGAGCGAGGGCGAGCGGGTGGCGCGGGCGATGGACGGTGCCGACATCCTCTTCATGGGCAATCACGGCGTGATGGTGGGGGGTGGCGACGTCGCCAAGACCTACGACGACCTCTACTACCTTGAGCGCGCGGCGATGGTTCAGATCCTCGCCATGAGCACCGGCCGCCCGCTGCAGCCGATCCCGGCCGAGATGGTGGCGGAAACCGTGGGCCAGCTGACGCGGGACAACAGGCATCGCTACGCGCTCGAGCATTTCGCCGCGATCAAGCGGATCCTCGACCGCACCGAGCCCGATTACCGGGAGTGAGTTTTTCGGGCGCCCCCTCGTCATCGAGGCGGCGCCCAGGGATTACCGATCCGGCGGCGTGCCGCGGGAGCCCGCGGCGAGCACGTAGGTCTCCGCCGAATCGCTGCGGCTCGCGGGCGGCTTGACGTTCCGCACCCGCGCGAAGGCCTGGCGGAGGCGCACC
>JAJDVB010000162.1 GCA_022826345.1 Alphaproteobacteria bacterium
GCGAGCGCGGCCTCGGCGCCCGCCTCGGGCGGCAGCAGGTCGCGCAGGCCCGTCGGCAGCAGGGCCGGTGTCCTAGCCCGCATTTCTCACCAAGGTCATGGTCTGCGCGGCGCTATCCGGCCCGCAGGGCAGGAAAGGCGCGCAGCGCGATGCGGGGACATCGGGTAAGCGCCTTGACGCACCCTGCGGGCCGGAGAGCGCCGCCCTCCGGGTCGCGCCCAGGCGCCCGCCCGCGGCGTCGCGGGCCTCAACCGTATTCCCCGATACGCTTTTCGGCCCGCTCCTGGCGGATCGAACGCCTGGGCGCGACGCAGGCCGTGACATTGGTGAGAAATACGGGCTAGGGTCGCGCCCGCTCGGCGGCGGGGTCGCCGGGCTTGGGAGGGATACGACACGGCGGGAGAGCCATGCGATTCGCGGTCGATACAGGGGGAACCTTCACCGACCTTGTCGTCGAGTCCGACGACGGGGGCCTGCGCATGTACAAGGCGCCGACCACGCCGTCGGACCCGGTCGCCGGCGTGCTGGAAACGCTGACCCACGCCGCAGACGATCTCGGCGAGAGCCGCGAGTCCCTGCTCGCCCGTGGCGAGATGCTGATCCACGGCACCACCCATGCAATCAACGCCATCGTCACCGGCAACACCGCCCGCGCGGCCTTCCTCACCACCAAGGGCCATCCCGACGTGCTGGTGTTTCGCGAGGGCGGGCGCATCGAGCCCTTCAACTTCACCGTGCCCTATCCCGAGCCCTACGTGCCGCGCTCGCTCACCTACGAGGTGCCCGAGCGGGTGGCCTACGACGGCACCGTCACCGAGCCGCTGGACGAGGCTGCCGTCGTCTCGATCGTCGAAGAGCTCAAGGGCCAGGATATCGAGGCGGTCGGCGTCTGCCTGCTCTGGTCGATCGTGAACCCCGCGCACGAGCTCCGCGTCGGCGAGCTGCTGGAGCGCCACCTGCCGGGCGTGCCCTACACCCTCTCGCACGTGCTCAACCCCTCGCTCCGCGAATACCGCCGTGCGTCGTCGACCTGCATCGACGCCTCGCTCAAGCCGCTGATGGGCAGCTATCTCGGCGGCCTTGAGTCGCGCTTGCGCGACGCGGGCTTCGGCGGCCGGGTCCTGGTGGTCACGACCCAGGGCGGCGCCATGGACGCGGCTGACATGTCGAGCGCGCCGATCCATTCGATCAACTCGGGCCCGGCGATGGCGCCGATCGCGGGCCGCGCCTACGCCCAGGCCGACAGTGGCGTCGATACCGCCATCATCGCCGATACCGGCGGCACCACCTTCGACGTCAGCCTGGTGCGCGGCGGGCGCATCCCGTGGACCCGGGAGACCTGGATCGGCCAGCCCTACCGCGGCCACATGACCGGCTTCCCGGCGGTGGACGTGAAGAGCATCGGCGCGGGCGGCGGCAGCATCGCCTGGGTCGACGAGGGCGGTCTGCTCCATGTGGGGCCGAAGAGCGCGGGCGCCGTGCCCGGCCCGGTCTGCTATGGCGCAGGCGGCACGGAGCCGACGGTGACCGACGCCTCGGTCATCCTCGGCTGGATCGACCCCGCCTACTTCCTCGGCGGCACCATGGCGCTGGAGACCGAGGCCGCCGGGAACGCCATCGAGACCCACGTCGCCCAAAAACTCGGCCTGTCGCTCCACGAGGCTGCGGCGGCGATCATGAGCGTCGCCACCGAGAACATGGTGCACGCCATCGAAGACATCACGGTCAACCAGGGCATCGACCCACGCGAGGCCTCCATCGTCGGCGGCGGCGGCGCGGCCGGCCTCAATGCAGTCGCCATCGCGCGCCGGCTCGGCTGCGCGCAGGTGATCCTGCCCGAGGTCGCAGCCGCGCTCAGTGCCCACGGGGCGCTGATCTCCGACCTCCGGGCCGAGTACAGCGGCACGCTCTACACCTCCACCGGCGATTTCGACTTCAACGGCGTGAACGCGCTGCTGGAGGGGCTGGAGCAGAAGTGCCGAACCTTCATCGAAGGGCCGGGCGCGGACTCGATGGAGCAGGTCGTGGAGTTCACCGCGGAGGCGCGCTACCCCAGCCAGATCTGGGAGATCGAGGTGCCGCTGCGCGCCGACCGGATCGAGGACGAGCACGCGCTCGCGGCCTTCATCGAGGACTTCCACAAGACCCACGAGGCGCTGTTCACCTTCGCCGACATCGAATCGACCATCGAGACCGTCGGCTGGCGCGCCAACGTGCGCTGCCGGCTCCGGGACGGTGTCAACCTGAGCGTGGAAAGCGCCGGCGGCGGGCCGGAGATCGCGCACAGCCGCTCGGTCTATTTCCCGGACTCGGGGCTGGTCGAGGCGCGCGTCGTGCACTTCGACGGCATGGGCGCGGGCGAGACCGTGGAGGGGCCCGCGATCATCGAATCGTCCTTCACCACCGTTGTGATCGACCCTGGGGCCAAGGCCGAGCGCCGGCCCTCGGGCAGTCTCCTGATAACACCATGACCGAGGGAGCCGGGCGATGGCAAGGAACACGCTGACTCTCAACGCCGACGGCACGCTCGACGGCGTGCAGATGGCCATCATCAACAAGCGGATGGAGGCCATCTGCGCCAAGATGGCCAACACGCTGCTGCGGACGGGGCGCTCAGGCGTGCTCAACAGCGCGCGCGACTTCTCCTGCTGCATCGTGACCGCCGAGAACCGACTGCTCACCGTCAACGAGAGCCTGCCGATTCATGTCCTGCGCGGCGCCGACATGATGTGCGAGTCGATGCAGGAGTTTCACGCCGACCTCAAGCGGGGCGACGCCTACCTCCACAACTCGCCCTACCACGGCTGCTCTCACCCCGCCGACCACACCATCCTCGCGCCGGTGGTGGACGACGACGGCGTGCACCGCTTCACCATGGTCGCCAAGGCGCATCAGGCGGACTGCGGCAACTCCATCGCCACCACCTATCACGGCAGCGCGCGCGACGTGTACGAGGAAGGCGCGCTGATATTCCCGGCGGTCCAGATTCAGCGCGACTACGAGGACATCGAGGACATCGTGCGCATGTGTCGCCTCCGCATCCGCGTGCCGGAGCAATGGTGGGGCGACTATCTCGCCGAACTCGGCGCGGCGCGGATCGGCGAGCGCGAGATCATGGCCTTCGGCAGCGAGATCGGCTGGGACACCCTCGCCCAGTTCGCCGAGCAGTGGTTCGATTACAGCGAGCAGCTGATGATCGCCGCCGTGCGCAAGATGCCCGGCGGCCGCGCCGTGACCACCTCGATGCACGACCCCTTCCCCAATGCCGAGGACGGCATCCCGGTCAAGATCGTGGTCGACGTGGACCCGGAGGAAGCGATGATCGACATCGACCTCCGCGACAACCCGGACGCGATGCCCTGCGGCCTCAACCTCTCGCAGGCCTGCTGCGAGAGCACGCTGCTGCTCGGCGTCTTCAACAGCATCCCGGACGCGGTGCCGACCAACACCGGCTCCTTCCGCCGGGTGCGCATGCACCTCAAGGAGAACACCGTCTGCGGCATTCCCAAGCACCCGACCAGCTGCTCGGTGGCGACGACCAATCTCGCGGACCGCGTCGGCAACGCGGTGAGCCGGGCGATCGCCGACCTCGGCGACGGCTACGGCATGGCGAGCACGGGCTCGATCATCCCGCCCTCGCTCGGCGTCATCTCCGGCCACAGCGAGAAGACCAAGGGCGCCTACGTCAACCAGATCTTCCTCGGCTGGGGCGGCGGCGCGGCCAGCGCCCAGGCCGACGCCTGGATCTCCATCGGTCATCTCGGCAACGCCGGCATGTCCTACCAGGATTCCATCGAGCTCGACGAGATGCGCTTCCCGCTCACCGTGCGCGGCCGTCACTTCATCACCGATTCCGGCGGCCACGGCCGCACGCGGGGTGGCTCGGGGGTCTATTGCGAGTTCGGGCCGACCGAGGGTGATCTGGAGGTTGGCTACGTCAGCGACGGCAACATCACGGCGCCCGAGGGCGCGCGCGGCGGCACCGCAGGCGGGCGGGCCAACCAGTTCCGGCGCGATGCCAATGGCGATCTGCACCAGCTCGACCCTTGCGCCCAGGCGATCATCCCCGAGGGCCATACCATCGTCTCCTACTCCTGCGGCGGCGGCGGCTACGGCGCGCCGACCGAGCGGCCGGCGGAACAGGTGGCGGTTGACGTGCGCGAGCGCTGGGTCTCGCCCGAGGCCGCCCGCGAGACCTACCGCGTGGCCCTCGACGACGCCGGCGGGCTCGACAAGGCCGCGACGGAGCAGCTGCGGGGCGGCTAGTTGGCCTTCTGGGCACAGTCACTTCGGCTGGATGGCCGGAAGGGAGGAGTGCTCATGGCCCGGAAAACGCTTCGCAGCCGAAGCTGGTTCGACGATCCCCTCGATCCCGACATGACCGCGCTCTATATCGAGCGCTACATGAACTTCGGCCTGACCCGCGAAGAGCTGCAATCCGGCAAGCCTATCGTCGGGATCGCGCAGACAGGTTCCGACCTCTCACCTTGCAACCGCATCCACCAGAGCCTGGCGGAACGCATGCGGGCCGGCATTCGCGAGGCGGGCGGCATCCCGCTCGAATTTCCGGTTCACCCAATCCAGGAAAGCGGCCGACGGCCGACGGCCGCGATCGACCGCAATCTCGCCTACCTGGGCCTCGTGGAGATCCTGCACGGGTATCCGATCGACGGCGTCATCCTGACGACAGGCTGCGACAAGACCACGCCGGCGATGATCATGGCGGCAGCGACGGCGAACCTTCCCGCGATCTCGCTCAATGGCGGCCCGATGCTGAACGGCTGGTGGGAAGGCCGCCGCGCCGGTTCGGGCACCATCTTCTGGGAAGCTCGTCGACTGCTTGCCGCCGGACAAATTACCGACGAGGAGTTCATCGAGATGGTGGCCTCGTCGGCGCCGAGCCCTGGCCACTGCAACACCATGGGAACGGCGTCCACCATGAACTCGCTCGCCGAAGCGCTCGGCATGTCGCTGCCGGGTTCCGCCACGCCGCCCGCACCGAACAAGGAGCGCGCCCAGTACGCCTATGAGACCGGCCGAAGAATCGTCTCGATGATCCAAGAGGATCTCACGCCCGCGAGGGTCCTGACCCGCGCCGCCTTCGAGAACGCCATCGCGGTCAACAGCGCGATCGGCGGTTCCACCAACGCGCCCATCCATATCAATGCGATCGCACGTCACATCGGCGTCGAACTCACGCTCGAGGACTGGCAGGCGGTGGGCTACGACGTGCCGCTCTTGGTCAACTGCCAGCCGGCCGGCGACTACCTGGCGGAGGACTATCACCGCGCCGGCGGCGTGCCCGCCGTCATGGGGGAACTCCTGCGCGCGGGGAAGCTGAACGCCGATGTATTCACGGTAAACGGCAGGACGGTGGCGGAGAACGTCGCCAGCGCCGCGCCATTCGACGAGGATGTCATCCGCCCGTTCGTGAGGCCGCTGAAGGAACGGGCCGGCTTCGTGGTCATGGGCGGCAACCTCTTCGACGCCGCGATCATGAAGACGAGCGTGATCTCCGACAGCTTTCGCGCCCGTTTTCTTGAGTCCGCCGACGATCCCGACGCGTTCGAGGGGAGAGCCATCGTCTTCGACGGCCCGGAGGACTATCGAACCCGCATCGACGACCCAACGCTCGGGATCGACGAGACCAGCATCCTGGTGATGCGCGGCACCGGGCCCGTCGGATATCCCGGATCGGCGGAAGTCGTGAACATGCAGCCGCCGGCGGAACTCATCCGGGCGGGTATCCACGAGCTGCCGACCATCGGCGACGGGCGGCAGTCCGGCACCTCCGGCAGTCCCTCGATCCTGAACGCCAGCCCCGAAAGCGCTGTCGGCGGCAACCTCGCAATCCTAGAGACTGGCGACCGGCTCAGGGTCGACCTCCGCCGCCGGCGGGTCGACATTCTGCAGCCCGAGGAAACCCTGGCGGCCCGCCGCGCCGCCCACACTCTGGCCGAACTTGAACACCACACGCCATGGGAGGAACTCTATCGCGCACACGTCGGGCAGCTGGCGGATGGCGGCTGTCTGGAATTCGCGACCCGCTATCGTTCCGTGTCGGCGAAGCTGCCCCGGCACTCTCATTAGTATTTTGTCGCTCACGGCAGCCGGCCTCCGGCCGGCGCCTCCGCGAGGGCGCCGCATTAGCGGCGGGCCGCGGTCGCGGCCTGTCGCGCGTCCGTCAAAGTCGGACGCGCTCTAGACAGGGCCGTAAACAGGGTGAGAAATGCGGGTCAAATCCGGGGCAGGTCGGCCCCACCCGTCACGTTGAAATTGGCGCCGGTGATGAAGCTTCCGGCATCCGAACACAGCAAGAGGGCGGCACCCACGAGATCCTCCGGTAGCCCGGCCCGCCCCATCGGGCTCGCCCGCCCGATCGTCGCCTGCCAATCGGCCTCGGTGCGCCGCAGGAAGCGATTGCGATCTGTGTCGATGAGGCCCGGAGAAAGATTGTTGATGGTGACCCCCGATTTCTCGTATTCGCGGCTCAAATTCATGACTAGGTTGTACTGAGCGCTCTTGAGGCCGGCGTAGACCGCGAGTTCGATCATCGGGGCAGCCTGCTGCACGCTGCCGATGGTCAAGACGCGGCCCCAGCCGCGTTCCGCCATCGGGGGCAGCGCGCGCTGGAGGAGCTGAATGGGCATGCGGTAGTTCATCCGGCATTGGAGGTCGATCTGCTCGGTCGTGACATCATCGAAGGCGCAGGGAATCTGGATGTTGGCGTTGCTTACGAGGATGTCGACGCGCCCCAGGGCCGAGACCGCCCGGTCGAACGCATCGAACACGGCGCCGTCCACTGAGAGATCGCCCTCGATCGCGAAGGCTTGGACCCCGTGGGACCTCGCCTCGGCGATGAGTTCGCTCGCCGCATCCGGAAAGCCGACCTCGGCATCGAACGCCGATGTGTGATTGATCGCCACGTCCGCGCCGTGCTCGGCCAGCGCCAGTGCAATGGCGCGGCCGATGCCCCGGCTCGCGCCTGTGACGAATGCGGTTCGACCGGATACGTCGAAACGGTCACCCAATTTCCCCTCCTCTTCGTGGCCCCAGGACAAGTTCCACTATGTCACACCGTCCGGGCCATGGATCAACAACCCAGCCACGCATCCGGTGGCCGCTTCCGCCGCCTAGGCCGGTCAGTGCCCCATCGGCGCGATGCTATACTGCCGAGTCGCGAGGATATGATGGCGGGCTTCCAACCAAGGGTTCGAGGATGCAATCGCTTGATCTCGCCATCATCGGGAACTGCACCTATGCGGGCCTGCTCGACTCGCGGGCACGCTTGGTCTGGGCGTGCATGCCCCGTTTCGACGGCAACCCGGTATTCTGCGATCTGCTGCAGCCGATCGAGCCCGTTGGCTTCTATGAGGTCGAGCTCGACGACCTCGCCACCAGCGAGCAGCGTTATCTGCCGAATACGGCGATCGTCGAAACGACGCTGCGCAGCAAATCCGGCGATGCGCTCAAGGTTCAGGACTTCGCGCCGCGCTTCAAGCGGCACGGCCGTCTCGCTCGCCCCTTGACGCTGGTACGCCGGTTGATTCCGCTCTCCGGCAGCCCGCATGTCCGCATAAGGCTGCGGCCAGCCGGGAACTACGGTGCCGAGCGGCCGACCGTCACGCGCGGCAGCAATCACGTGCGTTACGTCCTGCCCGACCACGTCCTGCGCCTCACCACCAATGTGCCGGTTTCCTTCGTGCTCGAGGAGACTGCGTTCCTGCTGAACCGCCCATTGGACCTCATTCTCGGCCCTGATGACTCCCTCGAGCGGGACATCGCGGAGCTTTCCCGAGAGTTCCTCGAAAGGACGGAGGATTATTGGCGGGAATGGGTCCGTTACCTCGCGCTGCCATTCGAATGGCAGAACTCCGTGATCCGGGCGGCCATCACGCTCAAGCTGTGCGAGGTCGAAGAGACCGGCGCCATGGTGGCCGCCATCACCACGTCCATACCCGAGGCGAACGGAACCTCCCGCACCTGGGATTACCGCTTTTGCTGGCTGCGCGATTCCTACTTCGTCATACGCGCATTCAATCGCCTGGGCATCACCCGCACCATGGAGGAGTATCTCAACTACATCCTGAACATCGTCGCCGCGAGCCCCGACGGCACGCTCCAGCCGGTGTTCGGCATCAACATGGAGACCGAGCTCACGGAGCGCGAGATCGCTTCGCTCCAGGGCTATCGCGAGCACCAGCCGGTGCGGGCCGGCAATCTCGCCTATGTCCAGACCCAGAACGACGTCTATGGCACCGTCATCCTCGCCTGCGCACAGGCGTTCTTCGACGAGAGGATCGATCTGCGAGGCGACGAGAGCCTGTTCCGCGTTCTGGAGCGAGTCGGCGAAGCGGCATTCCGGCTCTACAACACGGAGGACGCGGGGCTATGGGAGCTTCGCGGCACCGAGCGCATCCATACCTTTTCGGTCCTTATGTGCTGGGCGGCCTGCGACCGCCTCGCGCTCATCGCCCGCCGTCTCGAACTCGAGGATCGCGCCGAGCTATGGAACATGCGCGCCGAAACGATCAGGGAGTGCATCGAGCGCGAGGCTTGGAACGAGGAAAAGCGGTGCTATGTGAGCGCATTCGGAGGCAGCGAAATCGACGCCGCTTTGTTGCTCATGCACGAGATTTCGTACTGTAGCGCCTGGTACCCACGTTTCAGTGACACCGTGGCGGCGGTCGAGCGCGAACTGCGGCGCGGCGATCACGTGTTTCGGTATGTCGAAACCGACGATTTCGGGGCGCCGGAGAATGCGTTCAACGTCTGCACGTTCTGGTACATCGATGCCATCGCGGCCCTCGGCAGGCGGGATGAGGCGCGGCAGCTGTTCGAAAACATGCTCGCCTCGTGCAATTCGATGGGCCTCCTGTCGGAAGACCTCGATCCCAAGACGGGAGAGTTGTGGGGAAACTTCCCGCAGACCTACAGCATGGTCGGGTTGATCAACTCGGCGATCAAGCTCTCCCGGCCATGGGAGGATGCGTTCTAATGGTATGATTCCGGCGCCTGTCCCGACCGAAATTCCGTCGTCGGGCCATGCCGATTGATTGCATTCGTCGGGCATCGCGACACGTATGACGAATCGCATTGTCGTCGTTTCCAACCGGGTTGCGCCGGTCAACGAGGGTAAGACTGCTGCGGGCGGTCTGGCCGTGGCTGTGCTTGCGGCCTTGAGGCGCTCCGGAGGTGTCTGGTTCGGTTGGAGCGGAGAGGTGGTCGCCGTTCCTGACAAGGGTGTGACTGTAACCGAGAGCGGACGGCTTGCCCGCGCCACCGTGGATCTCAGCGAACGCGACTACGAGGAGTATTACAACCGCTTCGCGAACTCCACGCTCTGGCCACTGTTTCATTACCGCGTCGATCTCGTCAACTTCGATCGCGGCAACTACACCGGCTATCGGCGGGTCAACAGGGAGTTCGCCCGCAGGCTGGCCAGTCTGCTGCGGCCCGACGACCTGATCTGGGTCCACGATTACCACCTGATTCCGCTCGGCCAGGAATTGCGCCGGCTCGGAATACGGAACCGGTTAGGCCTCTTTCTGCACACACCCCTGCCGCCACGGGAGCTCCTGGCAACCCTGCCGGTGCACAAGGAGCTCATGCGTTGCTTTTCCTTCTTCGACCTTGTCGGTTTCCAGACGGAGACGGACCGCTCTCACCTTCTCGACTATCTGGTTCGCGAGGCGGGAGCCCTGGTGGAGGACCGAGAGGAAGGCGCAGTCGTTCGCGCGTTTCGAAGGATCTTCAGGGTCGAGACCCATCCGATCGGCATCGACACCCGTTATGTCGAGCGCAACGCGGCCAGAGCAGAGAGCAGCCGGGAATTCGAGCGTCTCCGGATCAGCCTCGGCGGGCGCCGGCTGATCATCGGCGTGGACCGGCTCGACTATTCGAAGGGACTGGTACAGCGCTTCGAAGCGTTTGCACATTTTCTGCGGGCCTATCCCCGCCACCTCAACCGTGTCTCTCTGATGCAGGTCGCGCCCCCCAGCCGAGGTGGTATCGCCGAGTATTCCGAAATCCGGCGAACTCTCGAGACGCTCGCCGGACACGTGAACGGCGAGTTGGCGGACGTCGATTGGGTGCCGATCCGCTACCTGAACAAGAGCTTCAACCGGCGTTCCCTGTTCGGCTTTCTGCGTCTCGCGCAAGTCGGCCTGGTCACGCCCTTGCGCGATGGCATGAACCTCGTCGCCATGGAATATCTGGCGTCCCAGCCGCCGAACGATCCGGGGGTCCTCGTCCTCTCGCGCTTTGCCGGTGCGGCCGAACATCTGCCGGACGCGTTGATCGTGAATCCCTACGACGTGGAAGGTGTCGCCAAGACCATCCAGACGGCACTCATGATGCCTGCCGAGGAGCGGAGCGAGCGCTGGCGGAGTTCCATGCAGGTTCTCCGGTCGAACAGTGTGGAGGCCTGGTTCGAACGGTTCGTCACCCGGCTCTCGGAGGCTTAGTAATTTGTCGCTCACGGCAGCCGGCCTCCGGCCGGCGCCTCCGCGAGGGCGCCGCTGGCGCGGCGGGCCGCGGTCGCGGCCTGTCGCGCATCCGCCAAAGACGGACGCGCTCCCGGCCCTGGGCTCAGGAGGATTCCCGTTTTGCGCCGGCCACCCGCGCGAGCCAATCCAGTAATTCCCCGACCGTACCGACCTGCGCCACCGCCCGCGTGGCCGAGTTATTGCCGACGCGGATGCTCACGCCGCCCCGTGCGTTGACGACCTCGAATCCGTCTTCGTCGGTGATATCGTCACCGCAGAACACAGGCGTTCGCCCGAGGAATGGCGCTTCGCCCATGAACGCCTCTATGGCTGTACCCTTGGTGTGCTCACGCGGTCTGATTTCGAGTACGAACTTGCCTTCGACAACCTGCCAGCCCTGCGGGATGTCCTTGAGGGCGGCGTTCAAGACATCCCTGCAGTCATCCCGCAGCGAGGGGGCGAGGCGATAGTGCAGGGCGAGGGTGTATTGCTTGTCTTCGACGAGAACGCCCGGACGCTCCGCCGCGAACGCCTCCAGCAGCGCCCGGACGACGTGCAAGTCATCGCGCGGCAAGGGAGGACGAATAATCGCGCCATCCGCGGTGCGCCGTTCAAGCCCATGCAATCCGGCAACGGCCGGGACGGCAGTGCCCAGAAAGCCGTCGATCCGCTCAATGGGTCGGCCCGATACGATCGCGACGGCTCCACCCAATGCCTCGCGCAACGCGACCAGCAGCGGAGGCAGGCAGTCAGGAACGTCGACGGCCTCCGGCGTCGGCGCGATATCGACGATGCAGCCGTCAAAGTCGAGAAACAGTGCCCAATCCGGGCACGGCTCGGGCAGAGTCATGGAGTTCACGGCAACCACTCACCCAACATCCCGCGTTTCGCGGCCTCGCCATTCTTTACGTCGGCCCCGCCGGAGTCGACCGATCTCGCCGCGTGGCGACGCAAAATGCTACCGGCCCATCTGGGCCGCCATCAAATTGGGGGCTGCTGGAGCCGGACTAGAACCGGCATGCCACGGTCTATGAAGCCTGTGCCTAACCATTCGGCCACTCACCTACCTCCTTTCGGCCTCGGCGAGGTTCGCCGGTCGCGCGCGGGCGCTTGGCGCGCCACTTCTCTAGCTCGTGCTCAAGCCAACGGACAACGCGCGCGCCGACCTTCACAGGCAGGTAATACTGGCCCGCACGCATCAGGCGGTACATCGTGGAGCAGGTGATCCTACAGCGGACTTCGACCTTGGCGCGGATCAGCAAACGGTCGTTCATGGCATCCTCCGGGTTGCTCTTCCCGGAACATGCCGAAGATTCCCAAGGCGAGCGTCCTATTTGTTTTGTGTTGGCGGAATACCTAGAAATGTCGCGCTGGGGAGTTCGGCCCAAAGCGTCATGACAAGTAAAGGGTGCCGGCGAAATATCTTGGCTCTATCGGTCCAAACACGTTCGGCATTCTTGTAATTCCAGCCCATCGCAACGCCTACGGCATCGCAGACAGATCCTCCCTCGGAGCACGCTTTGGGAAGCGGGGACTTGCGTTGCGTGATGTTCCGCATCGTCGGCTCAAGGCCGAGACTCTCCGAGAGCAACCACATGGCCACGAGAGCACCGATATTTCGGTCAGCGTCTCTTTCTGGGTGCGGTCCGCGGCGGGTCGGCGCCTCCACGCCTAGGTGTAGATCGATCAGATTCACTGCTTCGGCCGCAATCCTGCTTCGTCGGTCCCGGTCTTCAGCTTCGGCTGTCCAGGCCGGAATGACTCGGCCGTGGAACTCCCGCCTCGCAAGATTCGCCAGTGACGCAGGCGGGTCTTGCAACAAATGCATGACTATGCCGTAAACCTCTTTGGCAGCGGCGACGGCTACATCGAATTCCGCTTCATCCATGGAACCGCACCGCGTTCGCTCCGTCGCCGGTCAGAATTGGCGCCCGATCCGCCACGAGACGGCGGCGGCGCTTGAACAGGCTGGTTCGGAAGTACATCCCTTCGACTCCGCCGACCGTGTGTACTAGCAATGCCTCCTCGATCTCCCTCGGTTTGCCTGCCTCGGCGCACCAATGGCGGAAGTTTGACCGGAACCTGTGAACGGCGGTCTCTTTTCAGCCAGGCCGGCTGTCCACAGTATCTTGGTCAGCGACATGTCGGATATCGGACGGCCCGGCGATCGCGGCGAGGGGAAGATCAGACTCTTGTCCCCACTGGGCGGTCGGGCTTGTGTGACAGTGAGGCGACTCATGTGTTCCCCACGCGATTCCTACAGTTCGACAAGGCAACCTCGGGGAATCGAACGGAACATTCAGGCACGGAAAGCGCCTTCGTGAGAGGGAGTTATCGCTGATTTCTAGAATGGGTGGGAATGTCCGAATCAGGGGACTGGTGCCGCAGGAGAGATTCGAACTCCCGACCCATGCATTACGAATGCATTGCTCTACCGACTGAGCTACTGCGGCCCGGTTCCGCGCCGGACTATCGTCAAGGCACGCCGCATTGTAAAGGCGCCAGTCGCGGGCTGGCCTTGGCTTCTCGCAAGAACGGTCATTCTGCGGCGGTGCCTGCGGCTGCAGGCACCGGTTGCTCCTCTTCGTCGGCAGCAGAGGCGGCGGTATCTGGCGGCAAGGCGCTTGCCTCGACGCGGGACGGCGTGCGCCACTCGATCGAATCGAAGGCGCCGCAGCGATCGCAGACGATCGACCATGCGGGGCTCGCGCTGGCGCAGCGGGTGCAGAGCCAGGCCGGATCGGGCGGCGCTTCGCTCGCCTGCTGAAGGCGCCGGCGGACGGCGTCGCCGTCCCCCGTCTCGGCCTCCTCCAGGCGGGCCAGCAGGCGGTAGACGCCAGCGCTGGGGCACTCGGCCGCAGCGCGCTCCAGATGCTGGCGCGCCGTCCCCCATTGCTTCGCGTCGAGCGCCTGGTTCGCGAGCAGCATGAGGCTCTCGGCGTGGTCGCTGTTGTTGGCCACCAGCGTCTCGACCCGCTTCAGCCGCTCTGCGGCCGAACTGTCGGCGTGGAGCGCGAGAAAGAGCCGGCCAAGCGCCGGGTGAGGACAATGACGCCAGGCATCGATCACCGCCCGCTGCGCGGCACTGTCTCGGCCGGCTTCCTTGGCGAGTCCGGCACCGAGCAGCGCTGCGGGCAGGAACGCCGCGTCCGCCGCGCGCGCTTCGTCGGCGACGCGCAGCGCCTCCCTCACCTCGCCCTGCTCGCGCAACGCCCGCGCACGCTCGAAGAGCAACCCCGCCTGGCGGCGGCGGCCGATCTCCTCGCTCACCGCGCCGTGGCGGAGCGCCTGCTTGACCGTGTTGAGCGCGTCGGACCAGCGCCCCGCCCGCGTCTGCATCTCCAGCAGTGCCGTCAGCACCCAGGGCGTCTCGGGCCGAAGCGCGAATGCCTGCTCCGCAAGCTCCAGCGCCCTCGCCGTGTCGCCGGTGCGCTCGGCCTGGACGAGCAGGCCGCGCAAGCCGAGGAACGCCGTCGCCGGTTGGTCGAGCATGGCCTCGAAATAGCCGCGCGCGGCGTGGTCGTCGCCCTCAAGCTGCGCCGCCTGGGCCGAGAGCAGGAGCGTCAGGGGCGGCTCCTCCAGCAGCGTATCGGCGCGCCGCGCGAAGCGCCGGGCGCGTTTGGGGTCACCGGCCGCCGCGGCGACCAACCCCTGGGTCAGCGCGCGATAGCCCAGCCGTTCGCGGCGGCGACGGCGCGCCAGCGCGACCCGGCGTGGGCCGATCCAGACGAAGCGCACTGCGGCGGCAATCACCAGGACGATGGCCGCAGCCACGGCGACGGCCGCAGCCAGGGCCCCCGGCGAGGTCTCGACCATGTAGTCGCCCCAGGCGATCTCGACACGGCCGGGCGGCTCCGAGATCCAGGTCGCGGCCGCCGCCACGACGATCACCGCGACGACGAAGGCGATGATGCGGATCATCGCGTTCCGCCGGTCGCTGCCCAGCGGGCGCCGATGCGGGCGTGGACGGTGGCGACGAGACCGGCGAGCGCCTCGTCGGCCGCCTGACGGGCACGGGCGTCGCGCAGCCAAGATTGGGCGCTGATGGCCTCGGCGGCGCCGGGCATCGTCGCCTCGACGATGGCGATGGCGCGCCCGAGATCGCCGGCCGCGAGCGCCGATTCGGCCTCGACCAGGCGGCCGTCGAGGCTCTGAGGATCGATCGCGCCGCTGGTCTTGCGAATGGTCACGAGCTGGCTCAGCCGGGTAACCGTCTCGTCGATCCAGTCGGCGTCCTCGGTTGCGGGCGCGGCACGGACGATGGCATTGGCAGCCTCTGGAAAGCGCGCGAGGAGCCCGTCGATTGTCGGTACGCCAGTGGCGGCGAAGGGCGCTAGGCGCGCGAGGGCACTTTCGATCTCTGGGTCTTCACCACCAATGCCACGAATCGTGTCTAGCGCCGGCGCGAAGCCGCGGGATGAGCCGAGAGCCGCCGTAAGCTCGCCGGTCGCCAGCACCAGCGATACCAGGCGCCCGTCGGCGGCGGCCTGCTGCGCTGCTTCTTCCTCGAAGTGCGCGAGCCGCGCGCTCACCTCGGCGAGTGCGGACTCCAGCGCCGCACGCTGCTCTCCCCACGCGGCGAGCGCCTCCCCGAGAGGCTCGCGCGTCGGATCGTCCTCGAGCGCGCGGACCCGCTGCTCCAGGGCGATCACCGCCGTGCCGGCACCGATGGCACCATCTGACCGCGCCTCCAGGGCCTCTAGCCGGGCGTTGAGCGCGCCGAGGGCGTCGGTCCCGAGATTGGCTTGAGCGGTCGGCCGGGTGGCAGGCTGGGCCTCGTCGACCGCAACCGGAGCCGCTCCGGCAGCAACGGCGGTCGCGCGCTCGGGCGCGGCCTGCTCCTCGGCGTGTGCGGGGGCAGTGGCCGGTGTCACCGGTGGGTCGTCGGCTGCAAGCGCGGGCGATGGCGACGGTGGATCGGCTGCCGGCGCTGCCGGCTCGGGCGCGGGGGTCTCCAGTGGAGCGGTCTCGTTGTCCTGCGGAGCGGCGACGGATGATGGCGCCTCCTCTGCCGGGCCGGCCTTGGAGTCCTCGTCCTCCACCTCCGCAACGACGAGCGGTGCGCCGGCACCATCGGCAGGGGGAGACGTCGCGGTGCCCCCGCCCGACGGACCGTCACCGGTTCGTTCGGCGACGGGCGTTGTTGCGACGGGGGCTGAGGCGACAGTCTGCTCCCCGCCCGTGCCGAATATATCGGATCCGAATTCCGACCACGCGGCGTAGAGGCCGACGCAAACGAGGGCCACGGCCAGGCCTATGGCCGCCAGAAGCGGGACGCGGCGGCCCTTCGGGCGATCCGCCTCGGCCTCAGCAGCGGGGGCATCAAGGGTGTCCGCGTCCTGCGTCGCACCCCGCGTCGCCGGCAATCGCCAGATCACGCCCGGCCGGCCGCTTGCCGGCGGGTCCTGGCCGTCGTCCTTCCGCGCCGCCATGTGTCTCTCGTTACGCCTGTCGTGGCCTCTTCGACGCCGGGACGATCTCTTGCTCACCGTTGCTGCTCGCCGGTTCGCTGACTCGGCGCCAGCGCGCTCACGACGCAGGCGACGAGCGCATCCTGTCGCGGCGCGGCGGCCACGGAGACGCGTTTCCAGGGAAGAGATGCTGCCGCTTCGGCCACCGCTTGGCTCAGGCAGAACGCGGTGAGTGCCCGCGCCGTCGAGTCGATTCCCGACTCGCGCGCGAGCTTAGCAAAGAGGCGCGCGGTGCGGGGAGAGTAAAACGCGGCGCCGGCGAGGGCTTGCGACTCCAGCGCCCGGCGCGCCGGCGCTGAAAAGGTGCTCGTGGCGACCGCGTCGTAGAGAGCCACGCGCACCGCATCGAAGCCAGCGGCGCGCAGCCGGGGCGCCAGATCGCCCGTGCTAACCCGGCCGGCCACGTGCACGAGTCGGCCGGAGTCGGGATCGAGCCGGGCCGTGGCGAGTGCTGCCAGCGCGTCCACGTCGCCGTTCGCCGCCGTCACCGAGCAGAAGCCGGCGTTCCGTGCGGCCTGCGCCGTGGCGCAGCCCACGGCCAGGACCGGGAGCAGGCGGGCCTTCTCGTTCGGCGACGCCGCTGCAAGCGCCCGCGCGCCGTTCGCGCTGGTGAGCAGGATCGCCTGGGCGCCCGCAAGGTCCAGCCGCGCATCCTCGTCGAGATGGATCGTCATCATCGGCTCGATCAGTGACTCGACGCCGTGGCGCGCCAGCTCCTCCGCCAGCGCGAGGGAATCTTGACGCGGGCGGGTCAAGAGCAGGCGTGGGCCACTCACGACTCGAACCAGTCGGGTCCGCCGGCCGCACGCAGCGCGGCGCCGGCGTCGCGGCCGATGACAAACGCATCCGCCATATCCCCGGCCCGCTCGACGCGGTGGCAGACGCTGCCGTCGGGGCGCGCGATCAGGGCATCGAGGCGAAGCCCGCCCGAGTGGTCCGCCACGGCGAGCCCCGCGATCGGCATGCGGCAGGAGCCGTCAAGCACCTCCAGCAGCGCCCGCTCGCACCGGACGGCGGCGGTCGTCGCCGAATCGACGATGGGCTGCAACAACTCCTGCATCCGCTCGTCGCCGGCCCGGCACTCGATGCCGAGCGCGCCCTGACCCACCGCCGGCAGCATCTCCGCCGGCTCAAGCACCGCCATCCCATCCACCTGCTTGCCCAGCCGCTTGAGGCCGGCCAGGGCCAGCAGCGTGGCGTCGGCCGCGCCATCGGACACCTTGCGCAGCCGGGTCCCGACGTTGCCCCGCATCGGGACGATCTCGACATCGGGGCGGCGCGCCAGAATCTGCGCCTGGCGGCGGAGCGATCCGGTCCCGACCCGCGCGCCTCGCGGCAGGTCGGCGAGGCCGGCAGGGCCCAGCCCAGCGCGCGCGATCAATACATCGCGCGGGTCCTCGCGCTCGGGGATCACTGCGATCTCCAGCCCCTCCGGCAACCAGGTCGGCACGTCCTTCATCGAATGCACGGCGAGATCGATGCGCTCGTCCAGGAGCGCCTCCTCGATCTCCTTGGTGAAGAGCCCCTTGCCGCCGATCTCCGCGAGCGGGCGGTCCGTGAAGCGATCGCCCGAGGTGGTGATGGTCTCGGTGACCAATGCGCCGTCCTCGGCCAGCGTGGGATGGGCCGCAACCAGCCGGGCGCAGACGTGGTGGGTCTGGGCGATGGCGAGCGGGCTGCCCCGCGTCCCGACGACTATTGGCAGGCGCACGTCCACGGCACCGAATCGGAGCGTCGCGCCCCTTCTACACAGCGGACCCGGCGGATGCGAGCGCTTTCGGGTCTCGCAAAGCCGGGATCGTTGCGGCACGGGCTGTCGTCGGCTAAGGCTCCCGCCCATGATCGTCCTCGGAATCGAAACCAGCTGCGACGAGACAGCGGCCGCGGTCGTGACCGGCGAGCGCCGGGTGCTGTCCGACATCGTGCTGTCCCAATGCGCCGATCACGCGCCTTACGGCGGCGTGGTTCCGGAGATCGCCGCGCGCAGCCACGTGGAGCATCTCGACGGCCTCGTCGCCCGCGCGATGGAGGATGCCGAGGTCGGTTTCGCCGAGCTTGACGGCGTGGCCGCCACCGCCGGACCCGGCCTGATCGGGGCGGTGATGGTCGGGCTGATGACCGGCAAGGCGATTGCCGCCGTCCACGACAAGCCGCTGCTCGCCGTCAACCACCTGGAGGGGCACGCGCTCAGCCCTCGGCTCATCGCCCCGGGCCTCGAGTTTCCCTACCTGCTGCTGCTGGTCTCGGGCGGGCACTGCCAACTGCTGCTCGTCGAGGAGGTCGACCGCTACCGGCGCCTCGGCACCACCATCGACGATGCGGTGGGTGAGGCCTTCGACAAGGCGGCGATGCTGTTGGAGCTCGGCTATCCCGGCGGGCCAGCCATCGAGAGAACCGCGCGGGACGGCGACCCGGCACGCGTCGCCCTGCCCCGGCCTCTGCTCGGACGGCCCGGCTGCGATTTCTCGTTCTCAGGCCTCAAGACGGCGCTGCTCCAAGTCGTTCAGGCGATGGGGACGCCATCGGAGGGCGACCGCGCCAACCTCGCGGCGTCGTTCCAGACGGCGGTCACGGACGTGCTCGTCGACCGCACGGCGAACGCGATCGCGATGCTCCGCGAATCGAACGTGGAGCCGACGGCGCTGGTGGTGGCGGGCGGCGTCGCGGCCAACAGCGAGATCAGGCGGCGCATCGAGGAGCTGGCGGCGGCACGCGGGCTCGCCCTCAACATCCCGCCGCCCCGGCTTTGCACCGACAATGCGGCGATGATCGCCTGGGCCGGGATCGAGCGGCTCGCGCGTGGCCTTACCGACGCGCTCGACGCATCGCCGCGCGCGCGCTGGCCCCTCGACGAGGACGCCGGGCTGGCCCAGGGCGCCGGCGTGCCGGGGCGGTTGGGACGGAAGGCCTGAGGCCCGCGACCGTCCCCAGAGCTTACGGATCGCCGGCGCAGCGAAAACCCACCATGTCGAGGCCGATGTCCGGTGGGTTCTTGTGGCGATAGCTCACCCGCAGACAGAACGGATTGTTGCCCCAGCCGCCGCCGCGAATCACGTACTTGCCGCTATCGCCGTCAGGGCTCGACGTCCACTCCCAGACGTTGCCAGCCATGTCGTGAAGGCCGAAGGGCGAGGTGCCGGCGGGATAGGCGCCGACGGGCGCGGTCTCGTGGTAGCCGTCGGTCATGTCCGCCGCGCAGCACTTGTTGGTGCCATAGTTGGCGCGTCGGACGCCGCCCTCATCCGGTACAGCGTCGCCCCAGGGGAAGATGCGTCCGTCGGTGCCACGCGCGGCGAATTCCCACTCCTCTTCGCGCGGCAGCCGCAGCCCATGGTGACGGCAGAAGGCGCGGGCGTCCTGCAAGCTCACCTGCACCACGGGATGGTTGTCGAGGCCGATGGGATTTGAGGCGGGCCCGCTGCGATGGCGCCAGTCGGCGCCCGGCACCTTGGTCCAGCGCCCCGGCCAGACGTAGCCGAAGCCGCGGCGTTCCGGATCGGTGACGTGTCCGGTCTCGGCGACGAAGGCGGCGAACTGGGCATTCGTCACCTCGAACAGCATGAGGCGAAACGGCGCGACGGTTGCCGGCCGGGGCACCTCGTCCGGCCGGCCGTCGGCATCGCCCATCTCGAAACTGCCGCCGGGGATATCCACCATCTCGAAGGGCGAATCGGCCCGAGCGGTGGAGACCGCGGCGAGCGCGACGGCAAGAAGACCCCCGATTGCCGACATCGCGTGCATCATGCGCCTCCCCTCCCCTTACACCGCCGTGTTTCCGATTGTACGCGTCACCCGCTGCGGCGTCTGTCGCCGTGTCATGTTCCCGACTCGGCGGCGTCCGCTAAACTGTGCGGCATGGGACGCGAACCTTCAGCGACCGCACGAGGACGATGAACCGCATCGGCGTGATCGGCGGCGGCGCCTGGGGCACGGCCTTGGCTGCGGTGGCGGCGCGGGCCGGACGGACGGTGACCCTCTGGGCGCGTGAGACCGACGTCATCGAGAGCATCAACGACCGCCACGAGAACCGCCGTTTCCTGCCCGGCGTCCCTCTCGAGCATTCGATTCGGGCGACGGACGACCTGAGCGAGGCGGCGGATGCCGATCTCCTGCTCCTGGTGACTCCGGCTCAGCATCTTGCGGAGACCACGGTGCAGATCGCCAAGACGACCGATTGCGCAATACCCGCCGTCATTTGCCCCAAGGGAATCGAGCGGGGCACCGGCGCGCTGATGAGCGAAGCGGTGTGCCGGGTGGCACCGGACATACCCATCGCCGTGCTCTCCGGCCCCACCTTCGCGCGCGAAGTCGCGGACGGCCTGCCCGCCGCAGTCTCACTCGCCTGTGAGGACGCGCACATGGGCGGGGCGGTGGTGAAGGCGCTCGGTGTCCCGGCCTTCCGCCCCTATCTCACGGACGATCTGATCGGCGTGCAGATCGGCGGCGCGGTCAAGAACGTGATCGCGATCGCCGCCGGCATCGCCATCGGCCGAGGCCTCGGCGACAACGCCCGCGCCGCCATCATCGCGCGCGGCTTCGCCGAACTTGTGCGTCTCGCCGTCGCCAAGGGCGCGCGGATGGAGACCCTCGCCGGCCTCGCGGGCCTCGGCGATCTCGTGCTGACCTGCACCGGCGATCAATCGCGCAACTTCAGCTTCGGCCGCGCGATCGGCGAAGGGACGGCGCCCAAGACAGCGCTCGACTCCAGCGAGGCGGTCACCGAAGGCCACGAAAGCGCGCCGGCCGTGGTGACGATGGCGTCTGGGCTCGGGGTCGAGATGCCGATCGCGAGCGCGGTGCATGCGGTGCTGCATCGGGGCGCATCGGTGGACGATGCCATCGGCGGCCTGCTCTCCCGCCCCCTCAAGCCCGAGGCCGGCGCTAGCCGTTAGGGCGTTTCCGTTTCTCACGGAAACGCCCTAACACTTTATCGCTCACGGCAGCCGGCCTCCGGCCGGCGCCTCCGCGAGGGCGCCGCTGACGCGGCGGGCCGCGGTCGCGGCCTGTCGCCGCAATAACGGCCCGGCAGGGATGCAGCGGATCGCGGCTTGACAAGGCGCTGCCTTACCTTGTTTTCTCCGCCCCGCCCGCTCATCGAGCACGGGTGTCTTGCGGCTGTGGCGGAACTGGTAGACGCGCAGCGTTGAGGGCGCTGTGGGGGCGACCCCGTGGAGGTTCGAGTCCTCTCAGCCGCACCATCTGACCTGGCGGTCGTGGCGGAATTGGTAGACGCGCTAGCCTCAGGAGCTAGTGGGGGCAACCCCGTGGAGGTTCGAGTCCTCTCGACCGCACCAGATGGAGAGACGCCGGCGGGCGCTCAGCCCTTGGGCCGCTTCTCGCCCGAGAGGAAGGCGCCGAGCATCTTGCCCGCCGCGCGCGCGGGGTCCTTGGCGGCGGCGACATCCGCGACCTTGTCGGCGGCCTTGTCCATTTTCCGGTCGACGGCCCGAAACGCCTGCCCGGCCTTCTTCTGCACGCGCGGGTCCGACGCGGCGCGGCGCGCGAGCGACCAGAGCACTGTGCGCAGGATAGCCATGGCGCCATTCTAACGCGCCGGCGCCCGATCCGATCAAGATTCTCTCCCTCGACTCCGGCGCCCCCCTTGGGCACAAGGGGCGGCCACAAGGAGAACCCGTGATGAAGCTGCCGTCGAAGATCGTCGACATCTCCCAACCCCTCGACAACGAAACCGTCGTGGACCCGGATTTCATGCGGCCCTCGATTCGCTACGTGACGGGCAAGGAGAGCGCGGCGATGATGTGCGAGCTGTTCCCCGGCCTCAAGGAGGAGCAGCTTCCGGGCGGCGAGGGCTGGGCGATCGAGTTCATCGAGCTCGCCACCCACAACGGCACCCACATGGACGCGCCCTACCACTACAACTCGCGGGATTCGAAGGGCAACCGGATGCCGACCATCGACGAGATGCCGCTGGACTGGTACTTCCGGCCGGGGGTCAAGCTCGACCTCCGCCATCTCGACGACGGCTACGTGGCCACGCCCGACGACATCGAGGCCGAGCTGAAGCGAATCGGCTACGAGCTGCAGCCCATGGACATCGTGCTGGTGAACACGCGGGCGGGCGAGCGCTACGGCCACGACGACTATATCCATTCCGGCTGCGGCGTCGGCCGCGAGGGGACCCACTACCTGACCGAGCGCGGCGTGCGCGTCACCGGCATCGACGGCTGGAGCTGGGACGCCCCCTTCTCGGCGACCCGCAAGCGCTGGCTCGAGTCGCGCGATCCCAAGATCATCTGGGAAGGACACTACGCCGGGATCGACACGCCCTACTGCCATATGGAGAAGCTCAGGCACCTGGAGGAGCTGCCGCCCTTCGGCTTCACGGTCGCGTGCTTCCCCTGCAAAATCAAGGCGGCCTCCGGCGGCTGGACCAGGGCCGTCGCGCTCTTCGACTGACATCCCCTCGCCCACCACGAACGTCCCCAAGAGCTTCCATGAGCACGTATCTCTGCGGCATCGACATCGGCGGCACCTTCACCGACTGCGTTGTGGTGGACGAGGCCGGCCGCGTTACCACTGGCAAGGCGCCCTCCACGCCGTCCGACTTCGGCGAAGGGCTGATCGCCGCCCTCGACGTCGTCGCCGGCAAGCTCGGGAGGCCGCTCGACGTGCTGTGCCGCGAGCTTGCGGTGCTGGCCCACGGCACCACGGTCGGCACCAACGCGATCATCCAGAAGCGGGGCGCCAAGGTCGGGCTCATCACCACCAAGGGCCACAACGACGTTATCCACATCATGCGGGGCTCGCGTGGGCTCACCGGCCGCGACATCCGCCTCGTCGTCCACATCCCCGAGAGCAGCAAGCCCGACCCCATCGTGCCCAAGTACCTGATCGAGGGCGTATCGGAGCGGGTCGACTGCTTCGGCAAGGTGGTGGTCGAGCTGAACGAGGAGGAGGCCGAGCAGGCGATCCGCCGGCTGGTCGCGGACGGCGTGGAGGCACTCGCGATCTGCTTCCTCTGGTCCTTCCTCGCGCCCGAGCACGAGCAGAGGGTGAAGGCGATGGTCGAGCGCATCGCGCCTGACCTCTTCGTCACCTGCTCGTCGGAGCTGGTGCCCAAGTGGGGCGAGTACGAGCGCACCGCCGCCGTCGCGCTCAACGCCTACATCGGCCCGCTGGTGACCGGCTATCTCGCGCGGATGGACCGGCGCACCACCGACCTCGGCTACCACCACCCGTTGCAGATCACCCAGTGCGCGGGCGGCACGATCCCGGTCGCCAAGGCGATGGGAGCGCCGCTGCTCACCCTCGATTCCGGCCCGGTCTCGGGCGTCACCGGTTCGCGCTACGCCGGCGGCATCATGGGCTACGACAACGTCATCACCACCGACATGGGCGGTACGTCGTTCGACGTCGGCATCATCCACGGCGGCGAGCCGGCGTTCTCCTACCGGAGCCTGGTGCACCAGTACGAGTATTACCTCTCCAAGGTGGACATTCAGGTGATCGGCGCGGGCGGCGGCAGCATGGCGCGAATCGACGAGGCCACGGGCGCCTTCCGCGTGGGGCCCGAGAGCGCTGGCGCTGACCCCGGCCCGGTCTGTTACGGGAGGGGTGGCACGGTGCCGACGGTCACGGACGCCGATCTGGTCCTCGGCTATCTCGACCCCAACAACTTCGCGGGCGGGGCGATCAGGCTGGACCGTGACGCCGCGGCGAAGGCGCTCGCACCCATGGGCGAACGCCTGGACCTGGGTCTCGACGAGACCGCAAGCGGCATCGCCCGCATCGCCGAGTTCCAGATGGCCGACCTGATCCGCAAGGTGACGATCCAGAAGGGCCACGATCCGCGCGACTTCGTGCTCTTCGCCTTCGGCGGTGCGGGCCCGGCCCACGCCGGAGTGTTCGCGCAGGAATTAGGGGTCTCCAAGGTCATCGTGCCCCAGCGCGAGACCGCCTCGGTCTGGTGCGCCTTCGGGGCGGCGGCGGCGGACCTGCTGCACGTCCACGAACGCGTCAACATCATGCGCTCGCCCTTCGACGCTGCGGAAATCAACGCGATGCTCGCGGAGCTCAAGGCGCGGGGCGCCGCCGATCTCGCGGCGGACGACGTGGCACTGGCGGATCGCCACTACCGCTTCACCCTCGACATGCGGCACAAGGGACAGATCAACGAGGTCGAGGTCGAACTGGAAGGCGAGGCCGTCGCCGCCGATCGGATCGATGCGCTGCACGAAGAGTTCCGCCAGCGCTACGAGGCGCTCTACGGCCGGGGCGCTGCGCTGCCGGGCGCGCAGCTGGAGATCGTCACCTTCCGCTGCCGTGCCTCGGGCGTCACGCGCAAGCCACTGCTGTCGACGGTCGACATGCTTGACTCGGAGCCGGCGCCGGAAGCCCGGCGTCCGTCCCGTTCGGTCTATTGGGCGTCGTGGGGCCACCGGGCCGAGACCTCGATCTTCGAGGGCGCGCGTCTCGCGCCGGGCAACCGGATCGAGGGGCCGGCGGTGATCGACACCGAGGTCACCACTGTGGTGATTCATCCCGGACAGACGCTCACGGTCGATACATACGGTAATTTCGAGATCGCCCTGGCCCCGAGCGCGGACGCCGCCGCGTAACGGCGGGACGGGGTCGAACGAGAGGCACACCATGGACCTGACGGCATTCGAAGCATCGATCGAGGGCGCTGCGCCGCCCGACGGCCTGAGCAAGCCGCTCCAGGCGCTCTGGCAGGAGGCGAAGGGCGCGTGGGACGAAGCCCATGACCTCGCCCAGGCGGACAAAGGACCGGCGGGCGCCTGGGTCCACGCCTATCTTCACAGGGTCGAGGGCGACCTTCGCAACGCAGGCTACTGGTACCGGCGCGCGGGCCGACCGGCGTCGGAGCAGGCGCTGCGCGATGAGTGGCGCGCCATCGCGACCGCGCTGCTCGCCGAGAATTAGAGGCGGCCAGTATCACTTACGCGGGTCCCGTTGACGGCCCCCCGAGCGCTCCCTACATTCCGATTGTCGCCGCCTGGAGGAGTATCGATGAGCGTTTCCCACGTCACCGACGCCGAGTTCGAAGAGAAGGTTCTTAATGCCGAAGGCCCGGTCCTGGTCGATTTCTGGGCCGACTGGTGCGGCCCCTGCAAGGCGATCGCGCCTGCACTGGAGGAGATCGCAGGCGAGATGAGCGATTCGCTCTCGGTGGCCAAGCTGGACGTGGACTCGAACCCTTCGACGCCGGCAAAGTACGGCATCCGGGGCATTCCGACGCTGATCCTCTTCAAGAATGGCGAGGTGGCCGACACCAAGGTCGGCGCGCTGCCCAAGGCCAGGCTCGCGGAGTGGCTGCGCGGCGCGGTCTGACTCCCTCCCCTCAGGCGGCCGGCACGCCGGCCGTCGCCAGCACGCTTCCCACGAGATAGAGCGAGCCGCACACCAGGATGCGTCCGGGTCTGGCCGCGTCCGGTGAGAGGCGCGTGATGGCCTCGCCGACGCTGGCGTCCGTCTGTGAACTGATTCCGAGAGCCCGTGCGGCCGAGTCGATTTCCGCCGCCGTCCTGCTCGCGGCTTGATCGGGAATCGCCACCGCCGCGAGCCGCCGCACGAAGGGGGCGAGCGGCCTGAGATAATCCTCTGACGGCCTCGTGTTCAGCATGCCGACCGCGAGGTCGAGGGGCCGGTCGGCCCAGCTCTCGGCGACACGGGCGAGCGCCATCGCAGCCGCCTGGTTGTGGCCGCCATCGACCCAAAGCTCCCAGTCTTCGGCGAGGCCGGCCCAGGGGATGCGCTGGAGCCGCCCCGGCCAACGCGCCTCCTGCAGCCCCCTGGCGATGGCGTCGTCACCCACTTCGAAGCCGCGGAGCAGCCGGGCGCAGACGGCGGCAAGCGCCGCGTTCTCGACCTGGTGGCCGCCGGCGAGCCCGGGCAGCGGGTAGCGCGCCTCGCCGCTCTCGTCCTGGACGATCAGATGCGAGCCGTCGCGCTTGAACGACCACTCCCTGCCGAGCCGCGCGAGCGGTGCGCCGACTTGCTCGGCGACCTCACCGATGACTGCCTCTCCCTCCGCCTCCTGTCGCCCGATCACGCCGGTCACGCCCTGCTTCAGAATTCCCGCCTTCTCGGCTGCGATGAGGGGCAGCGTCTCGCCCAGGTAGTGGGTGTGGTCGATGGAGACCGGGGTGATGACGGTGAGCGCCGGGCGCGCGATCACGTTGGTGGCGTCTAGCCGGCCGCCCAGCCCGACTTCCAGCAGCAGCACGTCCGAGGGATCGCGCTCGAAGGCGTGGAATGCCGCCGCGGTGGTGATCTCGAAGAAGGTAATGGGCGCGCCGTTGTTGACCGCTTCGCAATGGGCGAGGCTCGCGCGCAACGAGGCCTCGGCGATCGGTACGCCGCCTAGCCTAATCCGCTCGGCGAAGCGAACCAGGTGCGGCGAGACATAGCTGTTCACCCGATAGCCCGCCGCGCGCAGCATCGCGTCGAGATAGGCGACGACGCTGCCTTTGCCGTTGGTGCCGGCCACGTGGATCACCGGAGGCATGGCGCGCTCCGGGTTGCCGAGTGCATCCAGCAGCCGGTTCATGCGCCCAAGCGAGAGATCGATGGACTTGGGATGGAGGTCGAGAAGCCGGGCGAGGATCGCGTCGCTCTCGCGCGGCGCAGCCGGCTTGGACGCCACGCTCATTGGGTCGGAAACAGGCCGCGGAGAACGCGACCGGGCGCCGCCTACTCGGCGCTAGCCGATGCAGGCAGGTCCTTGCCCCCGCCCGTGTCGGGTGCATCCCGGTGCAGCGAAATGATCTCCGCCGCGGGCTTCTTGTCGCGCAGCAGCGACAGCAGCAGCGACAGGGTCTCGCGCAGCTTGCGGCGGTGCACCACCATGTCGACCATGCCGTGATCGCGCAGGTATTCGGCGCGCTGGAAGCCCTCGGGCAGCCGCTCCCTAATCGTCTCCTCGATCACGCGCGGGCCCGCGAAGCCGATCACGGCGCCCGGCTCGGCGATGGCGATGTCGCCGAGCATGGCGAACGAGGCCGTCACGCCGCCGGTCGTCGGGTTGGTCAGCAGCACGATGTAGGGCACGCCCGCTTCCTTCAGCTCGTCGACCGCGATGGTGGTCCGCGCCATCTGCATCAGCGAAAGCACGCCTTCCTGCATCCGTGCGCCGCCCGAGGACGGAATCACGATCAGGGGCGATTCCTGCAAGATGGCGAGCCGGGCTGCGGCCAGCAGGCTTTCGCCGACGGCGGTGCCCATCGAGCCGCCCAGAAAGCCGAAGTCGAACGCGGCGACGACCGCCGGCGCGCCGCCGATCTTGCCGTGGGCGACCACGATGGCGTCGTCGTGGCCGGTGTTGCTGCGCGCTTCGCGCAGACGGTCCGAATAGCGCTTGCGGTCGCGGAAACGGAGGGGATCCTCGTCCACCGCCGGCAGCTCGATGGTCTGATATTCCTCCCCGTCGAAGAGCAGCGCCAGCCGCTGGTTGGCGCCGAGCCGCATGTGATGGTCGCAGCGGGGACAGACGCGGAGATTGCTCTCCAGCTCGCGGTGAAAAATCATCTGCTCGCACTTCTCGCACTTCTCCCACAGGTCGTGCGGGATGTCGGGCTTGCGGAACAGCCCGCTCACCTTGGGGCGGGCGAATCGTTCGAGCCAACTCACGATGCAGCCTCCTGCCGCGCTGCACGCACGCCG
Organism: Alphaproteobacteria bacterium; assembly: GCA_022826345.1. The sequence continues at coordinate 27,602 of JAJDVB010000162.1, forward strand.
TCGCCGAGCGCGCGCACCAGCGCGAGCGCGTTGTCACGGCAGGCGGCCGTGGCGCCGCCGTCCGCGTCCAATCCGTCTTCGATCGCCGAGACCAGGGCGGAGCCCACGACCGCGGCATCCGCCACCCGCGCGACCTCCGCCGCCTGATCCGGCGTCTTGATACCGAATCCCACCGCGATGGGGAGCGCCGTGTGGCGCCGCAGCCGGTCGACCGCTGTTTGCGTCGCGGCGGTGGCGGCGCCGGCCGCGCCGGTGATCCCGGTGATCGAGATGTAGTAGACGAAGCCGCTGGTATTGGTGAGGACCGCCGGCAGGCGGGCCTCGTCGGTCGTCGGCGCCACCAGGCGCACGAAGGAGAGCCCGGCGTCGAGCGCCGGCCGGCAGAGCTCGGCGTCCTCCTCGGGCGGCAGATCGACCACGATCATGCCGTCGAGACCGACCTCCAGCGCGTCGTTCAAAAAACGCTCCACGCCATAGATGTAGATCGGGTTGTAGTAGCCCATCAGCACCAGCGGCGTCGCGTCGTCCTGCGCCCGGAAGCGCCGCGCCAGCTCGAGCGACTTGCCGAGCGTGATGCCGGCCCGGAGCGCGCGCTGGCCCGCGCGCTGGATCACCGGCCCATCGGCCATCGGATCGGTGAAGGGCGAGCCGATCTCGATGACATCGGCACCGGCCTCGGCGAGCCCTTCCAGGATGGCGTAGGAGGTTTCGATGTCCGGGTCGCCCATCATCGTGAAGGTGACGAGGCCGGCGCGGCCCTCCTCCGCGAGCGCTTTGAAGCGCCGCTCGATGCGCCCGCTCACAGCGCCGTACCCATCGTATCGGCGACGGTGAAGATATCCTTGTCGCCCCGGCCGCACATGTTCATGACCAGGATGTGGTCGCGCGATAGGCCCGGCGCCAGCTCCACCACATGGGCCAGCGCGTGGGCGGGCTCCAGGGCGGGAAGGATTCCTTCCATCCGCGCGCACAGGTGAAAGGCATCCAAAGCCTGGTCATCGGTGATCGCCACATAGTTGACGCGGCCCGAGTCGCGCAACCAGGCGTGCTCCGGCCCGATACCCGGATAGTCGAGCCCGGCGGAGATCGAGTGCGCCTCGATGATCTGGCCGTGCTCGTCCTGCAGCAGATAGGTGCGGTTGCCGTGCAGCACGCCCGGCGAGCCGGCGGTCAGCGACGCGGCATGCTTGCCGCTCTCGACCCCGTGGCCGGCGGCCTCGACGCCGACCATGCGCACGCCCTCCTCGTCGAGGAAGGGGTGGAATAAGCCGATAGCGTTGGAGCCGCCGCCGACGCAGGCGACCAGCGTGTCCGGCAGGCGGCCTTCCGCAGCCATGATCTGCTCGCGGGTCTCGCGCCCGATCACGGACTGGAAGTCGCGCACCATGGCGGGATAGGGATGCGGGCCCGCGACCGTGCCGATCAGGTAGAACGTCGTCTCGACGTTGGTCACCCAGTCGCGCAGCGCCTCGTTCATGGCGTCCTTCAGCGTGCGCGAGCCCGAGTCCACGGGCACCACCTCGGCGCCCAGCAGCTTCATGCGAAAGACGTTGGGCTGCTGCCGCTCGATATCGGTCTCGCCCATGTAGACGGTGCAGGGCAGGCCGAAGAGCGCGCAAACGGTCGCCGTCGCGACGCCGTGCTGGCCGGCCCCGGTCTCGGCGATGATGCGGGTCTTGCCCATGCGGCGCGCCAGCAGGATCTGGCCGATGCAGTTGTTGATCTTGTGCGCGCCGGTGTGGTTGAGCTCGTCCCGCTTGAAGTAGATGCGCGCGCCGCCGAGGTGTTCGCTGAGGCGCTCCGCGTGATAGAGCGGGCTGGGCCGGCCGACATAGTGGCCGAGCAGACGCTCGAACTCCTCGGCAAACGCGGGATCGTCCTTGGCCTGCTCGTAGGCCTTCTCCAGATCGAGGATCAGCGGCATCAGTGTCTCGGCGACGTAGCGGCCGCCGTAGATGCCGAAGTGTCCCTCCGCGTCGGGGCCGGGCCGATTGGCGCCGCGTGCGCTCATGCCTGTGCCTCATTCGGTATCGGGCCGTCAGCAGCGGCCGCCGCGGCGGCGAGGAAGGCGCTGATCTTCGCAGGGTCCTTGCGCCCCGGCGCGGATTCGATGCCGGACGACACATCGACCGCGCGGGCGCCCGTAATCCTGATCGCCTCGCCCACGTTCTCGGCGTCCAAGCCGCCGGAGAGCAGCCACCCGGTCGACGGCGGCGGCGCGGCCTCGAACAGCCGCCAGTCGAAGGTCCGGGCATTGCCGCCGGGGCGGGTGTCATCTGCCGTCGCCTTGGCGTCGAACAGGATCAGGTCGGCGCTCTCGCCGTAGTCGTCGGCACGGGCAATGTCGGAGGCTTGGGACACGCTGATCGCCTTGATGATGCCGCAGCCGGTACGCGCGCGAACGGCCTTCGCCCGCGCCGGGCTCTCGTTTCCGTGGAGCTGGATATAGTCGAGTCGCATCTCGGAGAGAATAGCGTCGAGAAAGTCGTCGTCGGGCTCGACCATGACGCCGACGGTGGCGATGCCATCCGGCAGGCCCGCGCTCAAGGCCGCAGCCCGGCCCGGCGCCACGTCGCGCGGCGAAGGCGGAAAGAAGACGAATCCCAGGAATCGTGCGCCGCCGGCCAGCGCCGCATCGACGGCGGGGCGATCGCTCAGTCCGCAGGTCTTGACCGCAACAGGCATGGCCTACCCTACCCCGCAATTCTCACCATGTCGCTGGCGAGAAACCGGGTTTAGGCGAGATCCTTGGGCGAGAGAGACACGGGCGCGGCGGGCGCAACCGTCGCCCGCTGGGCGCGGACCGTCTCATCGAGCTTCTCGCGCGCCCGCGCAAGCTCCTGCTCCAGCGCTCGCGTGCGCCTGCGGCCCCGGCGCGCCATGCTGCGCACCTTGTGGTCGAGCAGCCAGCGGACCAGGGCGCCGGTCAGGAACCCCACCAGCAGCGCCCCCACCGCCAGCGCCCACATCGGAATCTCGAGCGTGTAGGGGAACGGCGCCACGCTGATCGTCACGGGGCCGCGGTTCGCCACGGCGAAGGCGATGACGATCACCGCCACCGCCCCTGCGATCGCCCAGGCGAGAATCCTCATGGGCTTGCTCTTCTGCGCCGCATTGCGCGGCCCGTCAACCGCGACGTTCGGCGGTCGTGGTCCCGGACCGCCGCCCGCCGTTCAGGCCGCAGCGCTCATTCGCGGTTGAGCCGCTCGCGCAGTTCCTTGCCGGTCTTGAAGAACGGCAGGAATTTCTTATCGACCCGCACCGCGGCGCCCGTGCGCGGATTACGGCCCACGCGCGCGCCCCGCGGGCGGACCGAGAACGCACCGAAGCCGCGAAGCTCGACCCGATCGCCCTGCGCGAGCGCATCGCTGATCTCGTTGAAAATCCGATTCACCACGCGCTGGTAATCGCGGTGGTAGAGGTGCTGGTCGGCATGCTTCTCCGCCAGCAGCTGAATGAGTTCGGACTTTGTCATTCCAGGGGCACTCCACCATGTACACGCTCCCGGCGCGTGTGCGGAGTTGCCGAGAACGTCGTCATTTCAGTCCGATAACTCAGGGTGCCAAACAGCGATCAGACCGTCAAGCGCTAGCGTTCGCACCGGCAGGCTTCGCTTGAGCGCCGCGTCGATGGTGCCCAGCAGGCCGCTCTCGTCGTCGGTCGTTACGTCAGTCGCCGGAACGCTCGTCGGCACGCCGTGTGCCTGCGCCAGCCACGCGCGTGCTTCCTCTTCGCCACCGATGGCGTCGACCAGGCCCGCCTGTACCGCTTGGCGGCCGGTGAACACCCGCCCGTCGGCCAGTGTCAGCGCCGTCTCGCGGTCGAGCGAGCGCCGCTCCATCAGCACGCGGAGAAAATACTCGTAGATGTCGCTCACCACACTTCGCACGGCCTGGCGGGTCGGGTCGTCCAGCTGCTCGTAAGGCGTCGGCTTCGCCTTCAGCGGCCCGCTGCGGATCGCCTCCGCACGCACCCCGATTTCCTCCAGGAGCGCAGTGAACTCGGCGGTCTGGAACAGGACCCCGATCGAGCCCGTGAGTGATGATTCGCGGGCCAGCAAGCGATCTGCGGCGAGCGCCGCCATGTAGGCCGCCGAAGTCGCCGTGGTGCCGAGAACGGCGACCACCGGCTTCTTCCCGGCAAGAGAGCGAAGGCTCAGATAAAGCGCTTCGCCGCCGGCCGCCGTGCCGCCGGCCGAATCGAGCCGCAGGACCACCGCCTTGACCGCATCGTCGTCGCGGAGGTCGGCGACGATACGGTCGCGCCCGGGATCGTCCTCGATGAACCCGCTGACCCAGAGCCGGGCCACGCGCTCGCCCTCGTCAAGGGCGAAGGGCATCGCGCCCACCAGAGCGGCGGCAACCAATGCGACGATGGCGAGCGCACGCCAGATTGCGACGCCCCGCTTGAGACGGCGGCGATCGAGCAACCTGTCTGGTTCCAGGCTCGCCATCTCCCTCCTGGATCGCGGCCTAGGACATCAAGGGACGCGCCTCAGCTTTCTTCTTCGGGCGCGTCCTTGGCCTCCGCCGCGCGCGCGGCCTCTTCCTGCGTCTTGCGGTCGAGCGCAGCGCCGAGGATGTCGCCGAGGCTCGCGCCGCTGTCGGTCGAGCCGTACTCCTCCATGGCCTGCTTCTCTTCCTGGACCTCCAGGGCCTTGATGGAGAGCGTGACCCGCCTGTTGTTGCGGTCGATCTGCAGCAGCTTGGCGTCCACCTTGTCGCCCGGTGCAAAGCGCGAGGGGCGCTGCTCGTCGCGGTCGCGGGCGAGCTCGGAGCGTTTGATGTCGCCCGGCAGCGAGCCGAAGATTTCGACCTCGACGCTGTGCTCGTGCACCGCGGTGACGGTGCAGGTCACAGTCTTGCCCCGGCGGGCGTCCGCGCCCTGGAAGGGATCGTCGTCGAGCTGCTTGAGGCCGAGGCCGATCCGCTCCTTCTCGACGTCGACGGTCAGCACCTTGGCCCTCACCTCCTCGCCCTTCTTGAACTTCTTCAGGGCTTCTTCGCCGGGCGTCAGCCAGTCGAGATCGGAGAGATGCGCCATGCCGTAAATCTCGCCCGGCAACTCGATGAACAGGCCGAACTCGGTGATGTTCTTGATCTCGCCCTCGACGATCGCGCCCTCCGGGTGGGTGTCGGCGAAGACGATCCAGGGGTTGTCCAGGCACTGCTTGAGACCGAGGCTCACGCGGCGCTTCTCGGGATCGACATCGAGCACCATCACCTCGACCTCCTGGCTGGTCGAGATGATCTTGCCCGGATGCACGTTCTTCTTGGTCCAACTCATTTCGGAAACGTGGACCAGGCCTTCCACGCCCGGCTCCAGTTCCACGAACGCGCCGTAATCGGTGATGTTCGTCACCCGGCCGGTGAACTTGGTCCTGACCGGATACTTGGCCTCGACGCCCTCCCACGGGTCGGCTTCGAGCTGTTTCATGCCGAGGGAGATGCGCTGGGTCTCCGGATTGAAGCGGATCACCTGGACGTTGACCGTCTGGCCGATCTGCAGGGCGTCCGCCGGATGGTTGACCCGGCGCCACGAGATGTCCGTCACGTGCAGCAGGCCGTCCACGCCGCCGAGATCGACGAAGGCGCCGTAGTCGGTGATGTTCTTGACCACGCCTTCGAGCACCTGCCCCTCGTGCAGGTTGGCGATCAGCTCGTTGCGCTGCTCGGCGCGGGTGTCCTCCAGCACGGCGCGGCGGGAGACGACGATGTTCCCGCGCCGGCGATCCATCTTGAGGATCTGGAACGGCTGATCGGTGCCGACCAAGGGCGCGATGTCGCGCACCGGCCGGATATCGACCTGGCTTCCCGGCAGGAACGCCACGGCGCCGTCGAGATCGACCGTAAAGCCGCCCTTGACCCGGCCGAAGATGACACCTGTGACCCGCTCGCCGTCCTTGTAGGCCTGCTCCAGCTTCTCCCAGGCCTCCTCGCGGCGCGCCCGCTCGCGGCTGAGCGAGGCTTCGCCGCGCGCGGTCTCGAAGCGCTCGATATAGACCTCGACCTCGTCGCCGACCTTGACCTCGGCCGCCTGCCCCGGCGCGGAGAACTCCTTGAGGGGAACCCGGCCCTCCACTTTGAGGCCAACATCGATGAGGGCTGCGTCGTTCTCGATCGCGAGAACGGTGCCCTTCACGACGCTCCCCTCGAAGCGGGGCTTGTCGTCGAGGAACGAGTCGAGCATGTCGGCGAAGGACTCTTTGGGCGCGCCGGCCTGCTCTGTTGCTTCCGTTGTCTCTGCTGTCATCTGATCTCCGGAATGGTCGGTGGGCGCTTTCGCGCAAGGCTTGCCCGGCATAGGCCGCGGGCTGTGATGGGTGAGCGCGTTTCCGCGGTGTGGATTCCGCTACGTACCGCTACGTGGAGGAAAGACGCGAATCGACGATTGCCGCCGCCTGCCCGAACACCTCATCGGGTCCGAGGGCGGTGGTATCGATCCGACTTGCGTCTGCCGCCGGCTTCAACGGTGCGGCGCTACGCCGGCTGTCGCGGACGTCGCGAGCGATTATTTCTTCCAAAACGCTGGATTCTATACTCTCGACGCCGCGCGACCGCAACTCACAAAGGCGGCGCTCCGCCCGCACTTCGGCGGTCGCCTCCAGGTAGAACTTCACCTGCGCCTCCGGGCAGACGACGGTGCCGATATCGCGCCCGTCGAGCACGGCGCCTGGCGGCGCGGCGGCGAAGCTCCGCTGATAGTCGAGCAGAGCCACACGTACAGCGCCGTGGGTCGCGACTACCGAGGCCACCTGCCCCACCTCTTCTTCGCGCAGCGCGGGATCGCCGAGGTCGGCGGCCGTGACATGACGCGCCGCGTCCGCCGCCTCCGCCTCCTGCGCCGGGTCGCCGTTTGCGCGCAACAGGCGGAGCGCCGTCGCGCGGTAGAGCGCGCCGGTATCGAGGTGCCGCAGCCCGTAATGTGCCGCGAGGCGGCGGGCGAGAGTTCCCTTCCCCGCCGCTGCCGGGCCGTCGACCGCGATGACCAGCGACGCCAGCTCACTGCTCGACAATCGAGGCTCCCAGACGATTCATGTCGGCGACGAAGCCCGGATAGCTGGTGCCGATCATCGACCCGTCGTCGACGATCACGGGTTTCCCGCTCGCCATGCCGAGGGTCAGGAAGGCCATGGCGATGCGATGATCGAGATGGGTTGCCACCAAGCCGCCGCCGGGCGGCGGGCCGCCGCAGCCCACGATATCGAGCCCGTCGTCCCGCTCGGTCACCGTCACGCCGGCAGCGCGGAGTCCTGCGGCGGTCGCACCCAGCCTGTCGCTCTCCTTGACGCGCAGCTCGGCGAGGCCGCTGAGCCGCGTGGTGCCCTCGGCACAGGCGGCGACGACGCTCAGGATGGGATACTCGTCGATCATGCTGGGCGCCCGCGCGGCCGGCACCTCCACCCCGCGTAGCGGGCCGGCGCGCACCGCGATGTCGGCAAGCGGCTCGCCCCCCAACTCGCGACGCGACCCCATTTCGATCTTGGCACCCATCTCGCGCAGGGTCTCGAACAGGCCGATCCTGCCGGGATTGGCGCCCACCTGACGGATCACGATGTCGGAGCCTGGCACCATCAAGGCGGCGGCCATCGGAAAAGCCGCAGCGCTCGGGTCGCCCGGCACGGTAAGCACGCAAGGCTGGAGTTCCGGGTAGCCGGTGACGGCGATGACGCTGCCGCCATCCGCGTGTGCCTCCACGCCGACCTGCGCGCCGAAGCGGCGCAGCATGCGCTCGGTGTGATCGCGGCTCGGCGCAGGCTCGATCACGCGGGTCTCTCCCGGCGCATTGAGACTGGCGAGCAGCACCGCCGACTTCACCTGCGCCGACGCGACCGGCAGCCGATACTCGATGGGTAGCGGCTGGTCGGCGCCGATTAGCGCGAACGGCAACCGGCCACCGCTGCGGGCCTCGAAACGCGCGCCCATCCGTTCCAGCGGCTCGATGATCCGGCCCATCGGCCGCCGCCTGAGCGAGGCGTCGCCGGTCATGACCGTGGTGAACCCGTGACTCGCGCACATCCCGGCAAGCAGGCGCACTGCGGTGCCGGAGTTGCCGAGGTCGAGCACCGCGTCGGGCTCGGCCAGCCCGCCGACGCCGACCCCATGCACGCGCCAGCTTCCGTCGCCGGCCCGCTCGATGGCCGCACCGAGGGCGCGGAGTGCAGCCGCCGTCGCCGCCACGTCCTCCCCCTCCAGAAGGCCGCTGACGCGAGTCTCGCCGACCGCGAGCGCGCCGAGCATGAGCGCACGGTGGGAGATGGACTTGTCGCCGGGCACCGAGCAGGTTCCCTTCAGGGGGCCGGCAGCCGAGGAGATCAGGGGGTGCGGCACGTGCTCTCCGGCGCAGTCCTCGCGGCGCACGCGTGGCGTGGCAATGGCGTCGGACACGCCCCGTCTCTAGCACAGCGCCGGGCGGCGTCAAGCGGTCCGAATTCGATCGAAATTTTAGTTTTGACAGGGGGGCGCCGAACTGGCATTGGCGACGGCCACAATTCACATAAGGGTATGGGAGGCACGGGCTTGGCAAAGCGGGAGTGGGGTAACAAACACACCTGCATGGGCTGCGGCGCGAAGTACTACGACCTGCATCGCAGACCAATCAAATGCCCCAAGTGCGGCACCGTGGTCGAGGTCGAGACCGTGCGGCCGAATCGGCGTCGCCCACCGGCGCAGCCGGAACCGCCGCCCCCACAGGCGCCGCCCGCCAATGACGACGAAGTCGTGGCGGGCGCGGTGGATGAGGCCACCGACGATGACGACGACATGATCGACGACATCGATGACGATGATGACGATCTTGTCGAAGGCATCGACAAGGGGGAGCAGACGCAGGCCGAGTCTTGACCCGCGGCGGGCCCTGCCTAATTCTTGTTTCACCTTGCGTCGTGAGCGGCGGAGCGCCTAGGGTTCCAGCCACCGCGCGGCGCGCCCGGAATTGCGGGGCCATAGCTCAGTTGGGAGAGCGCTTGAATGGCATTCAAGAGGTCGGGGGTTCGACTCCCCCTGGCTCCACCATTCCGGCCGTCGAGGTAGCGCCATCGTGAGCGCCCAGAAGAACATCCTGATCGTCGACGACGACCAGGCGCTGCGCCAGTCTCTCGCCGAGCAGTTGCACATGTACGAGGAGTTTTCGGCGAGCGAGGCCGGGACCGGTCGCGCGGCTCTCGATGCGATCAAGAGCGGCCGCTTCGACCTCATCCTGCTGGACCTCGGCCTGCCCGACATGGACGGTCGTGAGCTCTGCAAGCTCATGCGCCGGAGTGGCATCGCGGTGCCGATCATCATGCTGACCGCCGCCGACAGCGAAGCGGATACCATCCTCGGCCTCGATTCCGGCGCCAACGACTACGTCACCAAGCCCTTCCGCCTCGGCGCCCTGCTCGCGCGCATCCGCGCCCAGCTACGCCAGCACGAGCACAGCGAGGACGCGACGTTCACCATCGGCGAGTTCACCTTCAAGCCGGCCTCCAAGCTCCTGCTCAAGCCCGATGGCAAAGGCAAGATTCGCCTGACCGAGAAGGAAGCCGCGATCCTCAAGTACCTCTACCGGGCACGGGACCGGGTGATCGCCCGCGACGTGCTGCTGAGCGAGGTGTGGGGCTACAACGCCAACGTCGCGACCCACACGCTGGAGACCCACATCTACCGGCTGCGCCAGAAAATCGAGGTCGAGCCCTCCGATCCCCGGCTGCTGATCACCGAAGGCGGCGGCTACCGCCTGGTGGCGTAGACCTTATCGCATCTGCCGCCAGCCAAGCGGCGACCGTCAATCGACGAGAAAGTCCTTGAGCGCGTCGAGGGTCGCGTCGGGCTCCTCGTCGAGCATGATGTGGCCGGCTTGCGGGATCACCACCGTGGTCGCATCGGGCAGCATCCCGGCGAGCGCGTGGCCGCGCTTCGCCGGCGTCATCAGGTCGCGCGCGCCGATCACCACCAGCGTCGGGCAGCCGACGGCTGCAGCCGCCGCCTCGCCACCCTCGTAGGCATCGGTCGCGACCAGGTCGTTGTGCAGCACGCCGGGCGCCGCGCGCTCCAAGGTGCGCAAGCCACCGCCGGTCATCCAGATCCCCGGCATCTTGTGGACACCGTAGTGCGCGCGCCGGCCGTAGCCCCAGCCGGTGAGCAGCTCCAGCGCGTGGTGGTCGTCCTCCGCCGAGCGGCTCAGCAGCAGGTCGTTGACCGGGATCGCGGGTGCGGCGCCGAGCAGCGCGAGCTTGCGCACCCGCGCGCCGTGGCGCGCCGCAGCGTCCATCGCGACGAGCGCGCCCATGCTGTGGCCCACCAGATTGGCCTCCCCGACTCCCGCCGCATCCATGAGCGCCACGATCCAGTCCGCCATCGCCGGGATGGTGGGGCATGGCGGCCCTTCCGAGCGGCCGTGGCCCGGCAGGTCCACCGCCAGAACGCTGCCGCCGTTCCAGGCGAAGTAGCGCGCCTGCAGCTTCCAGACCGTGTGATCGAAGGCGGCGCCGTGCACGAATACCGTCACCGGCAGGCTCGGATCGAACGCCCGGCCGCCCGTTGCGGCGAAGGCTGTAGCGCCGTCGACCCTGATATCCACGATCAGCGGCCCTTCGCGGCGCGCGCGGCCGCCCGGAGTCCGCGCTCGAGATCGGCGATCAGGTCATCCGGGTCTTCCAGGCCGATGGAGAGCCGTACCATGTCCTCGCCCACCCCTGCGGCCTCCAGCGCCGCGGCGTCCATCTGCTGATGCGTGGTGCTGGCGGGATGGATGACGAGACTCTTGGCGTCGCCGACGTTGGCGAGGTGCGAGAGCAGCTCCACCGCCTCGATGAAGGCCCGCCCGGCCTCGCGGCCGCCCTTCACGCCGAAGCAGAAGATCGCGCCAGAGCCCTGAGGCAGCAAGGTTTTCGCGCGCTCGTGGTCGGGGTGCGACGGCAGCTCCGGGTAGCTCACCCACGAGACCGCATCGTGCCCATCGAGAAAGGCCACGATCTTGCGCGCGTTCTCGACATGGCGCGCCATGCGGATCGGCAGGCTCTCCACGCCCTGGAGAATGTGGAAGGCGTTGGTAGGGCTCATGCACGCGCCAAAATCCCGCAGGCCCTCGGCCCTGGCGCGGGCGATGAAGGCCGCCGGCCCGAACTCCTCGGCAAAGTCGATGCCGTGATAGCCGAGATAAGGCTCGGTGAGGGTCGGGAACTTGCCCGAAGCCTCCCAATCGAATTTGCCGGCGTCGACGATGACGCCGCCGATGGCCACCCCGTGTCCCCCCAGGAACTTGGTCGCCGAATGCATGACGATGTCGCACCCGTGCTCGATCGGGCGGCAGAGGCAGGGCGTGGCGAAGGTGCTGTCGATCATCAGGGGAACGCCGGCCTCGTGGGCGATGGCGGCGACCGCCGGCATGTCCATGATCTCCAGGCCGGGGTTGCCCAGGGTCTCGCCGAAGAAGAGGCGGGTCTCCACCCTGATCGCCTTGCGGAACCCCTCGGTGTCGCGGGGATGGACGAAGCTCGTCTCGATCCCGAAGCGCGGCAGGGTGTGGGTGAAGAGGTTGTGGCTGCCGCCGTAGATCGACGCCGACGACACGATGTGCCCACCGGCATCCATCAGGGTCGCAACCGCGAGATGGAGCGCCGCCTGCCCGCTTGCGGTGCAGACCGCGCCGACGCCCCCCTCCAGCGCGGCGATGCGCTCCTCCAGCACCGCGACCGTCGGGTTCGAGATGCGCGTGTAGATGTGGCCGGCGCGCTCAAGGTTGAACAGCGAGGCCGCCTGCTCGGTGTCGTCGAAGACGTAGGAGGTGGTCTGATAGATCGGCACCGCGCGCGCACCGGTCGTCGGGTCCGGCTTCTGGCCCGCATGCAGGCTCAGCGTGTCGCGCTTGAAGGCCAGTGGGTCAGCCATCGCCTCTCTCCCCAACGCATCGATGCAGCTCGTGCCGCCGCGCGGCGCGAGGCTCTGCCATCCGTGCTACGTTGGCAAGTGGCATGACCAGCGACCGTGGGAAGGAAGGCGCGAACGTACCCGGTTCCCGCAAGCGGCCAGAGCGCGAAGCCCGATTGGCCGCAGCGCTCCGGGAAAACCTGCGCCGGCGCAAGCGCCAAAAGAGCGAACGAAAGGCCACAGCGCCGCCGCCGGATCGGGAGGACGACGGCGCGTAAGGCGAGAGCGGGAGCGCCGTGCTCACAGCATCACGTCGCCCGAGTTGGGCCCGAGGGTCTGGCCGACGTAGATGGCCCCGCCGGGGCCGGCGAGGAAGGCCACGGTCTCGGCGATCTCCCACGCCTCGCCGAAGCGCCCGAGCGGCAACTCGGCGGCCTTTGCCTGCTGCCACTCCTTGGAGATGTCGTTGAGGATCGGGGTGTTGCAGGGGCCGGGGCCGATGGCGTTGACCCGCACGCCGCGACTCGAGACCTCCAACGCGAGCGACTTGGTGAGTCCGATCACGCCGGCCTTCGCCGCCGCGTAATGGGCCATTTCATTGGCACCCTTGTGGCCGAGCTGCGAGGCGGTGTTGATGATCACGCCCTCGCCCTTCTCCAGCATCGGGCCGAGCGCCTCGCGATCGCAGAGGAAGACGCCGCGCAGAAGCACCGCCACCATGCGGTCGAAGTCCTCCGTTTTCATCTCCACGAACGGCGACAGCTGGGCGTAACCGGCATTGGCAAAGAGCAGTGTGCAGTCGCCGAAGGCGTTGCGGCAGGCTTCGAACATCGCCTTCACGTCGGCCTCGTTCGCGACATCGCCGCCGATCGCCTCGGCCCGGCCGTTGCCTTCTCGGATCTTGGCGGCCGTGCGCTGGGCGTTCTCCTCGTTGATGTCCTGGCAGAAGATCGGCATCCCCTCGCGTGCGAGCCTGAACGCGCTAGCCTCGCCGAAGCCGCTGCCGGCACCGGTAATTACGGCTATGTGGTCCTGCATCTCGATCATGACCGTCCACTCCCTTCCATTGTCGGTCGTTCACTCCGTCCGCCCGAATACACGGGCGAAGATGGTATCGACGTGCGTGAGGTACGGTTCGGGCGCGAAGAGCGCGGCGAGTTCCGCGCGGTCGAGCACCTCTGTCACTCTTGCATCCGCTGCGAGCGCAGACTCGAAATTACCGCCATCTTCCCAAACCTTTAGAGAGATTTCTTGAACAATCTCATAAGCGTCTTCGCGCGACATGCCGTGCTTGATCAGCGTCAACAGCACGCGCTGGCTGTAGACCAGCCCGCCGCGGCTCTCCAGGTTGCGCCGCATGGCCCCCTCGTCGACCACGAGGCCATCGACGACGCTGGCGAGCCGGGTCAGCGCGAAGTCCAGCGCGATGGTCGCATCGGGCGCAAACACGCGCTCGACCGCCGAATGGCTGATGTCGCGCTCGTGCCAGAGCGCGATGTTCTCCAGCGCCGGCACCACGGCCGCCCGCACGATTCGGGCGAGGCCGGTGAGGTTCTCGGTCAGGATCGGGTTCTTCTTGTGGGGCATGGCCGAGGAACCTTTCTGGCCCTTGCCGAAGGCCTCGGCCGCCTCCCCCACCTCGCTTCGTTGCAGATGCCTGATCTCCACCGCCAGCCGCTCGATGGCGCCGGCGATGACGCCGAGGGTGGCGAAATACATGGCGTGTCGGTCGCGTGGGATGACCTGGGTCGAAACCGGCTCCGGCGTGAGCCCCATCTGCTCTGCAACGTGCGCCTCCACCGCCGGATCGACGCTCGCGAAAGTGCCCACCGGTCCGGAGATGGCGCAGGTCGCGATCTCGCGCCGCGCCGCCTTCAACCGCTCACCGGCGCGCGCGAACTCGGCATGGTGGCCGGCGAGCTTGAGTCCGAAGCTGGTGGGCTCAGCATGGACGCCGTGGCTCCGGCCGACGCAGAGCGTGTTTTTGTGCTCGAAGGCGCGGCGCTCCAGTGCCGCGGTTACGGCTTCGACGCCATCCGCCAGCAAGGCGCCGGCGCGGTCGAGCTGCACCGCGAAGCAGGTGTCGAGAACGTCGGAAGAGGTCAAGCCCTGGTGGATGAAGCGCGCCTCCGGCCCCACGTGGTCCGCGAGGTTGGTGAGGAAGGCGATCACGTCGTGCCGGGTCTCGCGCTCGATCGCGTCGATCTTCGCGGGATCGACGAGCGCGTTTTCGTGCTCGTCGATGGCGCGGGCGAGCGCGGCTGCCGCCGCCTGCGGCGCCCGCCCGAACGTGACCTGGGCGTCGAGCGCATGGCGCTCGATCTCCAACCAGATGGCGAACTTGGTTTCGGGCGCCCAGACCGCGGCCATCTCCGGGCGTGAGTAACGCGGGATCATGGGATATCGCGGCGGGGGATCGACCCTCTCCTCAGGTGCCGGCGGCAGGGCTTGGCTGGGGCGCCAGGATTCGAACCTGGGATCACGGGACCAAAACCCGTTGCCTTACCGCTTGGCTACGCCCCAGGCGCGGCGGCTTTTAGCACGGCGCGAAGCGGCGCGGAAGCGAGCGGCTTGGAGTGTTTCCGTATTGCACGGAAACACTCCAACAATTTTTCGCTCACGGCAGCCGGCCTACGGCCGGCGCCTCCGCGAGGGCGCCGCAGGAGCGGCGGGCCGCAGTCGCGGCCTGTCGCGCGTCCGTCAAAGACGGACGCGCTCTAGCCTGACTGGGACGCGAAGCCCTCCCAGGGCGGGACGCCAGCAAGACCGATGGCGGCAAATCCGGTGGTCCGGGTAGCTTCGTGATTCCGGCAAGTGGTAGATTGTGGCCAGTGGTCGGCGTTGCCGGCCGATAACGACCCATCAAGGGCGCATCAAGGGAGGCTTCAAATGAAGCGAGTCTATGCCAAGACCACGGCCGCTGCCGTGGGCGCCGTCGCCGCTATCGCGGTGACGGCTTTGCTGAGTGGAGCCCAGGCCCAGGGCCTGGATGCCGCTCGTCAGATGATCGAGGAACACCGCGCCAAGCCGGTGTTTTCCGCTCCGGGACCCGCGTTCGACGCGAAGTCCTGCGCCGCCGGAAAGCGCGTCCTGACCATCCCTGTCTCCAGCGCGAACCCGTTCACCAAGAACATCGCCCTGGCCATGATCGAGGCCGGAAACGAGGCCGGCGTCGAGGTGACTGAATGGGAAAACCAGGCGCAGCCGTCGCAATGGGTGCAGGGCATCAACTTCGCGATCAACGAGGGCTTCGACCTGATCGATCTCCTCGGTGGCGTCGATCCCAGTGTGATCGTGCCACAAATCCAGGCAGCGACGGGCGCCGGTATCGTCGTCAAGACGTCGCACTTCTATGATCTGACCCAGACGCCGCACGAGAGTGTCGACGGCGCCGTGCCGCTGAGCTTCTACAGGGTCGGTCAGATCCTCGCGAACTGGGCCATCAGTCAGACCGACGGCAAGGCCAACGTCGTCATCATCGGTTCTGACGAGATCGTTCCGACGGCACCGTTCGTCCAGGGTATCCGCGACACGCTTCAGGCGAATTGTCCGGACTGTCAGGAAGTGGCCTACATCAATGCGCCGGTGCCCGAGTGGGCCACCAAGATTCAGCCCAGCGTCCAGTCGGCGCTGCTCGCGAACCCGGACGTCAACTACCTCATACCGATCTACGACTCGATGTCGCAGTTCGTCGTGCCTGCCGTCCGCGTGGCCGGCAAGACGGGGCAGGTCAACATCGCGACGTTCAACGGCACGCCCTTCGTCATCGACCTGATCCAGCAAGGGCAGGTGGAGATGGATGTCGGCGAGTCGCTCGGCTGGATTGCACGCGGGATCCTCGATTCGCACATGCGAACGCTGTGCGGGTTGGCCGAGCCGGCCGAACTGAACGTACCCTTCTATATTTTCGACAGCAGCAACGCGAACGATGCCGGCACCCCGGCGGACTACGACCGCGGTTACGGCGACGTTCACGTCTCCGGCTTCCGCACGCTGTGGGGCCTTGAGTAGCAGTCACTCCGATCTCGGAACGGGGGCGCCGAACACCAGCGCCCCCGCTCTGTTTGCGGAGCACGTTTCGAAGACCTTCGGCGGCGAGAAGGCGCTCAGCGACGTCGCCTTCACGGTTGCCCCACGCGAAGTTCACGGGCTCCTGGGCCAAAACGGCTCGGGCAAGTCGACGCTGATCAAGATTCTCGCGGGCTTTCATGCCCCGGATCCCGGCGCGTCCCTGCAGATCTTCGGGCGCCCCGTTCCATTGCCCCTGGCGCCCGGTCAGTTCCGCGGGCTGGGGCTTGCCTTCGTGCACCAGCACCTCGGTCTCATGCCCAGCCTGACTGTGCTCGAAAACCTGATGCTCGGCGAGCTCGCGACGCGCGCGGGAGCCTACATCAATTGGGCGCGGGAACGGCAGCGCGCCAGAGAGGTCTTCGCGCGCTTCGGCCTTGACCTCGATCCGTCGGCCAAGGTGGAAGACCTGCCACAGGTAGAGCGCGCGCTTCTCGCCATCGTTCGCGCCTTCGACGACATCCGCGGCGAACGCGCGGCGCACGACACGCCGGGCATCCTGTTTCTCGACGAACCCACGCCGTTTCTACCGAAGGAAGGAGTCAGCCAACTCTTCGGGCTGGTGCGCGGCATCGTCGACGAGGGCGCGAGCGTCATCTTCGTCTCGCACGACGTCGACGAGGTGCTCGAAATCACCGACCGCGCCACCATTCTGCGTGATGGCCGCGTGGCCGGGACCCTTGAAACGGCAAACGCCTTGTACGCCGACTTCGTGGAGTTGATCATCGGACGCCGGATCGAGGCGTTCCAGGCGGAGGCGCACGACCTGCGCGGGGCGGAAGTCGATGTGGCCGTGAGCGGACTGACCGGCGGCACCGTCGTCGATCTGTCCGTGAACCTGCACCGTGGCGAAGTTCTCGGCCTGACCGGTCTGATCGGCTCCGGTTTCGACGAGGTGCCCTACCTGCTGTTCGGCGCTTCGCGGGCCGATTCGGGCACGCTCCAGCTGCACGACAAGGCGTACGACCTGCACGACATGTCGCCGCAGCGGGCGATGGAGGGAGGCGTTGCGCTGCTTCCCGGCGACCGCCTCGGGTCGGCGGGCGTTGGCGACCTGACTCTCATCGACAACATCACCCTTCCTGTCCTCTCTTCATTCCACGGCCTGACAGGCCTGAAGCGTCGTGCGATGCGGCGCAGAGCGTCCGAGCTGGGCAGGGAATTCGACGTGCGGCCCAACGTGCCGGAGAGGGAACTCGAGTCTCTCTCTGGCGGCAATCAGCAAAAGGTCCTGCTCGCCAAGTGGATGCAGACGAGCCCGTCCCTCATGCTGCTGGACGAGCCGACCCAGGGCGTGGACGTTGGAGCCCGGCAGCAGGTCTTCGAGGCAATCCGCGACGTGGGGGAACAGGGTGCGGCGGTCATCTGCGCCAGCACCGACTACGGGCAACTCGCGGCGATCTGCGATCGCGTCCTGATTTTTGCGCGCGGTCGGGTGGTTCGGGAACTCGTCGGCGGTGATGTCACCAAGGACCGTATCGCCGAACAGACGGTCCTCAGTCTGGCACTGGGCAATCAGGGAGAAGCCGGCGCGGCGGGTCGCTCAACGGAGCAGGTACATGGCTGAAGGGACCGAGGTATCTGCCAAGGAGAAGGGTATCGATTGGCTTCTCGTGCTGGAAAAGTATGCGCTGATCCTGGCCTGGATCGCGTTGATCGTCGTTTTCGCCTTCGTGGCCCCGGCATCGTTTCTCCAATGGCCGACCTTCTCCTCTATCATATTCGGCTCCCAGGCCGTTCTCGTCGTGCTGACCCTGGGCCTGATCATCCCGCTTACGGCGGGCGACTTCGACGTTTCGGTCGCCGCCGTTCTGACCTTCTCGGCTATGATTCTCGCCGTCCTGAACGCCAAGATGGGCTTGCCGCTCTGGCAGGCCGTTCTGGCGTGCCTCGCCATGGGGCTGATCGTCGGCTTCCTCAACGCGTTCTTCATCATCTTCTTCCGTATCCATTCCTTGATCGTGACCCTTGGCACGGCCTCGGTCATCCAGGGTCTCATTCTGTGGATCAGCAGCTCGCAAACGCTGAGCGGCGTGTCCCCCGGCCTGATCGACTGGGTCATCGTCAATCGTCTCTTCGATATTCCGCTGGCCTTCTACTACGCGATGGCTCTGGGTGTGATCATTTGGTACGTCTTCGAGTTCACGCCCATCGGCCGGCGCCTCCTGTTCGTGGGCCGCGGACGCGAAGTCGCCCGCCTGTCCGGCATCAGCGTGGTGCGCGTCCGCGGCGTTGCTCTCGTGGCTTCCAGCGTCATCGCCACGCTTGCCGGCATCATCAACGTGGGCACGACGGGCGGCGCGGACCCGCTGTCGGGCCTCACCTTCCTGCTACCGGCGTTTGCCGCCGCGTTTCTCGGCGCGACTAGCATCGTTCCCGGACGGTTCAACCCGCTGGGCTCGATCATCGCGGTGTTCTTCCTGGTGACCGGCATCACCGGGCTCAATTTCCTGGGCGTCGACACGTTCGTGCAGAACATGTTCAACGGTGCCGCGCTGATCCTTGCCGTGTCCCTCTCGCAGCTCGTGCGCGGACGGAAGGAGCAGGGACTGACCTGACCGAGACCGTTTAGCAGGGCTCTTCGTGGAAGAAGCGGAGGCGGTGAGCGGCGACACGGCCGAAGCGAATCGCTTGCTTGCGGCGGAGCCCCTGGGCCATGGGCTGGAGCGGCGCTTCGCGCCTGATCTCGGCGCCGAAGCGGTCGGCGACGATGATGCCGACGTCTGCCGGCAGCACGTCGAGCGGGAACTCGTTCCCGACCGCGAAGTAGAGCCGGTCGCAGTGGTTTCGATAATCCCGCCACTTGGTGTCGGCGCGGAAATCAGCGAGCCCGCTCTTGATCTCGACGATGACGAAGCGGCCCTTACCGTCCTGGCCCAGCACATCCGCCCGCCGGCCGGTGCCGAGCGGCACTTCGACGAGCGGGCAAATCCCCATCTCGTCGAGCAGCCGGCATACGCCACGGGCCAGCCCCTCCGCCCGGCCCTCGGCGACGCAGGGACGCGCGAGGTCGAGCGCGAGCTGGGCAGTTGTAACCATCGGTGCAGACAAGGACATAGGCAACTCGGCTACCTACGACCGGACTCAGATGTTCTTAGTTTATTCTACCTTGGTGCCGCTTGCCTATGGTGCTTTGGCGCGCCTCAAACGTCATCGAATTGCGCCGGCTTCTGCTTGCCGAGGCGGGTCCAGTACTCCGCCGGGATCAGCTCGGGCTTCTTGTAGAAGTGCCAGCGGCAGGGCTTGGCGTGATCGGGGTCGAAGTCGGTGACCCAGAGCGGCGCGCCGCCCCACTCGATGGGCAGGATCTCGTTGAGCGCGCAGTGGACGCAGTAGTAGGGCACGTCCTTGCGGCCCCAGCTCCACCAGTGCGCCTCCTGGGTCGCGCCGAAGTTGTAGGGCGGGCCGAGGCGGGAGGGGGTCCTGTCCACAGGATCGCCGCGCCGCATGCGCCCGCCGCTGCCGCAAGGGTCCATGACGATGGTGTAGCGCTCGGCGTCCTCCAGCACGTCGATGTCGCCCTCCTGCCGGGGCCCGCAACGGTGGGCGCGCATCATCTCGGCGGTGAGCGTGACCTGGCGCTCGACGGTCATCCTGCGGAACCCCTTCCAGGTCCGCTTCATCATCCAGGTCTCCTGAGTCGCGCGCAGCATGGCGTAGACCTCGCCCTCGCCGAACTTGCGGCCGATCTTGGTCAGCATGTCCCAGATCCAGTCGCAGTAGAGATCATGCAGACCCTTCCACTCGTGGATCAGGTTGCGCGCGAGAGTCTTGGCCTCCTCCGTGCGGCCCGCGTCGATGGCCTTCTCGATCACCTCGCCGGTGGGCCGGCCCAGATCGTCGAGGTCGTCCTCACGCAGCACCCGGCCCGCGAAATCGGAAAGCCTGAGCATGGTGTCTTCCCTTCCCTAACTGCTATGCGCCTTGCGCCGGGCGGACGGCGCCGACGAGGCGGCCCGCCCAGTTGCGCAAGGGCTTGTCCAACATATCGGCCAATGCCTCCCGGTCCCGGTCGTCGAGGACGCCGAGACGGTCGAGCATGGCCGCGATCGCGGCATCGGCAGCGCGGGTCGCGCCGTCACGCACCTTGAGCGCGAGCCCGACGCCGCTCTCGTAGAGCGCTGCGTAGAACACGCCCTCCGCACCGAATTTCACCAGAACGCGCTCGCCTGCCGTCTCGATAATGCGGGTGCACGCGCGGCCGTCGCCCGCGACCATGAAGGGATGGCCGGCGACCGCGCGGCGTATACGCGCAATCGCAGCTTGGCGTTCTTCAGCAAGACCGGATGGGTCCGCGATGTTGGCCGCGGCGCGCGCGAGGCCGGAGAGCGGCAGGCCGATGGTCGGGATACTGCAACCGTCGATGGCCCACGGCGCGCGGTCGAGATCGCAGCCGGACAGGTCGGCAATAGTGGCAGACACCCGCTGCTGCACCGGATGCTCGCGCGCGATGTAGCCCTGTGTCGGCTCGCCCAGCGACCGCGCCGTCACCAGGAAGGCGCTGTGCTTGCCCGAGCACATGTTCTGCACGGCCAGCCCGCTCTCTCCGGCGCGCACGCAGGCGTGGGCGGAGGGCGTGTGGTAAGGTAGGTGCGGGCCGCATTCGAGGTCGTCCTCGCTGAGCCCGGCGCGGGCGAGCCAACCGCGCACGGCTGCGACATGGTCCGGCTGGCCGTTGTGCGAGGAGCAGGCCAGCGCAATCTCCTCGTCACTCACCGCGTAGCGCTCGGCAGCGCCGGTTTCGAGCAGCGGCAGGACCTGCACCGACTTGATGGTCGAGCGCGGATAGACCACCGCATCGGTCTCGCCCCAGCCCTGCACGAGACGGCCGGCGGGATCGACCACCGCCGCATCCACCAGATGCCGGCTTTCGATCGCCGGGCCGCGGGTGCATTCGACAACCAGCGGCCCCTGCCGTTCCGTTTCCAACCTTGCCTCGCTTCACTTCCGCGTCCGGCCGGGGCGAGAGCGTAGCACGCCGTCGCGCCGACTACGTGTCGCTCGCCGCCGTCAGCACCTCGCTCGCCCACCACAGGCGCCGTGCGGTTTCCGCATCGCGAGAGGCGCGGGACGAGCGGGCGGGCTTGCGTTTCACGAAGTACTGCCCGCTCACCTCGGCAAGCTCGGGCGCGGTGGCGAGGTAAATCATCGTGTCCGCGCCGCGCTCGGGAGTGAGCACGAGCGGGCTGGTCAGGATGAAGCGCATCCAGCGCGGCAGATTGCGGAAGATGCCCGTCGCGACGACGCCGGGGTGCAGGCAGTTGGCGGTGACGCTGGTTCCCTCCAGCCGGCGCGAAAGCTCATGGGTGAAGAGGATGTTCGCGAGCTTGGAGCGGCCGTAGGCCCCGAAACCGGAATAGCGCCGCTCGCCCTGCAGGTCATCCAGGTCGAGGGTGAAGCTCTTGTGCGCCGCGGAGCTCACGGTCACCACGCGCGACGGCGTGCTCGCCTTGAGCGTGTCGAGCAGAAGGTTGGTCAGCAGGAAGGGAGCCAGGTGATTCACCGCGAAGGTCGCCTCCAGCCCGTCTTCGGTCACGAGCCTGGTGCCCCAGCCGGCAATGCCGGCGTTGTTGATCAGCACGTCGAGGCGTTGGAATCGCTTCAGGAAGGCCGCCGCCACCTCACGCACCTGCCGCTGCGACGCGAGGTCGGCGATGAGCAGTGCCGCGTCACCGCCACGCTGCCCGATCTCCTCTACTACGGCGGAGCCGCTGGCGTGGTTGCGGCAGATGAGCACGACGGTTGCGCCCCGCCCTGCGAGGTCGATGGCCGTCACTCTGCCGATCCCCGAGTTCGCGCCCGTGACGACGCAGACCTTTCCGTGCATGTCAGCTTGCATCGGTGATGCTCAGCGCGACCATGCCGAAGCACTCGCGGACATCACGCCGCAGCGGCGGCAGGCGCAAGAATCTCGAGCGCGGGCGCGTGCAGGCGGCGGTCGCCCACCGCCAGCACCTGGCCGTCGGCGCCGACCGGGCCGCCATTCCACGAGGTCACGACGCCGCCGGCGCCCTCGACGATGGGAATCAGCGCCGCGATGTCCCAGATGTTCATGCTCGCCTCGACCACGAGATCGACGAAGCCGGCGGCCAGCATCCCGTAGGCGTAGCAGTCGGCGCCGAAACGGCGGAGACGCACCCGCGCGGCGAGCGCATCGAACGCAGCAAGCTCGGCCGGCCTGAACATGTTGGGCTCGGTGGCGTAGAGAGTGGCCCCGCTCAGATCGGGGCACGAGCGCACGGCGAGCTGGCGGTCGCCGAGGTAGGCGCCCTCGCCGTGGCCGACGAATCGCTCGCGCAGGAAGGGCTGGTCCAGCACGCCGATGATGCCTCGGCCGCGGTCCTGCAGCGCGATCAGCGTGCCCCAGGTCGTCATGCCGGAGATGAACGCCTTGGTGCCGTCAATGGGGTCGATGACCCAGGTGTAGCGGGCGTCCGGGCGCTCGTGCCCGTGTTCCTCGCCGAGGATGCCGTGGTCTGGACGGGCCTCGTTGATCAGCGCGCGGATTGCGGCCTCGGCCTCGCGGTCAGCCGCCGTGACCGGCGAGTAGCCTGCGATATGCTCCTTGTCCTCGATCGCAAGCGATTGCCGGAAATAGCGCAGGATGACCGCACCGGACGCATCGGCGAGTCGATGCGCCAAGGGCAAATGCACGCGCCAAGCCTCTGTCTCCGCCACGCCCTTTTTCCTCTCTTTTCGAATGAGGACCTGACCATAGCAGCACGGCCCCGCCGCCCGCCATCGTGGTGCCGATTGGTGGTAGGACGTACGGTCTTGCACGGTCGCATCGTTTGGCCGACGCTCAGGCCGCCTGAGAAACAGAAGCAACGAATTCGGCGCGGAGAGATCGTATGCGCTGCGCGTTTCGTGAAATGCTGCCCAAGCGTCTTCGCCTCGTGCTCTCGCTCGTCGCGGTCTTTATGGCGGCGGCAATGACCAGTCCTGTGCAAGGCAACGACGCCGGCGCGGACACCTCCGTGGGTAGCCTGATTTCGAGCGTGCCGGTGGGCAAACTGCGGCCCGTTACCGTGATCGACCGCGACGACATCGCCCTTTCCGGCATGCGCAATGTCTGGGACCTCCTGGCTAGTCGGGACGAGTTCAACTACTTCGGCTTACACCGCCCGTTTAAACTGGGCGGCCTCCGCACCGCGATCCTGATCAACGGCCGGCGAATTTCTGACTCGTTCTATGATCTGGATGCGCTGCCCATATCGGCTGTCGAGCGCATCGAGATTCTCAGTTCGAGTGCTGTCGCCATTCATGGGGCTCAAGCCATCTCCGGCGCGATCAACATCGTGCTGAGGAGCGGCTTCGAAGGAGTCGAGGCCCAGCTTCACGGGGAAAGCCCGCGGGACTCCGGCGGTGAGGCAGGCGTCGCCTCCGCGCTGTGGGGCGGCAGCATCGGCGCGGGACACCTGATCGTCGGAGCGGATGTCTTCAGCCGCAACGAGGTTCGCTCGGCCGATCGCACCTACAGCCGCGCCTCCTGGACTCCCGGCGGCTCCTTCGACGACGCGCACGGCGTCTCGGTGGCCGGCAACACCGTCTTCATCCGTACCGAGGAGGGTTTCGTTGCCCGCTCGCTCGGACCCTGCGAGGGCAGCGAGTACACCGGTCCGCTCTCGGAACCCTACGGCGTCCCCGGTGAAGGGTGTGGGTTCGCCTACGGCAACACCGCATGGAACTGGGAACGGCGGGATCGGGAAACCGCCTTCCTCATGGCGGATTACCCCGTCACTCAGAACCTCTCCGTCTACCTTGATGCGCGTCTGGCCGACAGTGACTACACAAGCCTATACATGGCCCCGTTGCCCGGTAGGCTCCCTCTGCCCGGCGGTTTCGTCTTCCACCGCTTTGTGAGCCACGGCGACCGCGTCTGGCGCTGGACGGCGCAAGAGCATGACATCACGCTCGGCGCCGAAGGACGCCTCACCGACGATATCAGCTATGACGCGCATCTGCGCTCGTTCTCGAACGACGACATCTTGCAGGGCGGAACCTTCGTGCACGAACCCACGATTCTGGAGGCGATTGCGGCCGGCAGCTACGATCTCCGCAACCCGCTATCTACCGATCCCGGCCACCTCGATGTGGTCCGGGACACGGGCGTCACCCGCTTCGTCGACAACCTCACGAGGCGCAGCGAGGCGCGAGGCGCGTTCGATGGATCGGGTTTCGCCATCGGCGGCCGGCCCATCGGCTGGGCTGCGGGAGCGGAGTGGGTTCGCGAAAGCCGCGAGTGGCTCACGACCTACGTCAGTGGTGCCGGGGATGTGATCGAGGAGCAGAGGGACGTCATGGGCTCTTTCGGCGTCAGCTTCGCCGGTGAGCGTGACAGCCTCTCGCCATTCCTCGAGCTTTCGCTCCCGCTTCACGAGATCTGGGACGTCGGCCTCGCCGGGCGCTACAGCGACCACGACGACGTCGGTTCGACCACAGCCACGCAGATGGAAACGGTCTTCGAGCTGGGTCCGGACTTCGCGCTCCGGGGCAATTGGAGCATGGGCGACAGGGCCCCGTATCTGGGCGGCTTGCACGCGGCACGCGTCACGTCGGTTCCCCGCATTTACGATCACGCGACGGGGCGGCGCTACCAGGTGGAGGCAGTCAACTTCGGGAACCCTGACCTCGAGCCGGATCGGGCCGAGAGCTACGGTGCGGGAGTTGTCACCAGGCTCGGTTCCGTCTCGCTGAGCGCCGACTGGTACTGGACCAAGCTTTCCAAGCTGCTGACGGTCGTCGGCGCGCAGGACATCATCGACTATGAGCACGAGCATGGGTCATTGCCGCCGGGCACCGTCATCCACCGCGCGCCGCCGCTCATTCCTGGCACGCCGGGGCTGATCACAAGAATCGAAAAGCCGATCCTCGGCGACGGCGAGGTCGATATTTCGGGAGTCAACATCCATGCCCACACGGCGTGGTCGGCCGATTGGGCGGATTTCGACCTCGACGCCCGCTGGTCTCACGTGCAGGACTACGAAGAGCGCGCCCTCGACTTCGTGGGGCCGGACGACTTTGCCCGCAACCGCCTCCACGTCACGCTGAGCGGCACGCGGGGCAAGGTCACGGCGCAGTGGAACGTCTACGGGACAACCGGCTACAAAGGGAGTGTCGGCCGCTTCGGCTCGTGGGTGGGCCACGACGTTTCCGTGCGCTGGCGCAACCCTTACGAGTTCGATGGCGTCGAGCTTATGGGCGGCATTTTCAACGTTTTCGACGCCGAACCTTCGATCAACCCCGAGATTCCCGAGGAACCGGACGAGAGCCTGGATTCGATTCGCGGGCGGACGTTCTTCGTGACCGTCAAGAAGGTCTGGTGATCGGAGGCCGCATCCAGACGCGTGGCGCCGGCACGGCAGCGCTTGCAATCGGAGCGCTTGCGTTCGCCGCGGCGCTGACGCTGGCGCCGGCCAGCGTGACGGCGGCGGAGCGCGTGTGCGAGGGGCCGGGCATCAATCACCTGCCAGAGCCGGCGGCTTCCGACGACGTGCTCAGCGTTCTCGCCTACAACGTCTATCTGCTGCCGTCCCACGTCCGCAACATTCCCTTCATGGGCGAGCGGTTTGCGTTGGCCCAGGAGGAGCGCGCCGCCCTCATCCCACGCTTCCTCGCCCCCTACGACGTGGTGATCCTGTCGGAGGCTTACGACGACGGCGCGCGGGCGACGCTCCTCGCCGGGCTGCGGGCGCAGGGCTTTCGCTATTCGACCCGCATCCTGGGCACTGCCTGCCGCGCCGCCTCAAGCTGCGAGAAGGGCGCGGTCTACGAGCAGCCTCTCACCGACGACGCGCCGCGCGGCGGCGAGGGCGACACCTGGTTCGGCGAGGACGGCGGCGTGCTGATCGCCAGCAAACATTCCATCGGTGTCGCCAAGGAATTGGTCTATGCCGACTGCGTCGAGCGCGACTGCAATGCGGCCAAGGGCTTCGTCTACGCCCGCATCGACAAGGGCAGCGCGCGCTACCACGTCATCGGCACCCACGCGCAGTTCGGTTGGAGCAGGGAGCAGCGCACGGCCAAGGCGGCGCAGTTCCGCGCCATCCGGCGGTTCATCGAGGAACACTCGGGAATCCCGCGCTCGGAGCCGATCATCGTCGGCGGCGACTTCAACGTCCTTAGCCACGCATTCGATAGTCTGCTCGACGACGAGCCCCTCGGCGTCCTGGAGCCGTCGTTTCGGGGGCACCGCTTCACCCGCGAATCGCGTAGCGACTGGGCGCGGCGCGGCAATGGCTATGTCGATTACGTGCTCGCCAAGAAGGGCTGGCGCGAGCCGCGCTACCACAGCAACTGCCCCATGGTGTTCCGCAGTCTCTTCGACTTCGAGGACCGCACGCTGTTCTCAGCCGTGCGCGGACAGGGCTACTGCGATCTCTCGGACCATTGGGCGGTCTGGGGCTACTTCGACTACCGCGACGATGCCGCCGAGCCGCCTGACTGCCCCGTGCCCAAGTTCCCGCCGGGCTCAGCCCCGACCATGCGGCGGTAGGGGGAGGCGCCCTCCCCTACTCCGCCGCGTCGAGGCGGCGTTCCTGCTGCATCCAGCGCGGCTTGCTGGTCGCGTGCTCGCGCACGAAGCTCTGGGTCGGCATCCGGGGATCCTCCCAGTAGAGCATGGGCTTTTCCCAGTTGTAGCGCGCGGGCTCGGGGATCGGCGCCTCGGTATCGACCACCGCGCCATCCTTCATCACGACGGTTAGACGCTGGCGGTCTTGCAGCACGGCGATGTCGGCGAGCGGGTCACCGTCCACCACCAGGATGTCGGCGAGCTTGCCTTCCTCCAGGGTGCCGATCTCGTCCTCCATGCCGAGCGTCAGCGCCGCGTTGGCTGTTCCCGCGCGGATCGCCTCCATGGCGCTCAGGCCGCCATAGGTCATCAGGTGCTCCATCTCGCGGGCGTGCCATTCGCCGTAGGGCACCGAGCCCTGGCCGCTGTCGGTGCCGGCGACGATGGTGATTCCTTCGGCATGGGCACGGGTGACGACGTTGGCAAGCCGCTCGACCTCGTCCTTGTAGGCGTCGAGGATGAAGTCGGAACAGCCGAGATCCGGGCCCCATTCGAGGGTGTTCGCGAGCAGCGAGAAGGTCGGGATCAGCGGCGTCGGGTTGCGGAAAAGCACGTCCAGATCGTCGTCCGACATGTAGGAGCCGTGGATGATCCAGTCGAAGCCGGCGCGGATCGCGTCCGCCGCCGCGCGGCCCGAGCGCGCATGGATGGTGCAGACCTTGCCGAGCCGGTGCGTGACCTCGGCGATGGCGCGCAGGTCGTCGAGGCCGATGCTGCCGGCAAGCTCCGCATCGCCGGTCAGCACGTCGCCGTCGCCCGCCACCTTCACGATGTCGACGCCGTCCTTGATCTCGCGACGGGCCTCCGTGACCATCTCCTCGCGCGTGTTGCAGAGCACGGCGAACGACGACTTGGGGTGCTCCATCCAGCTCGGCCAGGGCGAGCCGATGGCGTTGAGGGTGGTGATGTAGCGCCCGGCGGAGGCCATGCGCGGCCCCTCGATCAAGCCGGCGTTGACGGCGTCGCGGACCGCGACCGAGATGTTCCAGGTGGAGCCTGGATCGGAGAACGCGGTGACGCCCGCACGCAGCACCTTGCGCGCGTTGTTGGCGGCGCGCAGGGTCCGGTACTCCACACCCGCGTAGAGGTCGAGCTCCTCGAAAGACAGGATGTCGCCGTAGGAGATGTGGCAATGGGCGTCGATCATGCCCGGCATGACGGTGCGGCCGGCGGCATCGATGGTCCGGTAGCCGCCCAGGGTCTCGCCTGCGGCCGCGACCTCCCGATCAGGGCCGATCTTGCGGATGCGGTTGCCTTCCACCAGCACCGAGACGCCGTCCTGCGGCGCCGCACCTGTCGCGTCGAGCAGCCGCCCGCCGGCGATCAGATATCCGCCCATATCACTGCCCTCCCCTGCGCTCCTGCGCTCGCTCGCGTGACGCCCAGTAGGGTCGGCCGCCGCGTCGAAGCAAGTTTGGAATCGCCCTTCGCCCTCTGTACGATCAGCGGCAGCTTGAGGCAACCGAATAGCCGGGGAGGCAGGGCATGAGCAGAGTTGGCGTCGCGTTCTCGGCTGGCTTGAATGCGTCTGAAACCGTCGAGTGCGCGCAACTCGCCGAATCACTCGGCTATGATTCGGTGTGGATGGCGGAGGGGCACGGCGGCGACCAATTCGCGGTGCTCTCGGCGGTCGCGGCACAGACCAGCAGGGTGCAGCTCGGCACCTGCATTTCCAGCGTCTTCGTCCGCTCGGCGCCCACCATCGCCATGTCGGCGGCGGTGGTCGATCAGCTTTCCGAGGGCCGGTTCATTCTCGGCTTGGGCTCCAGCCACAAGGTCCAGGTCGAGCCCGAGCACGGCCTCGTCTACAGCAAGCCAGTAACGCGCGTGCGGGAGACCGCCGAGGTCGTGCGCCGCCTGCTCAGGGACGGCCAGGTCTCCTACCATGGCGAGACCGTCACCATCGAGAACTACGAGCTCTGGTTCCAGCCGTTCCGGCCCAGCCTCCCCATCTATTATGCCGCCGTCTTCCCCAAGATGATGGGGGTCTGCGGGGAGGAAGCGGACGGCATCATCCTGACCCGGACCACGCTCGATGTCGGCGCGGAGGCGCGCGGACACATCGCGGCCGGGGCGAAGGCGGCGGGACGCGAGCCCGGCGCGGTCGACGTCACAACACTGATCCCAACTGCAGCCGCCGACGATCCGGCCGACGCCTACAATGCGCTCCGGCCAGGCGTCGCGATGTATACGGGCTTTTTCCCCCGCTACAACCGGATGGCGCAGGACCAGGGCTTCGGCGAGGAAGCAGCAACGATCGCCGAGCTATGGGGGCGTGGCGACCGCGAAGCCGCGACCCGGGCGGTGAGCGATGCGCACATCGATGCGGTCTGTATCGCGGGCACGCCTGCATACTGCCGCGAGCGGATCGAGGCCTATCGCGCCTCGGGCATCGACCTGCCGATGATCGCGCCGATGGCCGCCGGCCCCAACGCCAGGGAGATGGCCGAGACCACCATCAGGGCCTGCGCCCCGCGCTAAGAGGGTCGTCGTGTCGCTGCCCGAAAGTCTGAGCGTTCCGTCGCGGGAGGTGCGGGCGTGACCGGCGCGATGCGCGGCTACATCCTGGTCGTGGACACGGTTAACCGCCGTGTCGGGCGCGTCATCATGTACGGCATGTTCGCGATCATGGCGATACTGCTGTGGTCGTCGCTCTCGAAGACGTTTTTCAATCCCTCATTGTGGACGCTCGAAATGGCCCAGTTCGCGATGGTGGGCTATTACATTCTGGGCGGTCCCTACGCGGTTCAAACGGACGCGAACGTGCGGATGGACCTGTTCTATGGTTCGTGGTCCGCGCGCCGTAAGGCGTGGCTCGACGTTTTCACGGTGTTCTTTCTCCTCTTCTATCTGGCGGTTCTTCTCTGGGGTGGAATCGACTCCACGATCTACAGTTTTCAGTACGGCGGCGAGCGAAGTCCCAGCGCCTGGCGGCCCTATCTCTGGCCGATCAAGGTGGTGATGGTCACCGGTATTGTTTTGATGGTTTTCCAGGCGGTTTCCGAGTTCTTCAAGGACATCCTGCGGCTTCGGCGCGAGGAGTTTTGATGTCCTACGAGCTCATCACCATCCTGATGTTCGCGTTGATGATGCTCATGCTGGCGACCGGTCAGCGTGTCTTCGCCGCCATCGGCTTCGTCGCGGTTCTCTCTGCGCTCCTGCTCTGGGGCGATCGCGGCGGTTACGACCTGGGCTTCGCCGCCGCTATGAAGCTCATGAAATGGTACCCACTGCTGACGCTGCCGATGTTCATTTTCATGGGCTACGTGCTCTCGGAATCGAGGATCGCGGACGACCTCTACCGCATGTTCCACGTCTGGACTGGCGGCATGGCCGGCGGGCTCGCCGTGGGCACGATCGGCCTCATGGTGTTGGTCTCGGCGATGAACGGGCTGAGCGTCGCAGGCATGGCAATTGGCGCGACCATCGCGCTGCCCGAACTGCTCAAGCGCAACTACGACAAACGCATGGTGACCGGCGTCATCCAGGCCGGAAGCTCGCTCGGCATCCTCGTACCGCCATCGGTGGTGCTCGTGCTCTATGCGATGATTGCGCGCCAGCCCGTGGGGCAGCTCTGGCTTGCGGGGATCTTCCCCGGTCTCATGATGGCCGGGCTCTTCGTCCTCTACATCACATTGCGCTGCTGGATCACGCCGGAACTGGGTCCGGTTCTTCCCAAGGCGGACCGCGACGTGCCCCGGGCCGAGAAGCTCAAGCTCCTTCGCGCCGGCCTCCTGCCGCTGTTCATCTATGCGGTGATGATCGTGCCCTTCGTCACCGGTTCGACCTCGCTCGTCGAATCCTCGGCCATCGGCGCGCTCGCCGCCTTCCTCGCCGCCGTGGTCAGGCGCCGCATGACCCGGCAGGTCTTCGAGAACTCCGTGCGCAACACGCTCCGCATCACCTGCATGTTCATGTGGATCATCCTCGCGGCGCTGGCCTTCGGCTCGGTGTTCGACGGGCTCGGGGCCGCCAAATCGATCGAAAGCCTCTTCACCGATCAAATGGGGCTTTCGCCGTGGATGGTCCTTATTCTCATGCAGCTCTCGTTCCTCGTGATGGGAACGTTCCTCGACGACACGGCGATGCTGGTGATCGTGGCGCCGCTCTACGTCCCACTCGTCGACGCCCTGGGCTTCAACCTGATCTGGTACGGCATCCTCTACACGATCACCACGCAGATCGCGTACATGACGCCACCCTTCGGCTACAACCTGTTCCTCATGCGGGCCATGGCCCCGCCCGAAGTCACCTTGCGCGACATTTACCGATCGATCATCCCGTTCGTCGGCGTGATGATCGTTGCACTCGCGATCATCATGATCTTCCCGGAAATCGCCCTGTGGTTCCCGTCTTATGTTTACGGTTTCTGAGCGTAACGCGGTTTGGTTCACTTCAACCCGGAAGGAGAAAAAACCATGACAACACGGCGTAATCTTCTCAAGGCCGCCGCCGCCGTTCCGGCCGCAGCCGCAGCCGCAGCTATCGTGAAGCCTTCGGTTGCGCAGGCGCAGATCACCTGGCGGATGCAGACCTATGCCGGCCCCGCCCTGGCCGAGCATGTGGTGGTCCCCGCGATCGAAATGTTCAACAAGATCGCGGGCGAGCGCATGCAAATCGAGCTGTTCTTCTCCGATCAGATCGTGCCCACGGGCGAGCTCTTCCGCGCCATGCAACGCGGCACCATCGACGCGGTGCAGTCCGACGACGACTCCATGGCGTCGCCCACCGAGGTCACCGTCTTCGGTGGGTACTTCCCGTTCGCATCGCGCTATTCGCTCGACGTGCCCGTGCTCTTCAACCAGTACGGCCTGAACGAGATCTGGGGTGCCGAGTACGAGAAGGTCGGGATCAAACACATCTCGGCGGGCGCCTGGGACCCCTGCCACTTCGCGACCAAGGACCCGATCCACTCGCTCGCCGACCTGGAGGGCAAGCGGGTCTTCACCTTCCCCACCGCGGGCCGGTTCCTCACCCAGTTCGGCGTGGTGCCCGTCACGCTCCCGTGGGAGGACATCGAGGTCGCCGTGCAGACCGGCGAGCTCGACGGCGTCGCCTGGTCCGGCATCACCGAGGACTACACGGTGGGCTGGGCCGACGTGACCAACTACTTCCTCACCAACAATATCTCGGGCGCCTGGATCGGCCACTTCTACGCCAACATGGAACGCTGGAACGAAGTGCCTGAAGACCTGCAGACTCTCCTGCGCGTGATCTGCGATCAGTCCCACTACTACCGCCAGTGGTGGTATTGGGGCGGCGAGGCCAGTCTGCGCGTCCACGGCACCAAGATGCAGCTGACCTCGATCCCGGATGAGGAATGGGCGCAGGTGGAAGCCGCCGCGCGCACGTTCTGGGACGAGATCGCGGCCGAATCGGAGACCAAGGCCAAGGTGGTCGAGGTCTTCAAGCAGTACAACGCGGACATGGAAAGGGCGGGCCGACCCTACCGTTACGCTTGATCCGCGAGAGGCGGCCCCGCGTCACGCGCGGGGCCGCTACCACCCGGCGTAGGCGGCGATGTCTTCGTCGGAGACGCGGCCTGCCGTCACGTCCTCCAGTGCTCGGTCCAGGATGGCGAGGCCCTCGTCGATCTCGTCTTCGGAGATGGTGAGCGGCGGGGTGAGCTCGAGCACGTTGGACTCCATGCCGACGTAGTAGAAGATCAGCCCGAGCTGGTGCGCGCGGAAGGCGACTTTCGCCGTCTCGCTGCTCGCGGGCTCCTTGCTCACCGGGTCGCGGACCAGCTCGACGCCGCAGGTGAGGCCCCTGCCCCGCACGTGGCCGATCAGCGCATGGCGCTGGGCGAGCCGGGCCAGCCCCGCCAGCAGGTGCTCGCCCCTAAGGGCGGCCCTGGTCATCAGGTCCTCGTCCTGGATGGTGCGCATGACCGCGCGGCCGGCGGCAGCGCAGACCGGGTTGCCGGCTGCGGTCATGATGGCGAAGGCAGGCTGCAGGTTCATCAGCTCGGCTGGACCGATGATCGCGGAGATCGGCAAGCCCCCGCCCAGCCCCTTGCCGTAGACGACGATGTCCGGGCTCAAGCCCTCGGCCTCGAAGGCATGGAAGAGCCCGGTGCGCCCCATGCCCACCTTGACCTCGTCCACGACGATCAGGATGCCGTGGGCGCGGCAGCGCTCCTCCAGCCCCTTGAGGAAGCCGGCGGGCGGCACGATGAGGCCGCCGTCCGACTGGATCGGCTCGATGAAGACGGCGGCGATCTCGCTTGGCCGAAGCTCGCTCTCGAAGCGGCGGTCGAGATCGGCGAGCGCGCCTTCGACCAGGTCGGGTGTGAACTGCGGGCGGTAGGGATCGGGATAGACCAGCCGCGTGAGCCCCGCGCGCGCCGGCGCGTGGCTCTGGGAGCTGTGGCCCGAGACCGACATCGAGGCAGCGCTGCCGCCGTGATAGGCGCCGACGAAGGAGAGGATTCCGCGGCGGGGTGACGCCGCCTCCAGCAGGCGCACCACTGCGTCGTTGGCGTCGGACCCGGCATGGCCGAACCAGACCCGCCGGTCGCGATCGTCCGGCAATCGCGCCAGCAAGTCCTCGGCGAGCCCGACCGCGTTCCCGACCGCGCACGAGGCAAGGCTCACCGCCCCCATGTTGCTCACGGCCTCGCTCACCGCCTCCGCCAGCGCCGGGTGACCGTAGCCCAGGCATGCCGCGCCCCACGAGGCGCTGAAGTCGAGCACGCGCCGGCCGCCCTCCTCGATCACGTAGGAGCCCTCGCCACCCACGGTGGTCGCCGGGAAGAAACGAATCCGCTCGATATCGGCGATGGTGCGCCCGTCGCGGGTCAACAGGTCGTCAGTCATGGCGCGATCCCGCTTCGATGTTTGCGGTGCGTGTGGGCGGTGAGTCAGATCGGCGGCAGCACGTCCCGCCACGGATTGGCCGCCTCGTAGGCCGCGGCTGCCTGGAAGACGCTGAGATCGTCGTAGGTCCGCCCGACGATCTGAATGCCGGTGGGCAGGCCGTCGGACGAAAGTCCGCTCGGCACCGCGATCACCGGGCACTGGCTCACCATGTTGAAGGGGTAGCAGAGGTTCCAGCCGAGGTAGGCGTGAACCGGCTTGCCGTTGACCCGGAAATCCTCCGCGCCGCAGTCGTGCTCCGCCGCCACCGTCGGCACCGCGAGCGATGGGCAGACCAGGATGTTGCACGCCTCCAGGATCGGCGCCAGCGAGCGGTACATCGCGCCCCGCACGATGTTGCAGCGGTAGAGCGTCCCCGCCGAGTGCGCGCGGCCGTTCTCGATGATGCCGACCATGTAGGGGTCCATCTCGTCCCGCCACTCGTCGACCATGCCGCCGAGGCTCGACGCCGCCATGCCCTCCCAATAGCGGAGATAGGGATGGGGCAGGTCGAACCCGTTCCAATCCGGCTTCACCTCGCGGATGGTGCAGCCAAGGCCGCGAAACACCTCCACCGCGGCTTCCGTGTTACGAGCGACCTCGGGGTCGATCTCGAACATGCCAAGGTCCATGGAGACGCCGACGGTCCAGCCCTCGATCGGCGGATAGCTGTCGGGCAGGACGACCCGCTCCTTGAGCGAGCACATGTCGTCGCCGTGCGCGCCCGACATCACGTTCTGCATCAGCGCGGCATCGCCGACGCTCCGCGTCATCGGCCCGTAGTGGAGCAGCGATTCGATGGGATGGTCGACATCGAGGGGATTGCGCCCGAAGGGCGGCTTGTAGCCGACGATATGGCAGGCGGCGGCCGGAATGCGCACGGAGCCGCCGGCGTCCGTGCCATCCGCCAGCACCGTCATGCCGGCGGCGAGCGCGGCACCGGCGCCGCCCGACGAGCCGCCGGGGGCGTGCTCCAGGCTCCAGGGGTTGCGGGTGACGCCCCAGAGCGGGCTCGCGGTGATCGGCGCGTAGGCGAACTCCGGCGTGGTCGTGCGCGCGTGCATGATGCCGCCCGCGTCGAGCAGGCGGGCGACGGTGGGCGCCGAGCGCTCGGGCCGATGGTCCGCGAACGCCTTGGAGCCGAAGGTGGTGAGCTCGCCCGCGACCGGGTGAAAGTCCTTGATCGCGACCGGGATCCCCTCCAGCGGACGCGCCTCCCCGCGCGCGTAGGCGGCCTCGGCGGCGCGGGCCTGGTCGAGCGCGCGCCCGGCATGGACCTCGGTGAAGGCGTTGAGCGCGGGGTTGACGGCGTCGATTCGCGCGAGCGTCGCCTCCATGAGCGCGACCGGCGAGAGCGTGCCGGCCTTGAACGCGGCGATCGCCTCGGTGGCGGTGAGGGTGCAGAGCTCTCGGGGGGACAAGGCCATGTGGTCTCCGTTCGGCCCGGCTACGCCGCCCCGGCCCGGCGGCTAGCTGCGGGCGCCGCCGTAGCGCCGCTCGCGGCGCCGGAACTCGCCGATCGCCTGATCGAGGTGCTCCAGCGTGAAGTCGGGCCAGAGCGTCGATACGAACACCAGCTCCGTGTAGGCCGCCTGCCAAAGCAGGAAGTTGCTGAGGCGCTGCTCGCCGCTGGTGCGGATCACCAGATCGAGGTCCGGCAGGTCGCGGGTCTGGAGATGGCGCTGGACCGTCTCCTCGGAAATCTGGTTGGTATCGAGCGCCCCGTCGCGGACCTGCTCGGCAATCCGGCGCACGGAATCGACGATCTCCTGACGCCCGCCGTAGTTGACCGCGACGGTGAGGGTAATCGTGGCGTTGTGCCGGGTGCTCTCCTCGGCCTCGCCGATGAGGGCGTTGATCTCCCCGCTCAGCCGCGCGCGGTCGCCGATGAAGGCGATCTGGACGCCGTTGCCGTGCAGGTCGGCGACCTCGCGGCGCAGGTAGAGCCGCAGCAGCCCCATGAGGTCCGCGACCTCGCCCTCGGGCCGCTTCCAGTTTTCCGATGAGAACGCGTAGATGGTGAGGTAGCGGATGCCACGGTCGGGGCAGCCCCGCAAAATTCTCTTCACGACCTCGGCGCCGCGCCGGTGCCCTGCCGCTCTCGGCAAGCCCCGCGCCCGTGCCCAGCGCCCGTTTCCGTCCAGAATGATGCCGACGTGCAGGCCGGAATCCTGCCGGTCGGCGAATGACTGCGCGAGCGCCATGTTCAGACCTGCAGGATCTCCTGTTCCTTGGCCTCGAACATCTCGGTCATCTTCTTGACGAACCCGTCGGTCATCTCCTGAATCTCGCCCGCCCACAGCCGCGATTCGTCCTCGCCGAGCTCGCCGGCACGCTCCATCTTCTTGAGTTGATCCATACCGTCGCGCCGGACGTTGCGCACCGCCACTTTGGCCTGCTCGGCATACTTGGCGGCAACTTTGGCGAGTTCGTGGCGGCGTTCCTCGTTCAGCTCCGGGATCGGGATGCGGAGCGACTGGCCGTCGACGATCGGATTGAGCCCGAGATCGGAAGAGCGGATCGCCTTCTCCACCGCCTTCACCTGGGTCTTGTCCCAGACCTGGACCGAGAGCATGCGCGGCTCGGGAATGTTGATGGTCGCAACTTGATTGAGGGGCATCTCCGTCTCGTAGGCCTCGACCACGATGGGCTCCAACAGGCTCAAGGACGCCCGCCCGGTGCGGAGGCCACCCAGCTCCTTCCGGAGCGCCTCGACGGCGCCGTTCATCCGGCGTTCCAAGTCGTCGAGATCAGGATCGGCCATCGCGGCAGCCCTAGTCAGAGATGACGGTGAAGGGTCCGTTCCCGTCCAGCACGGCGGCGAGACCGCCCTTCTTCTGAATGGAGAATACCACAATCGGAATGTCGTTTTCCCGCGCCAGCGAGATCGCCGACGCGTCCATGGCCTTCAGGTCCTTGGATAGCACGTCCATATAGGTGAGCCGCTCGAAGCGCGTCGCAGCGGCGTCGACCTCGGGATCGGCGGCGTAGACTCCGTCGACCTTGGTGCCCTTGAGCAGGGCGTCGCAGCCCATCTCCGCCGCGCGCAGCGCCGCGGCGGTATCGGTGGTGAAGAAGGGATTGCCGGTGCCGCCGGCGAAGAGCACGATCCGCCCCTTCTCCAGATGGCGCTGCCCGCGCCGGCGGATGTAGGGCTCGCAGACCGGCGCGATGGGGAGCGCGGAGAGGACCCGCGTCTCCTTGCCCAGGCGCTCCAGGGCGTGCTGCATGGCGACCGCGTTCATCACCGTGGCCAGCATGCCGATGTAGTCGGCGGTGGCGCGTTCCATGCCGGCGGCCTCGTGGGAGGAGCCGCGGAAGATGTTGCCGCCGCCGACGACGGCGCAGACCCCGACGCCCCTCTCGTGAACCTCGGCGATCTCGCCGGCGAGGCGGTCCACCGCGTCGCCGTTGATGCCGTAGGGTTCGTCTCCCCGCAGCGCCTCGCCGGATATCTTCAGGAGAATGCGCTTGAAGCGGGGAGAAGCGGTCATCGCCGGCTCCAGGGCTAGAGGCTGATGGTCAAGAACCGAGCTGCTCGGCGACCTCAGCGGCGAAGTCCTTGCTTTCCCGCTCGATCCCCTCGCCCAGCTGGTAGCGGACGAAGCCGCTCACGGAGACGGAGGTGCCGAGCTCGGCGGTAAGCCGCTCCAGCACCGACTTCACGCGGCTCTCACCATCGAGGATCCAGGTCTGCTCGAGCAGCACGACCTCCTCGAAGAATTTGCGCAGCCTGCCCTCGATCATCTTCTCGATGATCTTCTCGGGCTTGCCCTCGGCGCGCGCCTGCTCCGCGAGGACCGCGCGCTCGCGCTCGACCATCGCCTGATCGAGCGAGTCGCGCGAGACCGCGTGCGGGCTGGCGGCCGCGATGTGCATGGCGAACTCGTGCGCAGGACGAGCGAGGCTCTCCGCAGACGCATCGGAGTCGACCGCCACGATCACGCCGAGCCGGCCCAGCCCCGGCGTCGCCGGCATGTGAATGTAGTCGCCGACGGCACCCACCGGCGCAGACAGGACCGCCGTCCGCCGCAGCTGGATGTTCTCGCCGATGGTGGCGACGAGATTGGTAATCTCCTCGGCGACCGTGCGGCCGGTCCCCGGATAGGACGCTGCGGAGAGCCGCTCGACATCGCCCTCGCAATCCAGCGCCAATGTCGCGACCCCGCGCACCACCGCCTGGAAATCGCCGTTACGCGCGACGAAATCGGTCTCGGCGTTGATCTCGACCATCGCCGCCTTGCCCGGCGCCGTCGCCAGCCCGATCAGCCCTTCGGCTGCGGTGCGGCCGGCCTTGCGCTGGGCCTGGGCAAGGCCGCTCTTGCGCAGCCAGTCGACCGCCGCCTCAAGCTCGCCATCGGTCTCGGTCAGAGCCTTCTTGCAATCCATCATGCCGGCGCCGGTCTTGTCGCGCAGCTGCTTGACCAGCGCGGCCGTGATCTGAGCCATCGTCGTCTACTCCCAACTGTGCGGCGCGCTCACGCGCCCGCCGCCTGCTCCGCCTCGCCACCCTCCGGCGCTGCGGGTGTCTCTGCTGCCTGAGCCGCATCTGGCGCTTCCGGCGCGTCGGACGCTTCCGGTGTTGCGTCAGCCTCGGCCGGAGCCTCGGAGGGCGCTTCGGCAGCCGCTTCGCCATCGGCCGACTCTTCCGCTGGCGCTTCGGTCGCCTCCTCGGCGGGAGCCTCAGCATCGACTGGGGGCAAGTCCTCGGCCAGCCCCTCCTCGGCGGCGCCGATGTCGGCACCGGAGGCGGCAAGCTCCTCCTGCAGGCCGTCGATGACCGCGCGGGCGAACAGGTCGCAATAGAGGTTGATCGCGCGGATCGCGTCGTCGTTGCCGGGAACCGGGTGGGTGATGAAGTCGGGATCGCAGTTGCTGTCGATGATCGCGACCACCGGGATGCCCAGCTTGCGCGCCTCCAGAATCGCGATGTCTTCCTTGTTGGTGTCGATGACCACGAGCATGTCCGGCACGCCGCCCATGTCGCGGATGCCGCCGAGCGCGAGATCGAGCTTGTTGCGGCGCCGGACCAGCTGCAGCATTTCCTTCTTGGTCAGACCCGCGGACTCGTCGGCAAGCGTCGCTTCGAGGTCGGCGAGGGTCTTGATCGAGCCCGAGATCGCTTTCCAGTTGGTCAGCATGCCGCCCAGCCAGCGGTGGTTGACGTAATACTGGCCGCAACGCTTGGCGGTCTCCGCGATCGGCCGCGAGGCCTGCCGCTTGGTGCCGACGAAGAGAATGCGTCCGCCGCCGGCGGCTACGTCGCGCAAGGCGACCAGCGACTGGTGAAGCAGGGGCACTGTCTGCTCGAGATCGATGACGTGAACGCCGTTGCGCGCGCCGAACAGGTAAGGGCGCATCTTCGGGTTCCAACGCCGGGTCTGGTGCCCGAAATGCACGCCGGCTTCGAGAAGCTGGCGCATGGTGAATTCTGGCAAAGCCATTGGCCGTCCTTTCTCCGGTTCCTCCTCCGCGGATCATGCCCCGGCTGGACCGGGCACCGGATCGGCACTCTCGTGACGAGTGCCGTCTTCCGCGTGTGAATTCCCGCTTTACGCAGGTGGGCGCTTGATAGCGCCGGCGCCCCCGGCGCGCAAGGCCTGAGCCGACGTTTAGCCGGCCCGTGCCGACGAAAGTTCCTGGACGGTCGTGACCCCGGCGAGCGCGCCGATCTCGCCGCCGAGAGAAGGGCTGAGCGCGTAGGACTCGGGTAGCTCGACCTCGACCGTGCCTTCCCCGCCGGTCTCTACGAAAAGCGCGATTCGTCCGCCACCCGCCGGTCGGCTCGCGAGGATCGCGCCCAACGGCTCCAACGCGCTCGTGTCGCTCACGTAGACCGCGAGACCGGTGAGATTGCGCGCGAGCCTGGCGTCCAGGTCGTCGAAGCTCTGGGCGGAGAGCTTGACCTCCTCGCCCTCGATACGCGCCTGCGCGGTCACCAGCACCGGCCTGCCGGGCTCCAGCACGTCGCGCCCCTCGCCGTAGGTCTCGCGGAAGGCCGCCACCTCGAAGCTGCCGCTCGGGTCGGAAAGCTGGATGAAGGCGTAGCGCCGCGAGCCGGGCCCGCGCTCCCTGACGTTCAGCACCATGCCGGCCAAGCGGAAGCGCGTGATGCCCCGCGCGACCTGCTGCGCCACCTCGGCGGCGGGCGTGACCGTGAGGCCCTTGAGCGCGTCCTGGTAAGAATCCAAGGGGTGGGCGGAGAGATAGAAGCCGACCGCCTCTTGCTCGGCGGCCAGCCTCTCGTTCGCGTCCCAGTCCTCCTGCTCCGGCAGGCTCGGCCTGGGCGCGAGCGTCGCGTCGGACTCGTCGAAGAGCGAGGCCTGGGAGCGCGAGAGCTTGGCCTGGGCCGAATAGGCGAGAAGGATCTCGGCACCGTCCGCCATCTGCTTGCGGTTCGACGTAAGGCTGTCGAAGGCACCGGCCTTGGCCAGATTCTCGATCTGGCGGCGGTTGATCTGATGCGGATCGACCCGGCCGGCGAAATCGAAGGGATCGGCAAACGGACCGTTGGCTGTTCGCTCATTAGCCAGCGCCGTCATTGCCTGCACGCCGACGTTCCTGATCGCGCCGAGCGCATAGCGGATCGCCTTGCTGCCGTCTTCCTGGCTCTCGACCGAGAAGGTCGCCCGCGAGGCGTTGATGTCGGGCGGCAGCAGGGGAATTCCGAGCCGTTCCAGCTCCCGGCGGAACAATTCCAGCCGGTCGGTGTTGTTGATCTCCAGGCTCATGGAGGCGGCCATGAACTCGACCGGGTGGTTGGCCTTAAGGTACGCGGTCTGGTAGGCGACCAGCGCGTAGGCCGCTGCGTGGGACTTGTTGAAGCCGTAGCCCGCGAACTTAGCCACCAACTCGAAGATACGGGTCGCGTCGTTGCGGGAGACCTCGTTGGCAAGCGCGCCGTTCACGAAGGTTTCCCGCTGCGCGTCCATCTCCGCCTTGATCTTCTTGCCCATGGCGCGGCGCAGCAGGTCGGCGGAGCCCAGGCTGTAGCCGGCGAGAACCTTGGCGATCTCCATCACCTGCTCCTGGTAGATGATGACGCCAAACGTTTCCTCCAGCAGGCCGGTCAGCATCGGGTGCAGGTAGTCCGGTTTCTCCTTGCCATGCTTGCAGGCGATGTAGCGGGGAATGTTGTCCATCGGGCCAGGCCGGTAGAGCGAGACCAGGGCGATGATGTCCTCGAAACTGTCCGGCTTCATCTGGCGCAGCGC
The DNA here is from genome assembly GCA_022826345.1 of Alphaproteobacteria bacterium. The sequence continues at coordinate 68,163 of JAJDVB010000162.1, forward strand.
ATCGCGCATGCCGCCGCTTTCGAGCTGAAATATGCCTACCGTTTCGCCGTGTCCGAGCATCTCGTAGGTCGCCGGATCGTCTAGCGGCAGGCTCTCGAGGTCGATTTTCTCGCCCCTGTCGGCCACCAGCTTGCAGGCCGTCTGGAGGACGGTCAGGGTCTTGAGGCCGAGGAAATCGAACTTCACGAGGCCGGCCGCCTCCGCGTATTTCATGGAGAACTGCGTCGCCAGTTGACCCTCGCGCGGATCGCGGTAGAGCGGAACCAGTTCGGTCAGCGGCCGGTCTCCGATGATCACGCCGGCGGCATGGGTCGAGGCATGGCGGTACAGGCCCTCAAGCTTGA
>JAJDVB010000100.1 GCA_022826345.1 Alphaproteobacteria bacterium
CTGCGGATGTGCAGGGAGGCAGCAGCGACGAGGGGCGGAGTCCCCATGACGGTTTGGGATCGCTTCATGGCTCATGGCCGCTTTTCCGATGTAGACAAGCGGGCGCCGGTATGGTGAAGTTTAAGGGCTATGGACAGTTGCCGAGTCGTCAGGTACGTTGACGGCCGACTTGTTGAACCCAGCGAGGCCTCGGCCGAGGCCTCCTAGATGCAAAGGAGAGCCTCGGAGCCATGAAGAAGACGAAGCTGACTCGCAGTTTGATGGCGGCGGTCTCGATCGTTGCCCTTTCGGCCGTCATGTACGGCTGCTCGAACGGCCACAGCGATGCCGACCTGGACGCGGCAGCGGAAAAGGCGAAGATGGAGGCCGAGCAGGCCCAGATGGACCTCGACGCGGCGGTAAATGCGACAGAAGCGGCCCGCATGGCTGTCGCCGGTCTTTCCGACGCATCCACGGACGCGGAGATCATGGCCGCACGGATGGCGGTCACGGAAGCGCAGCAGGCCGCAGCGGAGCTGGCCGACGATCACAGTCTGCACGCGTCGATTGCTCAGATCGACACTGACCTGCAAGCCATAGAGATGGCTCGGGCGAATGCCGACCAGCAGCAGATGGTGGCCGACCAGACCCAGGCGGTGAATAACGCTTTGGGTGCGGCGAGGATGGCTGTCGAAGCTCTGGATCGGGCCGGGTCCACTGACGAAGACGTCGCAGCTGCGAGGCGCTTGGTCATGGCCGCCCAGGATGCCCTGGATGCCGCGACGGCGTTGTCTGACGAGCAGCGTTCGGGCTTGGCCGGGATGATCATGGCCGTTTCCGGCACGCTCCAGGGGATCGAAGATTACCGTGCTTCCGAACCGGGGCAGCTGGCGGTGGCCGAGGCAGCGGTTGAAGCGGCCCAAATGATGGTGGATGCACTGACCGACGATTCCACGCCTGAGGAAGTGGGGGCTGCCCACGCAGCTCTGCAGAGGGCGAAGCAGGCGGTTGCGGCTGCCGAGAACCTCGACGAAAACGTGCGCGCGCGCTTGCACGGTCAGATCGCCGATCTGGAAATGGAGCTCGGCGACACCGAGACGGATGTGGCGAATCTCAGGAGCGCGCAAGACGCGATCAATGCAGCGCAGGCTGCCGTCGACGCCTTGGGCGACGAAGCCACTTCGGAGGCTGCGAACGCCGCCAACGCTCTTGTCGCTGCCGCGCGGATGGCGTTGGGCAATCTCAGTGACGAAGACGCCGCCCGGTTGGAGAGCCAGGTCGCAGCCCTGGAGATGGAGATTTCAGGCATTCAGTCTGAGATAGCGAACCGGGGTATGGTGGCCGCAGCGACCAAGGCGGCGGGCACCAAGGAAATGGCTATCGCGGCGGAGGCCATGCAGGGACCGGACCAAACTCCGGCAAACCCCGATGCCGGCCTCGGTGGCAGTGACCACGTGAACGCGGACGGTACTGCTGACAATGACGATGATCCGTATGGTCTGGAAATCACACGTGATCGCGATGGCACGGAGATCAAGATCACTGACCATGGCATGATGGGCGACGACGATGCGAAGTTCATGCAGGCCATGGACTTGGGCGACGGAACCACCATGCATGTCCGCATGATGGAGGCGGACGACGACGGCAACGTCGAGTCCGAGGTTGTGATCGTCAGCACCAACATCGAAGCGCCGAAGGCTACCGCATTCGCTGAGGTCGCAGGGCAGGCGCTGAACGCCCGTGACCTTGATGATGACGTGGACGCCGACGACGACGGTACTCCTACAAACGACTATACCGCTCTCACGGTCACGGCAGGCACTGACAGTGCGAACCTGCCGCTGATCAAGTCGTCCGCGTTTGTTTCAAGCCCTGAAGCAGAAATGGGTGTCTTGACTTTCGCTTTCGATGACACCGACACCACAGATGAAGATGAGGCTGATGAAGTCGGCGGCACGTATAACGGTGCGATGGGCACGTACCGGTGTAACGGCAGCGCCGTTTGCACAGTCACACTAGACGACGAAGGCATGATCACCGCCATTGGTGCTGGTTGGGTGTTCACGCCCGACGAGGGTGCTACCTCTGACGTGCCGGACGACGACTACCTGCACTACGGCTTCTGGCTGAAGAGGACGACGGACGAAGAGGGCGCGGTTACCTACAACGAAGTCGAGACTTTTGCCGGTTCGTCGATTGCCGCAACGGGAAGCGTTGCTTCAGTCACCGGTAGGGCCACCTACGATGGCGCCGCCACGGGTGTGTACGTGCATAGCGTAAGCAACCCGGATGGCACCCGTGCATCGGCCACCTCCGGTCACTTCACTGCGAACGCGATGCTGACAGCACATTTCGGGCAGGAGCTTGAAGATTCCAATGTTCCGACTTCCGGAAAGTATGCTCCGAACGTGCTCAACACCGTCACCGGCACCATCAACAACTTCAACTTGTCTGGTCATGACGAAGGGCCTGGGTGGTCGGTGAGCCTGGAGAAGGGCGCTATTGATACCAGCGCTGGTACCGCGTCGGGCATGACCAAGGGCGGTGGGGACGAAGGTTCGTACAACGCCACCTTCCATGGTCCGACGACAGCGACGGTTGACGGAGCCACCGTCAATATCCAGCCCCACAGCGTGGTTGGTGAGTTCGGCGCCAACTTCAGCAACGGCTCGGTTGCCGGCGCCTTCGGGGCGACGAAGGACGACGAGTAGAGCGGGACAGCAGGTTCGAGGCTATTCGATGAGAACCTGATCCTCTGCTTCAGGACTACTTTAGGGGGTGGCCGGATTGCCGCCCCCTTTTTCTGTTCGCCGACCACCAATGCGAGTATCGGCCGTGTCCACTAGCTTTACCTGTCAGGCGCCCGCGATGTGGACGCCGCTTGTTGTCCTCACCGTAGCGATCGCCATTTGCCTGGCATTCGCGTCACCGTCCTGGAGCGCGGAGCATGATTCCGAGTTGCCGCCGCCCTCCACCCCCACTGCGGAAGCGCCTGCCGCAGCCGACACCGCCACCGAGGCGCAAGCGAAGGCGCTGATTGACGCGGGCCGCTTCGGCGAGGCTTTCGCGGTCCTGCAGCCGCTGCTTTCGGGCGATGCTGTGAACCCCAACACGCTGTTCCTCTACGGCCTGGCGGCGCTTGAGGCCTCGCAGCAGCAGGGCCGCGCGGACGATCAGCGCGAGTTGCTGCTCAACGAGGCCATCGGCGCCTTCCACACCATGCTGCTTGCGCAGCCCGGCCTGGTGCGGGTGCGTCTGGAGTTGGCCCGCGCCTTCTTCCTCAAGGGCGAGGACGATCTCGCGAGGCGCCACTTCGAGGCGGTGCTGGCGGGCGAGCCGCCTGAGGCGGTGGCCGCCAACGTGCGCGGCTTCCTGGCCGCGATGCAGGCGCGCAACCGATGGAGCTTCTCCTTGGGCGCGGCGCTGGCGCCCGATACGAACATCGGCGCGGATTCCGAGGAGCGCACCATCTACATCTTCGGCCTGCCCTTCGAGCGGGACGCGGAGGAGTTGACCACGTCCGGCGTCGGCGTCTCGGTGTGGGGTGGGGCGGAGTACCAGGTGCCGGTGGCGGAGCGGCTGAGACTGCGCGCCGGCGGGGAGGCGGCGCGGCGGGAGTACGGGGGCTCGGAGTTCGATCAGCTCTATCTCGCCACCCATCTGGGCCCGCGCTGGCTGATTGACCAGAACACGGAGGGGAGCCTGCTGGCGAGCGCGCGGCAGCGCTGGACGGGCACGGTGCCGGACAATCGGGAGCTCGGTGCACGTGTTGAGGTGGCCCACCGGGTGAGCACGCAGGCGACGGCGTTCGCGCGGGCCTCGGTGCACGAGCGGCGCTACCGGGACCGGGCCTGGCTGGACGGGCCGATCGTGGATGCGTCGCTCAGGGGGGTGTGGACAGTGACGCCGACGGTGCGGGCGAACCTCTCAGGGGGCTACGGCCGTGAGCAGCCGGAGAGCGAGCCCTATCGCAACCGCAGCCGGTGGCTCGGGATTGGTGTCGACGTGATCCTGCCGCTTGGCTTCACCGTGGGCGCGGGCGGCGAGGTGCGCTGGACGGACTTCGCGGGGGAGTGGCCGCCGCACACGCCGGCGGGCGAGGACCGGTCGGACCGGACGCGGAGCCTTCGGCTTTCCGTTCACAACCGGGCGTTCACCGTGTATGGCTTCAGCCCCGAGCTCGTGGTGGTGAACGAGGAGCGGGAGACCAATGCGCAGCTCTACGACTACGAGCGCACGCACGGTGAGCTTCGCTTCGTGCGCCAGTTCTGACGGGGCGGAAGAGCGAGGGAGTGGTGTTCCCGACGTGGCCATGCGCTGTGCTGGCGGGCGCCCGCACTTGCCGGAGTTATGCGAACGCCGGCACAGTTGCCTCCGACCGGCGTGTTCGACGTGCAGGCCCGCGAACACCATTGACGGTGACTGTCCTTGCAGAAGGAGGGGCGATCATGAAACGCTTGCTCGCAATGGGAGCCGCCGTCTGCGCTCTGGCCTCCGGCGCTGACGCCATGGGCGGTCAGGAAGCCGGGGACCGCGCGGCCTCGGCTCACCTGCGGATGAGCTTCTGATCGGTGGCTACTCGTGAGATTCGGCAGATCACTCCTACGGTGTCCTGATAGCACCCTGATGGCGCGCGGGTGATACGATGTGCTGCCGCTCGTCACGCTGGAGGCCGAAGTGACGGTGAGCGTCGTCGACGGCGATCCCATGATCGAACCCCATCTCGGCGACATCCCGGTCGAGGCCCGGACCGAGTACGGCCCGGCCGCGTTCGCCGTGTCCTGCTTTTCCCACCTGGGACGGCGCTCCCATGAAGGGCAGGCGGGCCGGCAGGCGCCCGCCCGGTTGCGCCCCCCTTGGTGAGGTTCGCGGGAGGCCGGTCCGGGGCCGGGGCGGGTTTCGCACTCGCATGCGCGCTGGCCGTTTCCGTCCTGCTGCCGGGCGCGGCCGTCTCCGATGAGGCGGGCCGGCAGGATATCGCGGCACCCCTGCGCATGGTGAACCTGAACCCGTTTCACCTGCTGTACGGCGTGCCGGCTTCGACCGGCGCCCGCGTGATGCCGGAAGGCTCGTGGGAGCTTACCGCATCGCTGGACATGGCATCGCACCTGCGCGCGGGCGGCTCGGGTACGGAGCGCGTGCTGATTGACGGTGAGACGTGGCGGCATGGTCTGGCGCTGCGTCACGGACTTGGCGGCGGCTGGGAGCTTCTGGCGGATCTGCCGGCGGTTTCGCACACCGGCGGCGTCTTCGACGGGTTCATCGAGGACTGGCACGACGCCTTCGGCCTGCCGCAAGGGGACCGGGACCGCGCACCGAGGGACCGGCTTGCGCTGTTCTACGCCGACGGCGGCGGCACCCGTCTCAATGTCGACAGCGACGTCCACTCCCTCGGGGACGCGAGTGTGGGTGTGGGCTACGCCCTGCCGTCGCCGCCGTTCTCGAACGACGGCATGGTCGCGCGCGCCATCGTCAAGCTGCCGAGCGGAGACGAGGATGCGCTTGCGGGCTCGGGGGGATATTCGGCATCGGCCTGGGCGGAGACCTCGGGCGCATTTGCGGGCTCTGCCGGCTCCCGCAACTGGCTCTATGCCGCGACGCTGGGCGTTCTCGCGGGCGAGGCGCCGGAAAGCCTTTCGGCGATCGGCGGCCGGTTGATCGTCTTCGGTCGCTTCGGCGTGACCTGGCGGGCGCTGGAAGAGGTTCGCCTCAAGGCGCAGATCGAGGTTCACTCCTCGCCCTACGGCGCCTCCGCTATGGCGCCGCTCTCCGATGCGGCGGTCATGCTGGGCCTGGGCGGGACGTTGAGGATCACGGACCATACGGCGCTCGACGTCGCGATCACCGAAGACGACGGCACCTGGCATGCCGCCCCCGACATCGGCCTCCATGCCGCCTTGCGGTGGAGATTGTAGGTGATCGCGAGCGTTGCCGTCGCCGAGACCGCCCGTGGTGCTCGCCAGGATTCCGCCGGCGCCGGCGGACTTCGGAGGCCGACATCGGTTTGGCCTGGCTGGACCACCTCGACGATCCGGACATCGTGGTGCTTATCACGGGCGACGGCGCAGCCTTTCACGCTGCACTTGAACGTCTTCACGCGCGGGGCTGGCAGCGTATCGAGATCCTGTCGTGGGCGCAGAGCAACGGCGAGTTCGTGGCGCTCGACGACTTCTACGAGGCGATCACATTCCTCGAGCCGTCCCGTCCCGGCCACGAGTTCGCGCCCGCGCGCGATTCCCGGCCGCTCGATCTGTAGCGCCGATCGAAGCCTGTGGGTGTGGCTTGCGGGTGCGATCCAGGACAGGAATGAAAGGCCTGGGCCCAGACGGGATGGTAAATGACTGATTTCACGTCATACTTTCTAGTACAGCCCCAAGCGACGCAGAATCCGACGCACTCATTCCGGCACCTGAGAGCTACGCTCTGCTACGAGATGCCGTAGCAGATCGTATCCTCCACGTGCCTGAGCGTAGTGCTGTCGTAGTCGTGCAGCGGGCTGCGTCAGGTGTGAGGGCTCAAAACGCCTCAAGGCGTAGGACAGGGACTACAGGATGCGAGAAAATCGTTCAGGGCCAGCCCTTTAGGTGGCACCATAAGGGAACCATAGCGAGATTGGAGGAGCTATGGATGTTGCACGACAAGACGGACACAGCGCCGATACAAGGTCGCGGAATGTCACGCGGAGACAGGGGCTTGATCCGGCCACATTCAAGTGAGTGTCGTGCGCAGGTCAATGTGATGCACCGGGATTGGCCATGTCACGACGTGACGCGCAGGGTGGTCGAGCTGTGCCGGCTATCTCGGCCGAAGAGGCCGGCGACGATGGCGGCTGCGGGAGGCACTGCAGAGAGAGATCGTCATGTGTCGAGCCTGTGTCCCGAGCAGAGTGGGCCGGATTTCGAGCACGAGGCGGGTCTCGGTGTCCGGGCATCGCCGCAGTTGACCGATCGCATTGCGGGCCGGCACTGACGAGGGGTTGGAACACACCGAGCACACATGGCGGAACAGAGATGCCGGCATGACTGATCGGCAAGTGCTCGTGTCGGTCGTCGGAACTGCTGACGGCAAGCGCGGGGCTCGCGATCATGGTCAGCACGTCTGACGGATCACTCTTGTCGATGGTCGTGCTGAGGGGAGCGACGGATCACGGATTCGAAACGGCGGTATCGATGATCGGGATGGCGACGCGCCGGTCGTCGGCACCGACGACGGTACTGTCGACAGGGCGGACGCGAGCTGCTGGCAGAGGCGGCCGCACTTGTGCTCGCACTCGTGCGGCGCCTGGTGATATTCACAATGTCTGTGCGGGAATTCATGGACGGTGCTCATGGTCGGCACGGTCTGCGCACGGCGAGCTCACGGGTAGAACCGCGGTTGCGTCGGGTAGAAGGTCGCTCGCCTTCGTCGAGCGCGCGCAGGCGGCGAACGCCGCCGACGCGCGCGCTGACGGTGGCGATGTCGATCACGATGGCGGAGTCGGGACGGCTCGCGACGAGGGTCATGCGGGTTTCGCTGCGGCGGCGACCGGCGATGGCGCGCAGCGCCGAGCCGGGTGCACGGCGACGGCGGGAGGCGGGAAGCACGGTCGCTGCAGCGACCGCACGGCGCCTGCGCGAAGCGCGGCGACGCCGGCCTTCGAGCGCGCACTCGGGTTGGCGGTGCGCGATCTGACGGGCGGGCGCACAGGCCGACGCTCGTGACGCCCGTCGTGAAACACGACGAAAGCGGCCGATCCCGCATCGGGGATCGGCCGCTTCGTCGAGGCGCGCGCCGCTCACGCGGCCACGGTCATCACAGGTATGCCCAATGTCTTCGCCTTGTCGACGAGGTTGCCGGTGATGCCGCTGCCGGGGAAGGCGATGACGCCCTTGGGCAGGAAGTTCAGCAGCTCGTCGTTGCGGCGGAAGGGCGCGGCCTTGCCGTGCGCGCTCCAGTCGGGGCGGCAGACGACCTGGTTGACGCCTCTGGCCTCGGCCCAGCTCGCGGCGA
>JAJDVB010000203.1 GCA_022826345.1 Alphaproteobacteria bacterium
CTTGGCTCCGCGCCATTCGGCGCGCGGCGCAGTCGCGCCGTCCGGGCCTGACGGCCCGGGAGGGCGGAGGGGGGACGTAGGCGGCGCCGCCTACTCTCCCTCTCCTCCCCGGCGGGGAGGAGAGGGCCGGGGTGAGGAGGGGCGATTCGTCCGTTTACACCGCATCGCGCGCCGACTCCACGGCCTGGCGGATCGAGAGCGCGACCTTGTTCACGATCTCGTCGAGCTCGTCCCGCGTTGCCGTGTAGGCGGGCGTGACGAGAGCGTAATCGCCGCGCTCGCCGTCGATGATGGCGCCGCCCTGATAGCTCAGCATGCCATTCTCCAGCGCAGCGTCCCGGTAGCGCTTCCACACCTGGAGCGCGGGGTCAAACGGCTCCTTGGTGTCGCGGTCCTTGACCAGCTCGATCCCCCACATCAGGCCGCAGCCCCGGATGTCGCCGACCGCGTCGTCCTGGCCCAAGGCCCGGTCCAGCCGCTCCTTGAGGTAGATGCCGTCGGCAGCCACCTTCTCCACCAGCCCGTCGCGCTCGATGATGCCCAGCACGGCACGCCCGGCCGCGCAGGCGGCGGTGTGGCCGGAATAGGTGCGGGCCGCTTCGAGATTGCCGTAGGCGCCGTCGATCGCCTCGCGCACCTGGCGCGAGAGCACGCAGGCGCTCAAGGGCATGTAGCCGCCGGAGAGCCCCTTGGCGATGGTCATGATGTCGGGCTCTACGCCCTCATGCTCCAGCGCCCGCCACTTGCCGGTGCGGCCGACCCCGCAGAAGATCTCGTCCGCGATCATGAGCACGCCGTGGTCGTCGCAGACCGCGCGCATGGCCTGGGCGTAGCCGTCGGGTGGCGGCAGGATGCCGCCGGTGCCGCCGCCGACGGGCTCGAAGATGAAGGCCGCGACACGCGCGGGGCCGACGCGCCTGATCTCGGCATCGAGCTCGTCCGCATAGTGCTGCGTGAGGTCCTCCGGCGCCACGCCCTCGGGCGGGCGGTAGAGCATCGGCGCGGAAACGTGGGTCGCGCGGCCGAGCTCGCTCTCGTAGAGGCTCCGCCGCCAGAGGTGGTGGCCCACGTCGAGCACGCCGAGCGTCGCCCCGTGCCAGGAGAGCCTGCGGCCGATGAAGTGGGTCCGCTCGGGTTCGCCATTCGCGAGGTGATACTGCAGCGCGGCCTTGAGCGCGTGCTCGTTGGCCTCGGACCCGCTCGACGAATAAAACACGCCGCCGAAATGGTCCGCGCCGGCGGCAGTCACGATGCTCTCGGAGAGCTCCTCCACCACGTCGGTCGTGAAGGTCATGCTGAAGCCGTAGGCCATCTGGTCGAACTGGTCCTTGATCGCCGCTGTCACTTCCGGGTGGCCGTGGCCGAGCGAGAACAGCCCCGGTCCGCCGGTGCTGTCGATGTAGCGCTTGCCGTCCTCGCCGTAGACGTAGACGCCTTCGGCACGAGTTGCCTTGGTCAAGGGCGCGCCATCGACGCTCTGGCTGATCCAGTAGGACATGGGGGCTCTCCGCTGCTTGGCCGAACGGCGCGCAAGTTTAGGCAGCGGACGAAGTGCTTGCCAAGAAAAGGCCCGGGCCGAAGGCCCGGACGGCGCGACCGCGCCGCGCGCGTAGCGCGTAAGCCAAGCGAGCGGAGCTCGCGCCCGGTGTGTGAGGGAAAGTGCGAAAGACCACCAGCGTATACACCCCCTATGAGGCAGCGCTATAGTTTCCGCGACCAAATCCCAGGGGAGGTACACATGGGTACGGACAGAGAGACTCTTTACAAGCAATCGATGCAGCACGCTCGCGACATGCGGGCCAAGATCACGCGCCGTCAGATGCTCCAGATCTCGGCGGCCATGGCGGCGGCCGCGGGCGTCGGCGTCGCGCCGAAGTGGGCGCGCTCGTCCGACACCAACGGGCCGGGCTGGTACACCGACGACAGCTTGGAAGGCGACGTGGTGGCCTACACGTTTGCAGGCCAGCGCTGGGGCTTGCCGCTCGAAGCGGTGGTGGGGACCTTCAAGGAGCGCTTCCCCAACGTCAACGTGAAGATCATCGCGGAGCCGGTGGGCGAGGCCTACACCAAGATGCAGGTCTACGCGGCGTCCAAGTCGGACTCCTACAACTGCGCCATCAACGACCACAACGTGATGTCGTCGATCGGCACCATCGGCACGCCACTCAACCTCGACGAATGGCTCGCCGAGGACCAGGGCTGGCTGGACGACTACCACGCCGACGTCCCGGCCAACGTCACCGTGGGCTACAACTTCCCGCAGACGCCGGAGGGCCACCACGCGTCCATCGCCTTCGATAGCAACACGAAGCTGATGTACTACCGCCAGGACAAGTTCGACGAGGCGGGCGTCACCTCGGTGCCTAAGACCTGGGAAGAGACCATCGAGGTCTGCAAGGCCCTGCACGATCCTGACAACGACATCTACGGCTTCGTCACCACCGGGCGCCGCGGCCTCTTCGCCGGCCTGGAGCTCTACCAGATGATCCGCTCCTACGGCGGCGTCTGGTTCGACGAGAACTGGGAGCCGCAGTTCAACACCGAGATCGGCCACAAGGCGTTCTCAATGCTGCTCAAGCTGATGGAGTATCGCCACCCGATCACGATGAACGCGACGGACGAGGAGGCGAACTCCGTTCTCGCCAAGGGCTCCGCCGTGTTCGCGCCGATGGAGTGGGGCACCTCGGTGCTGCAGGATCCGAACTTCACGGATCACCACGCGCACTTCCGCTCGGATGTCGTGCCCATGGGCGAAACCGAGATCAGCAAGCAGGAACCGCTGATGGGCGGCTTCGGCTTCTACGTCAACAGCTTCGGCGACGACCAGCGGGCCGCGTTCGAGTGGGTCAAGCACATGAGCTCTGGCGATTACGTCGACACCCGCATCGGCGAGGACTTCGTCAACGCGGCCGGGCAGCCGGCGCGGACGTCGCTGCTGAACAAGTACGCGGACAAGCAGCCCTACTTCGACGCGCTCGCCAGGTCGATCCCGCTTTGCACGCCGGGCTTCGTCTGGGTGCCGCCGACCTTCACGCTCGCCGACACGCTCGGCAACGACGTCGCCGCGGTGATCGCGGGCGAGAAGGGCATGGAAGAGGCGCTCGTGGACATCGACGAGGCGCAGCGCCAGATCATGGCGGATAACGGCTACTACGACTAAGCGTTCGCTACATGGCTGTACCAGGGCTGGCGGGCCCCTCCGGGGGGCGCCGCCAGCCCTTTCTTCACCTGAGCGAGAATCGGATCGCGTATCTCCTCGTCCTTCCGACTCTCCTCATTCTGATCGGGCTCGCGGTCTATCCCCTAGGGTGGACCGTGGCCACGGCGTTCCGCAGTGACAACCTGTTCAACCCGTTGGCGGCGCGCTGGGTCGGCCCGCGCAATTTCGAATTCCTCTTCTTCAACGACGACACCTTCTGGAAGACGCTCCGGCTCGCCGGCATCTGGTGCGCCATCACGGTGCCGGTTCAGCTCATCCTCGGCCTCTTCCTCGCCATGCTGCTCGACACGACCATGCGCGGCATCGGTATCCTGAGAACCCTCATCGTGATTCCGGTGTTCATTACGCCTGTGGCGCTCGGGCTCTCCTGGCGGGCGATGTTCGAGCCCATCGGCGGCCTGCTCAACTATCTGCTCCAGGGCGTGGGCCTCGAGAAGAGCCTCTGGCACACCCACCCCGACACGGCGCTGCTCTCGGTGATGATCGTCGACATCTGGCAGTGGACGCCGTTCGTCACGCTCATCCTGCTCGCCGGCATGCAGGGGATATCGCCAGAAGTGGTCGAGGCCGCACGGCTCGACCGCGTGCGCGGCTTCACCTATTTGCGCCGCATCGTGCTGCCGTTGATCTGGCCCGTGGTGACCGTGGTGCTGCTGCTCAGGCTGGTCGATGAGATCCGCATCTTCGACGTGATCCTCATCATCACGCGGGGCGGGCCCGGCTCGTCCACGCTGCTCGCCAGCATGAACATCTACTCGATCTTCCACGCCGGCCGGCTCGGCGTGATGGCGGCCTACGGCGTGCTGATGGTGATCGCCATCAACATCGTGGTGATCAGCTTCCTGCGCGTCCTGCACCGCCAGGAGAAGGCGACGCGGCAGAAGGTGAGCGCCTGATGCGCACGCCGCTCAGACGATTCCTGGATGTCGGCGCGGTGGTCGTGGTCGCGGTCTACCTCGCGCCGCTCTACTGGATCGCGATGACATCGGTGAAGCCGACCAACGTGATCAACGCCCCGAAGCCGCGGTTCGCCTTCGACCCGACCCTGGAGCACTACCACACGACGTTCGAGCGCTTCGACTTCGCGCAGGCCATCCTCAACAGCGCGATCATCGTCATCGTCTCCACCATCATCACGATGTTCCTGGCGCTGATCTCGGCCTACGCGCTCGCGCGGATGAAGATGCGGGGTGCCGACGGCATGTCGCTGCTGATCCTCTCGCTCCGCTTCATGCCGGGCGTGGTGATCGCGCTGCCCTACTTCCTGATGGCGCAGTGGACCGGGCTCACCGACAGCCACCTCGGCATGATCATCGTCTACGTGGCCTACGGCCTGCCGTTCGCGGTGTGGCTGCTGCGGGGCTTCCTGCTCGACCTGCCGCGCGAAGTGGAGGAGGCGGCGCGGCTGGACGGCCTCGGCTGGTTCTCGATCATCTGGCGCATCATGCTGCCGATGGCGACCTCGGGTATCGCGGTCACCGCGGTCTTCACCTTCGTCTTCGCCTGGAACGAGTTCCTCTTCGCGCTCTATCTCACGAGCTACAAGGCGGTCACGATCCCGGTGCAGATCGCCAAGATGATCGACCTCTACAACGTGCTCTGGGGGCCGCTCTCGGCGGCGGTGGTGATCCAGCTCGTGCCGATGCTGATCGTGGTGTTCCTCATCCAGCGCCACATGATTCGAGGGCTCGCGCTGGGCGCGGTGAAGTAGGCGAAGGGCGAAAGCCTCACACTTTCTCGAAGATCACTGGTTGCGTTCACTCTCGTCTCGGGAGTCCGCGACGAAGCTGAAGGTCGCGGGATCGAACACGAGACGCCGCTGCACCGGAAAGAAGCGGATATCAAAGCGCTCGGCGATCAGGCCCCAGACGCCCTGCGGCGCCCGCAGCATCATCAGCACCGCAATCCCGCCGAGCACGATCAAATACCAGCTGCCGAAGTCCGCGAGCAGCTCGCGCAGCACGAAGAAGATGATGACCCCGATGATCGGACCTTCGATGGTGCCGATGCCGCCGATCACGACGATGAAGATGACGTTGGCGGTCCAGTCGACGACGTTGAAGCCGGCCTCCGGCGAGATGCGGAGCTTGGTGAGGAAGACCAGCGCGCCAACCATGCCGGTTCCGAAGGCCGCGACGATATAGACCCAGATCTTGGTGCGGAAGTTGTCGACGCCGAGGCTGCCGGACGCCTCCTCCGAATCGCGGATCGCGGTCAGCGCGAGGCCGTGACGCGAGCGCAGCAGCAGGTAGACCAGCGCGATGGCGCCGACGGCAATGGCGAGCCCGGTCCAGTAGATCGCCGTCTCACGCCACATGCGGCCTGCAGCGATGCCCTTCACCACCGCCGCCGGCAGGCTCATGCCGGAGCCGCCGCCGAGTGCCGAGACCTGCGCGAAGGAGAGCATGTAGACCTCTGCCACGACCCAAGTGCCGATGGCGAAGTAGGCGCCCCGCAGGCGGAACACGATGAACGCCGTGGGCACGGCGAAGAGCGCCGCCGCGATGCCCGCCAGCGGAATCGCAGCGATGGGGTGGACGCCCGCATGCATCGCGAAAACGAAGAGCGCGTAGCCGCCGAGCCCAAGGAACGCCTGCTGGCCCACCGAGACCAGCCCGGCGTAGCCCGCAAGCAGGTTCCAGAGCTGCGCCAGCGCCAAGTAGTAGGCGATCTCGACGATGGTCCGCATATCCGCGCGCCCGCCCCAGAAGGGGAGCGAGATCAGGACGGCGAGCCCCAAAATCGCGGCCAGCGCGCCGTAGCGGCTCGCCCGCGTGCCGCGCTCCACCCGAAAGCTGGGTGCGCCCTCGCTCACCGGTCCCTCGTACGCGGGAAGAGCCCGTTGGGCCGGAGCACGAGAACGATCAGGAAGGCCACGTGGCCTGCGAGAATCTGCCCGCCGGGGTGGAACTTGGCGCCGATGGCCTGGGCCACGCCCAGGATCACGCCGCCTGCGAGCGTGCCCCACAGGCTCCCCAGCCCGCCGATGATCACCGCCTCGAAGGCGTAGAGCAGCCGCGCTGGCCCGATGGCGGGCGAGAAGTTGGTGCGGATCGCCATGAAGGTGCCCGCGAGTGCCACCACCGCGAGCGCAAGCGCCATCGCGAGCGCGAAGACGTGGCGGTTGTCGATGCCCATCAGCGCCGCGGTCTGATGGTCGTCGGAGGTCGCGCGAAAGGCAGTCCCCAACCGCGTGCGGAAGAGCACGAGCTGCAGCCCCGCGATTACTCCAACCGCCGAAAGGAAGACGATGAGCGGGAACCAGCCGATGGCGATCTGCTCGCCGACGGCGATGCTCGCGGTCTCCAGCGCGCCGGCCTTGAGCCGCTGCGTGTCGGCGGAGAACACCTCCAGCAGCACGTTCTGAATGATGATGGAGAGGCCGAAGGTCACCAGCAGCGGCGGCAGGATGTCGCGGCCCAGCGTGAGGTTGAGGATGCCGCGCTGGAGCGCGTAGCCGATCCCCGCCATCACCGGAACGATGACGATCAGGCTGATGAGCGGGTGCACGCCGGTGCCGTTGAACATGGCGAGGCCGAGGAAGGCCGCGAGCACGATCAGATCGCCGTGGGCGATGTTGACCAGCCGCATGACGCCGAAGATCAGCGAAAGCCCGGTGGCGAACAGCGCGTAGAGCCCGCCCAGCAGCACGCCCTGGATGATGGCGTCGAGCCACTCCATCGCAGGCTCAAGCCGCTCGTCCGGGGGTGAGGGTCATCCAGACTAGACCCCGAAATAGGCCGTAGCGACGTCTTCGCGGGAGAGGTCGCCCGGCCTGCCCTGGAGCGACACGCGGCCCTCCTGGAAGCAATAGACGCGGTCGGCGACGGCGAGCGCCTGGTTG
The DNA here is from genome assembly GCA_022826345.1 of Alphaproteobacteria bacterium. The sequence continues at coordinate 7,065 of JAJDVB010000203.1, forward strand.
ATGTCCTGCTCCACCACGACGACCGTGGTTCCTTCCGAGACGATCACCGGCAGCACGGCGTAGATCTGCCGGATGATGACGGGTGCGAGCCCCAGGCTGAGCTCGTCGCAGAGCAGGAGAGTCGGGTTGCTCATCAGCGCGCGGCCGATGGCGCACATCTGCTGCTCGCCGCCGCTGAGCGCGGTTCCCGGCGTCGCGCGACGCTCCCGCAAGACCGGGAAGAGCTCGTGGACCCGCTCGATCCGCCACGGCCCCGTGCGCTTGCCGTAGGCGCCGAGACGCAGGTTCTCCTCCACCGATAGCGAGGGGAAGAGCAGCCGCCCCTCGGGCACGAGTGCCACGCCGCGGCGCACGATCTCGTGGGCGGGCAGGTGCCCGATAGGCTCGCCCTCGAACGTGACCTGCTCCCGCGCGCTCGCAAGCTGCCCGACCACGCTTCTGAGGAAGGTCGACTTGCCCGCGCCGTTGGCACCGATGATGGCGACGGTCTCGCCCCGGCCCACGTGCACGTCGATACCGAAGAGCGCCTGGAAGTCGCCGTAGGAGGCGGTGAGCTCGTGGGTCGCCAGCACCGGCTCCGGCGCCGCGCTCATTCGGCGCTGATCCCCATGTAGACCTCCTGCACCTCGCTGCTCGCCATCACCTGGTGCGGGTCGCCCTCGGCGAGCTTCTGGCCGAAGTTGATCACGATCAGCCGGCTCACCACCGAGAGCAGCGCGTGGACCACGTGCTCGATCCAGACGATGGAAACGCCGGTGCGGTGGATCGCCTTGACGGTGTCGACCAGCGCGAGGCATTCGTGCTCGGTGAGGCCGCCGGCGATCTCGTCCAGCAGCAGCACGCGCGGCCGGGTCGCGAGCGCTCGCGCCATCTCCAGCCGCTTGCGCTCCAGCAGGGTGAGCGCGCCGGCGAGCGCGTTCGCCTTCTCCAGGAGGCCGGTGCGCCCCAGGATCTCGTGGCAGTCCTCATAGCACGCGGCCTCGGAGCGGCTGCCGCCGAAGGCCGCGCCCACCAGCAGGTTCTCGAACACGGTCATGTTCGCGAAGGGATGGGGGATCTGGTAGGAGCGCCCGATCCCCATGCGGCAGCGCTCGTGCGCGGGCGTCCTCGTGATGTCGCGGCCGGCGAAGAGCACGCGCCCCGCGTTCGGCCGCACGGCGCCGGTGATGATGTTGAACATGGTGCTCTTGCCGGCGCCGTTGGGGCCGATGACGCCGAGCGCCTCGCCGTCCGCCAGCGCCATGCTGAACTGGTCGGTCGCCCTGACCGAGCCGAAGCTCTTGGAGACGCCCTCCAGCGCGATCAGCGCCGTCATGCCGGCGCCCCTGCGCTGGAAGGCTTCAGAATAGCGGGCCGCTAGTCCCTAGCCGATGACTTCCATATCACCGCCGACAGGGACATCCGGCGCCGTCTCGTTGGATGTGACGATGAGGTCGTAGCCGAAGGGGCCGTCCGGCGTGCGCCGCCACTGGCCGCCGACCAGCGGCATCTTCGCCACGTTCTTCACCGGGCCTGAGCCCCACGAGACCGGCCCCGCGATCGTCGAGACGTTGGTGGCGACGATGGAGGCCAACATGGCCTCGGTATCGTTGATGTCCTCGGCCCGGCTCACGATGTCCAGCGCCACCTCGAAGATCGAGTGGCCGTAGCCCACCGGCTGGCTCCACTGCTTGCCCGTGGCGGCGGTGAAGGCGGCGGCGAGCTCGCCGCAGGTCTGGCCGGTGATGCTGGAGGTGAAGGGGTGCGAGGGGCTCCACCAGATCTCGGAGCTCAGGTTGTGCCCGGCATCGCCCAGCGCCTCGACCGAGACCGGGAAGAGCAGCGCCTTGCCCACAGTCGCCGCCTTGGGCCGGAAGCCTTGCTGCGCCGATTGGGTCCAGAATGTGGTGAAGTCCGGCGGCAGCACGACGCCGGTAACGATCTCGGCGCCGTTGTCCTTGAACTCTGAGATCTGGGCCGAGAAATCGTCCGACAGGTTCTGATAACGGCCCGGATCGATCAGCATGTAGCCGGCGGCGGCGAGGGGTTTGGGGAAGCCCAGCTCGGGATCGCCCCACGCGTTACCGTCGCCGTCGTTGGGGTAGAGCCCGCCGACCACCTTGTTGGTCTCGATTTTGCCCCAGAGGTTGAGGAAGACCGCGATGATGTCCTCCAGCCCCCAGAAATAGTGGTAGGTCCAATGGAAACCCTCCGCCGGATTGCCGCCGCGGCCGAAGAAGTAGGGCTGCCACGGGCAGAGCGTGGTGACGCAGGGGACCTCGTTGATCTCCGCCTGGTCGGCGACCGGATTGGTGGTTTCCGGCGTGTTGCCGGCGCAGAGCAGGTGCACCTCGTCGGAGAGGATCAGCTCGCTCGCCACCTCGGCGGCGCGGTTGGGGTTCGACTGGCTGTCCTTGACGATGATCTCGACGTCGAGGCTCCCGCTGGCGGTCTCCACCTTGCCGCCGATGGCTTCCAGTACCGACGCGACGTTGAATTCGTCCGCCTCGGCGAAGGGCGCGAGCGGCCCGGTCTTCGGGCTGACGTAGCCGATCCGCACCGTGTCCGCAGCGCGGACGATGGAGGGGAAGCCAGCGCTGAGCGCGGCCGTCCCCACGGCGCCGGCGGCGCCTGCTTTCAGGATTTCACGACGGGTGCGGCCGGCCTTCTCCGCCGCGCTGCTCTTAGTTGTCATTGACTGGTCTCCTCTCCCGGAAATCGCCGTACACAAGAGTTGGCGGGGACAGTAGCAGACCTTCCCAACCCCTGCGAGAGAGGCATACCCTTGTGGAAAGGCTAGCCTCGAGGATTACTCCGCCGCCGCCACCTGCCGGGCGAGGGCCATGAAGTCCGGCACAACGGCCTCCCAGTCGTCGCTGGGGGCGAGATCGGGGGTGCCGACGGGGCCATCGCCATACTCTTCGGGTCGCGACACGAAAGCCGTCTTGAGCCCCGCCTCGCGCGCGGCCGCGAGATCGAAGTTGTGCGCGGCCACCATCATCACGGCCTCGGGCGCGAGGCCCAGCGCCGCGGCCGAGGCGCGGTAGACTGCCGCCTGCGGCTTGTAGTCGCGCGCGATGTCGGCGCCGACGATGGCGTCCCACGGCAGCCCGGCGGAGCGCGCGAGCCGCGCCATCATCGCGATCGAGCCGTTGGAGCAGGGCGCGAGCAGATAGCGGCTGTGCAGAGCCTCCAGCCCCGGCACTGCGTCCGGCCACGGCGGGAGCTTCTCCCACGCCCGGTTGAGGTGCGCACGGCCGTCGTCGTCCACCGCGTCGTCGAGCCCGAACTCAGAGAGCGTCGCGTCGAGATTCTCGCGATGAAGCACGTCGAGCACCGTGTAGCCGCGCCGCCCGGAGCGGATTTCCTCCATCGACGGCTGGTACTTGGCCCGCCAGGAGTCGGCGAAGGCGATGGGATCGACCGTATGTTCCGAATCCGCGAAGAAGGCCTCGACCTCGCGGGCGACGCCAGTGCGCCAATCGACCACCGTGCCGAAGACGTCGAAGATCAGGGCCTCGATCAACGCGGTCTCATGAGCAAGTAAGTGGAGTGGGTGCGGCGGCGCCGGGATCGGCGATCAGCGCGCCTCGACGGTCCAGGTGTGGCCGGTCCGCAGCAGCGCGTCGATGCCGTCTGCCTTGGATTTCGCCTTGGCGTCCTCGATCTGCGCGTAGACCGCCGCCTCGTAGCTCTCTTCCGGGCTGCAGAAGAGCACGCCGAGGGCCATGGGGAAGTCCGGCGGCTCCATCTCCGCCAGGATGCCGGCGAGCGGCCGGTTGGTCTGGTCGTGAACCAGGAGCTCGGATTCGTCCACGCCGCCCTCGCCGAGCGGCACCACCTCCAGCGAGAAGGTGCCGGGCGCGAGCCGCAGCCCGCGGTCCCGCTCCTTGCCGAAGATCAGCGGCTTGCCGTGCTCCAGGAAGATCTGCGTCTCGGGCGCATTCTTGCGCTCGGCAAACGCATCGAACGCACCGTCGTTGTAGACGATGCAGTTCTGGAAGATTTCGAGGAACGAGGTCCCCTTGTGCGCATGCGCCGCCTTGAGGATGTCGGGGAGCCGCTTCTGGTCGGTGTCGACCGCGCGGGCGACGAAGCGTGCCCCGGCGCCGAGCGCGAAGCGGGTCGCGGACAAGGGATGGTCGACCGAGCCGAGCGGTGTCGACGGCGAGCGCGTGCCCTCGCGCGAGGTCGGCGAGTACTGGCCCTTGGTCAGCCCGTAGATCTCGTTGTTGAACAGAAGGATGTTGAGATCGACGTTGCGGCGCAGGGCGTGCAGCGTGTGGTTGCCGCCGATCGAGAGTCCGTCGCCGTCGCCCGAGACCACCCAGACATCAAGGTCGGGATTGGCGAGCTTCACCCCGGTCGCGATCGCGGGCGCGCGGCCGTGGATAGTGTGGAACCCGTAGGTGTCCATGTAGTAGGGGAAGCGCGCCGCACAGCCGATGCCGGAGACGAACACCACGTCCTTGGTGTCGGTGCCGATTTCGGCGAGCGCTTTGCGCACCGCCTTGATGATGGCGTAGTCGCCGCAGCCGGGGCACCAGCGGACCTCCTGGTCGGAGGTGAAGTCCTGCGGCGTCAGCGCGGGGATCGCGACCGTATCATTCATCTCATGTCTCCGAATGGCCGCGGATCGCGTCCATGATCTCGGCGATCTTGAAGGGCTTGCCGGTGACCTTGGCCAGGCTCTCGGCCGGCACCAGGTAGCGGCTGCGCAGCACCGTGGTGAGCTGGCCCATGTTCATCTCGGGCACCAGCACCTTGTCGAAGCCCGCGAGCAGATCGCCGAGATTGCGCGGCAGCGGGTTGAGGTAGCGCAGGTGGATGTGGGAGACGCTGATGCCCGTCTCCCGGCTGCGCTCGACGGCCCGGCTGATCGGCCCGTAGGTCGAGCCCCAGCCGACTACCGCGAGCGGGCCCTGCGTGGGACCCTGATCGACCTCCTGCTCGGGAATGTCGTCCGCGATGCAGGCGATCTTCTCGTGGCGCACGTCGGTCATGCGCTGATGGTTCTCGGGGTCGTAGGAAACGTTGCCCGTGGTGTAGTCCTTCTCCAGCCCGCCGATGCGGTGCTCAAGACCCGGCGTGCCCGGCTTCACCCAGCGCCGCGCCAGCGTCTCCGGATCCCGCCGGTAGGGTTGGAAGCCCTCCGCATCGGTGTGGAACGCCACCGGGAAGGGCTCGAGCGTACCGACGTCGGGCAGCCGCCACGGCTCCGCCGCGTTGGCGATGAAGGTATCGCTCAGCACCACCACCGGCGTCATGTAGCGGGTGGCGAGGCGCACCGCTTCGATGGCAACGTCGAACGCCTCCGCCGACGAGCGGGCCGCGAGCACCACCAGCGGTGCATCGGCGTTGCGCCCGTAGACAGCGAGGTAGAGGTCCGATTGTTCGGTCTTGGTCGGCATGCCCGTGGAGGGGCCCGCGCGCTGGGAGTTGATCAGGATCAGCGGCAGCTCGGCGGTGATCGCGAGGCCGAGCGCCTCGGTCTTGAGCGCGACGCCGGGGCCGGAGCTCGACGTGACGCCGAGAGCGCCGGCGTAAGAGGCGCCGATCGCAGCGCCGGCCGCGGCGATCTCGTCCTCGGCCTGGAAGGTCACCACGTCATAGGCCTTAAGCCGGGAGAGCACGTGCAGCACGGAAGACGCCGGCGTGATCGGGTAGGAGCTGAACACCAGCTTGAGTCCGGCGAGCTGCGACCCCGCCACGAGACCCCAGGCCAGCGCCTCCGTTCCGGTGACGGTGCGGTAAAGCCCCGGCCGGAAGGTCGCGGGCTTGATCTCGTAGACCAGCGCCCCGTCGGGCAGCTCGGCCGTCTCGCCGAAGGCGTGCCCCGCCTTGAGGCAGGCGATGTTGGCGGCCGCGATGTTGGGCAGCTTCTTGAACTTGGTGCCGAGCCATTCCACCGTCGCTGCCACGTCGCGGTCGTACATCCAGTAGATCAGGCCGAGGGTCCAGAGGTTCTTGGCGCGCAGCCCTTCCTTCTTGGTGACCTCGCACTCCTTGACCGCCTCCAGCGTCAGCTTGGAGATGTCGATGGCCATGATCCGATAACGGTCGAGGCTGCCGTCATCGAGGGGATTGGCCTCGTAGCCCGCCTTCTGCAGGTTCTTGTCGGTGAAGGTGCCGGTATCGACGATGATCAGGCCGCCTTCCCTCAGCTCGGAGAGATTGACCTTGAGGGCTGCGGGATTCATGCAAACGAGGACATCCGGCAGGTCGCCCGAGGTCATCACGTTGCGCGAGCCGAAGTTGATCTGGAAAGCGGAGACGCCGTAGGTGGTGCCGATCGGCGCTCTGATCTCGGCCGGGAAATCCGGGAATGTGGTGAGATCGTTGCCGGCAAGCGCCGTGGTCTCGGTGAAGCGCCCGCCGGTCAGCTGCATGCCGTCACCGGAATCCCCGGCGAAGCGAATCACGGCCGATTCCAGCTCCTCGCGCGGCACCTCGTCGAGCGTCAATGCTGCTTCTGCCATGGCCCTGTCATTCTCCATGAAGCCCGCCGAGTCAGCCGACTGGGGCGGGAGGATTCACTTACTCCCAGCGGCTCCCGATGTCTAGTGGTCCGACCTATTTGGCCGGTACCTGCTTGCTATTTCACGTATGGCCGGCCGGCCGTTCCCGACCGCGCGACTGACAAGCGGGGCAGTAGCAATGATCCGACATCCTACGACGGTGAACGAGTCCGTGGAGCACACCGCCATCCGCATCGAATAATGGAATGAGGGGGTCGAAGAACCGGCCGTCGCTCAGTTCGTACTTGCGAAACGTGGACCAGGCAACCAGATCCGCGAGCTGGACCATCCTAGATGCCGCAGAGTCCACAAAGAGCGGAACCTCAGCCAAATTGCGAAAGTGCCCCCAGCGTGCCCCGTCTACCCTGAAGGTCCTCGCTAGCATTTGAAGGGGACGCTCGTAGATGGACTTGTCCATTACAATCAAGCCCCTCTGTTGATCCCCTCTTCTATTATAGATTCGTGTCAGAAAGAGATCAAAGCGACTGCAAAGTTCTTCAAAAGCAATTTCCACTGCGTCCCGAGGACTTACTACCTCTTTATCTACGGCGATCGAGAACAATCTGATGCTTGGTCGATTGTGTAATGTCGCAAGAGCACTCTTTATCATTCCCTCGCGTGCCGTTCGATCCCTGACTTGGTGCCAGAATCCGCGCCCCGCATACATGGGGCTGGCGTGAAGTTCAATGTCGTGAGGATCGCCGAGACCGTACGCCTCCACGCAGGCGTCTACCGCCTGGATTTGATGGTAAAGCCCGCGCTCGAATACCGCGACACCGCCAAGCACAAAATGGCGATCGCTCGCGCTTTCTACGGAACCGGAATCGTCAATATAGAGGACGTGCACTGGACGGGCGGCCACCGGAAGCGGCCGAGCGGGGGACGCACCCCCGGCAGACCGCGCAAACGCAGTCCTCCCAGCCGCTGAAAAGAAGCGTACTCCTCTGTTATGGTCGCGTCCAACAAAATATTCAAGGCTTAGCCTAGTTCGAAGGCGCTTCGCCGAACGGTTCAGCCGGCAGCGCGCTGCTCGTCCAAAACGGCCAGAAAGTCTTCGTGCCGGTAGAGCTTGCGGCGGGGGGCGCCCTCGGCGGCGGCGGCAATCTCCGCCGCCTCGATCCGCTGCCAGTCCTCGAAATCGACCCAGCGGCGGCCGCGCGCGCGCAGCAGCGCCTCCAGCCCCTCGCGGCCGGGCTTGCCGCCGCCCGCGCCGAGATCGTCGATGATCTGCTGGGCTGCGTCCCGGCCATCCGGCTTGTTGGTGCCGATCACCCCGGTCGGGCCGCGCTTGATCCAGCCGACCGCATAGAGGCCGGGCCCGACCCGGCCTTCGTCGTTCACCACGACGCCCTGCTTGTGGTCGAAGGGCGCACCGTCCACGGGCAGTGAAAGGTAGCCCACGGCGGCGACCACCAGGCCGCAGGCGATCTCGTAATGCTCGCCGGTGCCGACGGCGCGGCCGTTCTCGACCCGCGTGCGCTCGAAGCGCACCGCTTCCACGTGCTCGCCACCCAGGATTTCGACCGGGCTCGCGAAGAAGACGAAGTGCACGCGCTTCGGCTTCTCGTCTGCCTCCCGCTCGGCGAAGGCGCGGAGCGTCTCCAGGTTCTTCTCGCGCACGCGCCGGTCGCGCGGAGACATCTCGCCGGTCACTTCGTCGGGCAGGTCGGCGGCCGCGACCTGGGGCACGCATTGCTCCAGGTGGCCCATCTCTCGCAGCTCGACGTTGGTGAACTTGGCCTCGACCGGGCCGCGCCGCGCCACCATGTAGACGTCGCTGATCGGCGCGCTGTGGATGGGCTCGGCGGCATAGTCCGGCAGGTCGGTCGCCGCCATCTCCGCAGGCGTCTTGACCAGCACCCGCGCCACGTCGATGGCGACGTTGCCGGCGCCGATGATGACCACGCTCGACGTGTCGAGATCGGGCGTGCGATCGACGAAATCGGGGTGGGCGTTGTACCAATTGACGAAGCTCGCGGAGCCGACGACGCCGGCCTTGTCCTCGCCTGGGATGCCGAGCCTGCGGTCGTGGGCGGCGCCGACCGCCAGCACCACGGCGTCGTACATCTCGCGCAGCTCGTCGAGGGAGAGCGCCTCGCCGATATCGACATCGCCGTAGAAGTTGACGCGGTCGTCGGAGGCCGTGCGCGCGAAGCCGCGCATCACGTTCTTGGTCTTCTCGTGATCGGGCGCGACCCCGAAGCGGATCAACCCATAGGGCGTCGGCAACCGATCGATGATGTCGATCCGGCACTCCGGGTCCGCCTTCAGGAGCGCATCGGCCGTATAGAAACCCGCCGGCCCTGAGCCGACGATCGCCACGCTAAGTGCCATGTCCCCCCTCGCCTCCCCGGCGCGCCCGCTGGCTCCGGCTGCGGCGCGGCGCGCACTATGCCAGCGATGGCGGGCAGTTTGAATGGTTTTCCGCATGGCTCCGGGCACGGGCGGCATACCGCCCTGCCGTTCCCCTTCCTTGTCCGGGCCTGCCGGCGCACCATAGGATTGAATCGGGTCGTCAGGAGAGCGAATGCGGTGTTATACGCGGTGATACGCCGCCGACCGGCGGCACGGGGCGGAGACGAGACGAGCGGCGCCACGCCGTTCGTGATCGAGGAAAGCACCGCCCACCTCGTATCGCTGGCCTCGCGTCTCTTCTCGCGCGCGTTGCAGGAACGGCTGGGCCGCCACGGGGTCTCGGTCGCGCAATGGTCGATGCTGCTCCTGCTCTGGGAGGAGGAGAGCCTCACCCAGAAGGAGCTGAGCCGCCGGCAGCAGATCGAGGAGCCCACGGCCGCGCGAACCCTGCAGCGCATGGAGCGCGACGGTCTGATCCGCCGCGTGCCCGACCGGAGGGACGGCCGCCGGCGCCGCGTGGTGCTGACGGAGCGGGGCCGCGAGCTCTGCGGCGAGCTGGTGCCGGCAGCGCTGGAGGTCAACGCGCTCGCGACCCACGGCCTCTCCGAGGACGAGAAGAAGCGCCTCCTCAGCCTGCTGGGCTACGTGGTCGCCCGGCTGAGTTGAGCGCCCCCGCCCTGGAGCGCGTCCTCAGTTGAGTTCGGGAACGGTGAAGATCTGGCCGGGATGGATCAGCGCGGGATCCGCGATCTGGCTGCGATTCGCCTCGTAGATCTCGGTGAAGTGGATGCCGCCACCGAGGGTGCGCCGGGCGATGCGCCAGAGGCTGTTCCCCGGCTGGACCACCACGATGGCATCGCCGAACGAGAGCTCCTCGGGCCGGGCGCGGGTCAGCGGCGTCTCGATGCGGGCGAGGACCACGCCGGCGGGATCGACCTGATCGACCCTGAGCGTGTAGGTGCCCGGTGCAACCTCGTTGTCCGGGGTGACTTCCCAGTCGCCCGCCGCGTCGCTCTCGATAGTGCCAACATGCCGCTCATCGAGATAGACGAGCAGGTCCACTTCCGGCTCGGCCGATCCCGCGATCGTCATGTCGCCCTCATCGTCGTAATCGACGGTGTCGACCACGAGAGAACCCGTGTCCTCCTCACTTGGCGACGCCTCGGATACGGCTTCCCCATCGTCTGACGGCGCGCCCGCCGTCGCCTCGCCGGCAGCGTCCGCTGCGACCGGCGTGCCGGCGTCGTCGGAGCGGTCCTCGGTCAGGCCGGCTTGGTCCATGGGCTCTTCGTCCGGCTGAGCCTCAGCCGCAGGAGCCTCGTCCACGCCCGCCACTTCAGTATCTTCGGGTGCCGGCTGAGCCTCAGCCGCGGGAACCTCGTCTACGCTCGCCACTTCGGTATCTTCGGGTGCCGGTTGAGCCTCGCCCGCAGGAGCCTGCTCCACGCCCGCCACTTCGATATCTTCGGGTGCCGGCGGAGTCTCTTCCGGTTGGGCCTCGTCCGGCTGTTCCGCGCCTAGGGCGACATCATCTTCGGACGTCGTATCGGGACGCGCCAGTTCGATCCGTTCCTCGTCCGCCACTTCCGGAGCCGGCTCAGGTTCCACTTTCTCTGGAGCCGGCTTCGGTTTCTGCAAGACGGTGCTCGTGCCGTCGCCATCGCGCGGCATCAAGAGCGCGAGCACCGACCCCTCGTCTTCGTCGGGCTCTGGGACCGAGACAACGAGCACCTGATCCGATTCCACCTGTGAGCCGTCCGGCAGAGTGGCGATCGCCGAGAACTGGTGATTGCCGGGAGGAATGGTGACATACGGCACGAGCGTCCATTCGCCGACCAGATTGGCAGTCTCCGAACCGAGATCGACCGACTCGCTCCTCACCGTGACCTCGGCGCCGGGCGGGGCGTGGCCCGCGATCACCGCGCGGCCATCCGGGGTGATCCGCACGATATCGAAGCTCGGCGGAATCACCGCCGGCCGAGGCTCTTCTTCCGGCGGTATCACCGTCGGCGCCGGCTCCGCGTCCGGCGTTACCTCTTCCGATACATCCGGCGCGACGGTCGGCTCCTGAGCCTGTTCCACCGGCTCGTCGGGCACGACGCGCGCATCGATGAAGGGTTCTTCCGCCTCCTTGACTCCCTCCTCTGTAACATCGAGCGCGGCATCGCCAGCGGCAGTCTCAGTTGCCGCGCCCTCGTCGGCCGTGTCTTCGGTTGCGTCAGCCGTCGCCACGGACTCAGCCGCCGCAGGGTCCTCATCGGTGGCGGGCGCAGTGCCGTCTTCGGCCGCCGCCATAGCGTCAGTGCCTGTCGCGTCTTCCGGTGCCGCATCTTCGGGCGCAGCCCCCGTCTCCTGCTCGGCGCCGGAGGCAGAGTCGTCCGGTCCAGCCGTCGCCGTAGTGTCCTCACCGACGCTCAGTTCCGCGGCAGCCGGTGCGGCAGCCGCCACGTCCGGTTCAGCCGCAGGTTCGGTCCCAGGAATCGCCTCGTCAGTGTCAGCCTGCGTGGCCGTCGTCGCCGTCTCGGTTGTTGCGTCCTGCTCGGCGTCGGGAGTCGCCATGGCAGCGTCAGCAGCGCTCGAGTCCCCAGGTGTCGCAGGATCAAGCGTAGGAGCCACATCGTCCGCGGTACCGGATCCGGCAACGTCGGCCGATGCCATCGTGTCGCCGCCCCGTGGCTCTGCCGGCGTTTCAGCCTCGGACTCGGCATCGGCCCCATCCGGCGCGGCTGCCATCCCCTGCTCGTCCGACGGTGCCGCATCGTCGGTCGCCGCCATCGTGTCGGTGCCGGCCGCGTCATCCGCCACCTCGGTACCAGCCGCAACAGCCTCGTCGTCCTCGCTCGCTGGCGCGGCGCCATCGTCGGCCTCTGCCATCGCGTCGGTGCTGACCGCGTCTTCCGCCACTTCGGTCTTGGCCGCGGCCGCCGCGTCGTCTTCGGTCGCGGGTGCGGTGCCGTCTTCGCTCTCCGCCATCGTATCGGCGCCGGCCGTGTCACCCGTTTTCTCTAGCGTGGCCGCAGCCGTTGCATCCTCTTCGGTGACGGGCGAAGTGCTGCCGTCGCCTTCCGCTATGGTGTCGGTGCCAGCCGCGTCATGCGCTGTCTCTGCCTCGGCCGCAGCCGTCGCATCCTCTTCGATACCAGGCGCGGTGCCGTCGTCGCCCTCGGCCATCGCTTCGGTGTCTACTGGCTCTTCCGCCGCGTCTGGCTCAGCCGAAGCCGTTGTATCGTCCTCAGCGGTAAGCGCGGTACCGTCGTCGGTCGTGGCAGCAACATCGGTTTCTGTGGCGTCGCCTGTCTCTGTGACCGTCGGCGCGCCAGCGTCCGCACCATCCGGGTCGGACGCCCCGTCATCTTGCGCGACGGCAGCGGTGTCGCCGGCCGGCGGGTCGACCGGCGTCGGCGTCGCTTCAGCCATCTCGCCGGTGTCAGTCTCGGTCGGCTTCTCGGGCGCTGCTGGAGCGGGCTCAGTCGCCTCGTCCTCTGCCGGGCCGGCATCGATGTCGCCGCCCGGAACGTCTGCAGGCACCGGTGGCGCCTCAGCCATCTCTTCGGGCTTTGGTTCGGCCGGGGTGGGAGCGTCGGCGGTGGCGGTGGCGGGCGCCGTCCCCTCGGCTGGAGCCGTTGTCCCTGCGTCGGCCGTCGTGGGCTCCGCCTCGCCCGCCGGCGATACGCTGTCCACCGTGCTCCCGGCCGCGCTGTCTGCGATTTCGACGGATTGCCCCGTCGTTTCGTCCGGCTCGTCGCCGCCCGTGAGGAACACGCCGAGCAGGACGCCGACGACCACGACGGCGGCGCCGGCCGGGGCTGCGATGCGGAGCGTCTCGCGCCGTTTCAGCACGTCGGCCACGCGACTGGTGAAAGTTCCCGTCTCGCTCACTGGATAAGCCTAGCAATCATGGGTGGCGCCACGATACACGAGTCGCTCGAGGCGCGACAGTTTACCCCAACTGACACCCTACCAGTCGCCGCCGGACGAGAACGCCGGCGGTGGGGACGGTGTCGGGCTCACCGGGTTACGGATCGCGGGCAGCGCCTTGAGATACGCGGCCATGGCTTCCAGATCAGCCTGGGTCAGATGGCGCAAGCCGTCGTCGATGGCTTCGCGCATCTCGCCCTGCACGTCGTCGCCGTAGGGCGTGAAGCCCGTGCGCAGGAAGAACGCCAGATCGATCTCGGACCATGAGCCGATGCCGGTCTCGGCATCGGGGGTAATGTTGGGAACCGAGATGCCGCCGGGCCCATAGCGCGATCCCGCGAGGTGCGGGCCGCGCTTGAGGGCACCCAGCATGTTGCGCGGCGTGTGGCATTCGGCGCAGTGGCCCAGCGATTCCACGAGATAGTGCCCGCGCGCCAGGCGCTCGTCCTCGATGGGAATGACGGCTTCGGGCTCGCGATCGAAGAAGAGCCAGCGCCAGGGATGGAGAAAGAGCCGCACGCTGAACGGAAACCGCAGTTCATGCGGCTTGTTGGGGGCGACGACCGGCTCCACCGTGTCGAGGTAGGCCTTGAGGTCGAGCATGTCCTCGCGCTTCATGCCGGCGTACGCGGTGTAGGGGAATGCCGGGTAGTAGGTGCGCCCCTCAGGCGACTTGCCGTCGCGCAGCGCGCGCACAAAATCCTCGTTGGACCAACCGCCGATACCGGTCTCTGGGTCCGGCGTGATGTTGGGCGCGGCGATCGCCCCCCAGGGCGAGGACAGCATGCGTCCACCGGCGAGGAAGGCGCCGCCGCCCGCAACATCGGTGTGGCAGGTGGCACAGCCCGCCGCGCGCAGGATGTAGGCGCCGCGCGCCACCGGGTCTGCGCTTGCCGGATCGGGCTCTACCGCCGGTTCCGCCGCGGGCGCGGCACCGGCGAGCACGACGCCCGCCAGCATCGCCAGCAATAGACACGCGATGCGATGGGAGAAACGGGTGTTGAACCCTTTCATGGAATCCCGCGCTCGGTCCTGCCCTCGGCACTTGGGGTCCGTATTCTGACATAGTTGCTTCGGTGGGCATTGCAACCGGGACCCGGCCGTCATCACGGCTGGCGGCCGGAGGCGGTCTCTGCTACAGAGCGGCGCTCCTAAACGTCCAGCCACTGAATCGGATCAGATCGGCGATGGCGGCGATCGCGTCCCTTTGCGTCTTCTGCGGTTCCCAAACGGGCCGAAACCCGGCCCATGCCGAGGCCGCCCGCAGCCTGGGCACGGCGCTGGCCCGGCGCGGGATCACGCTCGTCTATGGCGCTGGCGGCATCGGTCTGATGGCGGTGGTGGCCGACGGGGTGCTGGCGGGCGGCGGCAAGGCCATCGGCGTGATTCCCGAGAAGCTCGAGAGCCTCGAGGTGGCGCATCCCGGTCTGACCGAGACGGTGGTCACCAAAGACATGTTCCGGCGCAAGCGAATCATGCTCGACCGCGCCGATGGCTTTGTGATCCTGCCCGGCGGCTACGGCACCCTCGACGAGTTCTTCGAGGTGCTGACCTGGAAGCAGCTCGGGCTCCTCGACAAGCCGATCGTCGTTCTCGACAGCGAAGGCTATTGGACGCCGCTGCTGGACTTGCTCGACCGCGTGAGCGCCGAGGGATTCGCCCCGCCAGCGGCGCCCGGCCTCGCCACGGTCGTGCGCACTGTCGACGAGCTGTTCCGAGTCCTCGACAACGGCGAGGCGTAGTCGCCCTTCCAGGCCGTCTCTCGCAGCAGCGGCCACCTTGACCGGTCGGACCGCTTTGCTAAGGTGCGCGCGGTCCCGCCGGCCGCGACGCCTTCCTCCCCGGGGCCCCTAGCCCGCAACGCATTCCTGGAGAGCTTCGGATGGCGAAAATCAAGGTCGCCAACCCCGTCGTCGAGATCGACGGCGACGAGATGACGCGAATCATCTGGGCCTGGATCAAGGACCAGCTGATCTTGCCCTACGTGGACATCGACCTCCACTATTACGACCTCGGCGTCGAGCATCGGGATGCCACCGACGACCAAGTCACGGTCGATTGCGCCGAAGCGATCAAGGAGATCGGCGTCGGCGTCAAGTGCGCGACCATCACGCCCGACGAGGCCCGCGTCGAGGAGTTCGGCCTCAAGAAGATGTGGCGCTCGCCCAACGGCACCATCCGCAACATCCTCGGCGGCACCGTGTTCCGCGAGCCCATCATCTGCCGCAACGTGCCGCGCCTCGTGCCCGGCTGGGAGCATCCGATCGTGATCGGCCGCCACGCCTTCGGCGACCAGTACCGCGCCACCGATTTCGTGGTGCCGGGCAAGGGCAAGCTCACGGTGCGCTTCGAGCCCGCGAACGGCGGCGAAACCATCGAGCGGGAGGTGTTCGACTTCCCAGGCGGCGGGGTCGCGCTCGCCATGTACAACCTGGACGAGTCGATCCGCGACTTCGCACGCGCCTGCATGAACTACGGGCTGGATCGCGGCTGGCCGGTCTACATGTCCACCAAGAACACGATCCTCAAGTTCTATGACGGGCGCTTCAAGGACCTCTTCGAGGAGGTCTTCGAGGCCGAGTTCAAGGACCGCTTTGAGGCCGCCGGCATCGGCTATGAGCACCGGCTGATCGACGACATGGTGGCCGCCGCGCTCAAGTGGGAGGGCGCCTTCATCTGGGCCTGCAAGAACTACGACGGCGACGTGCAGTCGGACACCGTAGCCCAGGGCTTCGGCTCGCTCGGCCTGATGACCTCGGTGCTGATGTCGCCCGACGGCAAGACGGTGGAGGCCGAGGCGGCGCACGGCACCGTCACCCGCCACTACCGCGCCTATCAGCGGGGCGAGGAAACCTCGACCAACCCGATCGCCTCGATCTTCGCCTGGACCCGCGGCCTCAAGCACCGCGGCCGGCGCGACGGCAACCAGCCGCTCATGGACTTCGCCGACACGCTGGAGCGCTGCTGCATCGAGTGCGTGGAAGCCGGCGAGATGACCAAGGACCTCGCCATCCTGGTGGGCCCCGAGCAGGACTGGCTCAACTCAAAGGACTTTTTGGACGCGATCGACCGCCGCCTCCGCACCGCAATGGCTTAGGGCGAGGCCACTCCGGCTGCCTCCGCGTTAGAAGAAGTGGCGCCAACCCGAGAGCAGGATTAGCTCTGCGTCCGCGTTCCTGCGGTGGCCCGGCTCGTGAGAGAGCGTCGTGCCAAGGCGCAACTGCCCGAGCTCCATCGGCTGCTGCCATTGCAGGGCCAAGTCGACCTGCCGTCCGCCGGGCTCGACATCCGCGGACAGAGTGTTGCGGATCACCTCACCCGCCGTCGTTCGTCCCGAGGGAAGCGTCAGCAGCGCCTGACCGTTCTCCACGCGGAGCGGCTGTGACAGCGACACGCGAAACGCGCTGCCGTCCTGATTCTGCCGGGTGGCATGCAGCGCAAACGCGCTGGTGGCGAGAGGCGAAATCTCCTGGAACACGCCGCCGCGCGCCTGCGCGTTCACGGTGCCGATTTCCGCGCTGCCGCCGAGGCGCCACAGGCCGAGTTCCGTGTCCGCCTCGATTCCGGCGAACACCGCGTGCGCCACGAGGTCTCCGAATGCGCCGCCGGACTCGCTGCCGAGCATGGTCTGCCGCTCGCCCATCCAGCCGGCCCGGAGACCGAGCGTAGCCTCGGGTGCACGCCACGCCAGCGCCACACCGGACGCGGGCTCCTGCCCGGCCAGTCCTTCGGTGGTGAGCGCGGTGGCGCTCAGGCTCGCGGTGACCGGCAATGTCGCGACGACGCTGTGTCTGGCGAGGGCGAAGTGGTTGGCGTTCAAAGCGGCCGGAGTCCCGGTTTTCGCAAGATAGAGGCCAGGGGCGGCGCCGTGAGGCGCGCCGCGCGTTCCAAGGATGGGGAGGCGGATGGCGCTTGCCGGGGCGCCAAGTGGCTCCGAGAGCGACAGCTGCTGGAAGTCGCGGAAGCGATCATGTAACGCTGGCCTCGCGGCAACGCTCACCATCGTGTCGATGTCGTACCAGAAAGGCGCGCCGAGGGCATCGAATGCAGCGATCTCGCGATTTGCAAGCGCCGGAATGAGTGCGTCGCCCAAAGCGAGGCCGAGTTGCATGACTGAACCGTGAAGAGTAGCACCCGAACTTTCCACCCGATCGCCCATCGCGACGACCGGCGCCCCCACGGGCGCGGTCGCGGCGCCCAGGTCCATGAGTCCGCGACCGTAGATCGCCGAGTTGGCGTAGATACCGTTGCTGTTCGCCGTCTCGAGCAGCCTCGAGAGCAGATCGGTATTGGAGATCTGGCCTCGGAAATACTGCTTCATCAGCGCGAGGCCGCCTGTCACCATCGGCGCGGCATACGATGTGCCGCCCCCGGTGGCGACGGCTCGGATCGGGTTGCCGTCTGCATCCGGACCGAAATAGGAAAACCGAAGGTCATCTCCCGGTGCCGCCAGGCAGTATTCCGCCGCGATGCCGCAGCGGTTGGAAAAGTCGGCGATCTCGCCATCCGGGCGTGTGGCCACGACGGCGACCGTATTCTCACGCAGTTCCGGGAAGTGTACGGATAGAGCAGACAGAATGCCGGCCGAACTCGCCTGCACCTCGCCGTCAACGCATTGAGGTATCGGGATGTCGCACTTTGTTCCGTGCGCATTCCCCGCCGCCCAGACAAAGACGACTTTGTCCTCGGAGCCTCCCTGAACCACCGAGGCGACCATCGGTGCGAAAGGCTCGCGAACGACTTCTTCGCCGTAGTTCTCGATCATCCCAGAGACGCCAAGACTCAGATTCAGGAAATCGATGCTTCGGGAGCCGAACCTCCAAGCGAGTATTTCTTCGAAAGTCTCTGCAAAGTATTCCGCAGTTCCCGGTAGCTCATCTATCTGGATCGGGTCGTACAGCTCGGGAGCTTCGCCCAGCGGGATCGCGAAAACGACGAGGTCGGCGCCCCAGGCCACGCCCTGCGCGTCGTGCGGGAAACCGGGAATATCCTCTCCGGCGAGAATGCTGGCCACCGCGGTGCCGTGTGAAAACTCGCTTCCGTCCTCGTCGGTTGCATCAGGGAGGAATCGTTCGATAACGGTCTTGTCCCGGAACGCGGGGTCGCCGCCGTCGATCCCGGTATCCAGCACGCCAACGGTAACGCCCTCTCCGGGCGCGGCGTCAGGACCGAATTCTAGCTCCAAATTCGCATACGCTTGGTCGGCATTGATCGCTGCCAGGCCCCACTGGTTCTGAAAGCCTGACGGCTCCGCGTGTTCGGCCGCGATTTCCTCCACCAATGCCTCGAAATCAGGTTCAGAAAGGCAACCTTGATCATGCGTCTCGACGCACGCCTCTTCGGTGTCGTCAATAAACAGGTGGCAGGCGGCCAAGATCGGGACGACGACACAGAGTGGGAGCGCGACGCGTAACGCGACAAGCAAGGATTGAGCGTACCCCTGTTCGGGGGATTGATAGAGGTGGCGACAGATCGGCATCTTGCCCCTAACAATTCCGGAATCCGTCAGAATTTTTCTCTCGAATTACGCTGTCACTCCCTCGGACCGATTGTCGTCTAGAACAACCCTGTAATGTGGCCGTTCTCGTCGACGGCGATGTTGTCGGCGGCGGGTACGCGCGGCAGGCCCGGCATGGTCATGATCGCGCCGCAGATCACCACCACGAACTCGGCGCCGCCCGAGAGCCGCACTTCGCGGATCGGCACCTCGAAGCCGCTCGGCGCGTTCTTCAGCCCCGCATCGGCCGAGAAGCTGTACTGCGTCTTCGCCATGCAGACGGGGAAGTGCCCGAAGCCGCCGGCCTGGAGCTCGTCGAGCCGCCGGCTGACCGCCGCGTCCGCCGTGATCCCGGCGGCGCCGTAGATACGCTTGGCCACGGTCTCGATCTTCTCCCAGAGCGTGAGATCGTCCGGATAGAGCGGCTGGAACGACGAAGGCTTCGACTCGATCGTGCCCACGACCTCGTGCGCCAGCGCCTCGCAGCCGGCGCCGCCCATGGCCCAGTGATCGCACTCCACGGCGGTCACGCCCATCTCGGCGCAGCGCTCCGCCACCAGCGCGCGCTCGGCCTCGGTGTCGGCGGAGAAGCGGTTGATCGCCACCACTGCCGGGACGCCGTAGCCCTGCACGTTCGTCACGTGGCGGGCCAGGTTCTCCATCCCCTCCGCCAGTGCCTCCAGGTTCTCGGTGCCGAGGTCGCTCCGCGCGACGCCGCCGTGCATCTTGAGCGCGCGGATCGTCGCCACGATCACCGCGCAGTCCGGTGCCAGCCCGGCCTTGCGGCACTTGATGTCGAAGAACTTTTCGGCACCCAGATCGGCGCCGAAGCCGGCCTCGGTCACCACATAGTCCGCGAGCTTGAGCGCGGCCCTGGTCGCGATCACCGAGTTGCAGCCGTGGGCGATGTTGGCGAACGGGCCGCCGTGGATCAGCGCCGGGTTGTTCTCCAGCGTCTGCACCAGGTTGGGCGCCAGTGCGTCCTTGAGCAGTGCGGTCATGGCGCCGTCCGCGTTCACCGCGCTGGCGCGCACCGGCTCGCGCTCGCGGGTGAGCCCGACCACGATGTTGCCGAGCCGGGCGCGCAGATCATCCAGATCGCGTGAGAGGCAGAAGATCGCCATCACCTCGGAGGCCACGGTGATGTCGAAGCCGTCCTCGCGGGGGAAGCCGTTGGCCACGCCGCCGAGCGACGAGACCACGCTGCGCAGGGCGCGATCGTTCATGTCGACCACGCGGCGCCAGCTCACCCGGCGCGGGTCGATGCCGGCCTTGTTGCCCCAGTAGATGTGGTTGTCCACCATCGCCGCGAGCAGGTTGTTGGCCGCGCCGATGGCGTGGAAGTCGCCGGTGAAGTGGAGGTTGATGTCCTCCATCGGCACCACCTGGGCATAGCCGCCGCCGGCCGCCCCCCCTTTGACACCGAAGCAGGGGCCGAGGCTCGGCTCCCGCAGCGCCATCACGGCCTTCTTGCCGATCCGGTTGAGGCCGTCGCCGAGGCCGACCGTAGTCGTGGTCTTACCCTCGCCCGCAGGCGTCGGCGTGATCGCCGTCACCAGGATCAGCTTGCCATCCGGCCGGTCCTGCAGCGAGCCGATGTAGTCGAGGGTGATCTTCGCCTTGTCGTGGCCGTAGGGGACCAGATGCTCCGCCGCGATGCCGAGGCGGTCCTGGGCGAGATCGAGAATCGGGCGCTTGGTGGCCGCCCGCGCGATATCGATATCGCTCTTGGGATCGGTGTGCTGTGAGCCTGTGGGTTGGGCCATGGTTCACTCCCTCCACGTTCGTTCCGGCGGCCTGCCCCGCCGTCACGCCCGGCCCGACGAGGGGTGTGACGATGCGCTAGTGAAGCCTGGCCCAGACGCGCCTGTAGATGACGAACAATACTGCGGTGAGCACGAAGACGAAGATCAGCACCTTGAGGCCGGTCTGCTTGCGCTCCTCCAGCTCCGGCTCCGCGGTCCAGGCGAGGAAGGCGGTCACGTCCCGCGCGTGCTGCTCGAGGGTCATCGGCGTGCCGTCGACATATTCGACCGCCTCGTCGTAGAGAGGCTCAATCATGGCAATCTGCTGGCCGGGGAAGAAGTGGTTGAAGTTCATGCCGTCGGCAAGCTCCATCCCTTCCGGCGCCTCTTCCTCGTAGCCGGTCATCAGCGCGTAGATGTAGTCCGGGCCGCCCTCGCGCGCCTTGATGATCAGCGAGAGGTCGGGCGGCAGTGCGCCGCCATTGGCGGCCCGCGCCTCGTTGTCGTTGGCGAAGGGCGAGGGCCAGTAATCGGAGAGCCGGGCGGGCCGGTCGAACATCTCGCCCTCGTCGTCGGGCCCGTCCTCGACCTCGTACTCCGCAGCGATCGCCTTCGCCTCCTCCTCGGTGAAGCCGATCTCCACCAGGTTGCGGAAGGCGATGTACTGGAGCGAATGGCAGGCGGAGCAGACTTCCTGGAAGACCTGGAAGCCACGCTGCAGCTCGCCCCGGTCGAAGGTGCCGAAGACGCCTTCGTGCTGCCAGTCCTGACCGGGGATGTCCGGGGCGTCGCCGGCCGCAAGGGCCGCGTTGCCGCCGAAGAGAGCGAAGGCGCCGATCAGCCCGGCGAGAAGGGCGCCGCGCATCATGTCTTCTCCCCGGACGCCGCCGGTGCCGCCGCCGCGGCATCTGCCGCTGGTGCCGTAGCAGCTGCCTCATCACCGCCGCCCTTCAGCACCGCCTGATGGATGCTCTCCGGCAGCTTTGTGGGCCGCTCGAACTTGCCGATGAGCGGCACGATGATGAGGAAGTGCGCGAAGTAGTAGCCGGTGGTTACCTGCCCGATCCAGATGAAGTTGCCCTCGGGCGTGTTGGCGCCGACCCAGCCGAGTGCGATGCAGTCCACCACGAAGACCCAGAACGCCCACTTGTAGATCGGGCGGAAGCGCGCGCTCCGCACCCGAGACGAATCGAGCCAGGGCAGGATGAAGAGGATGAAGATCGAGGCGACCATCGCCACGACGCCGCCGAGCTTGTCGGGGATCGCGCGCAGGATCGCGTAGAAGGGCAGGAAGTACCATTCCGGCACGATGTGCGCCGGCGTCTGCAGCGGG
>JAJDVB010000090.1 GCA_022826345.1 Alphaproteobacteria bacterium
GGGAGATGCTCTCCTTGCCTCGGTTGATCGACATGAAGTAGGCGGATTTTCCGCCCACGAAGGGGCCGAAGGCGCGGGAATCGTCGCCGCCGCCCGGCGTCTCCACCTTGATCACGCGGGCGCCGAGATCGGCCAGCACCAGGGTGCAGTAGGGCCCGGCGAGCACGCGCGTCAGGTCGATTACGGTGACGCCGTTGAGCGGTCCGTCCACGGTCATCGCGATGCTTCCCTGTCTGGGTTCGGGAGTATACACGCGGCGACCGCTGCGGGCCCCGCAAATGGGAGGGGGATCAGCCCTGCAGGCGCCGGGCGACGTCGAGGGCGGCGTAGGTCAGCACGCCGTCGGCGCCGGCGCGCTTGAAGCCCCGCAGCGCCTCCAGGATCGCGCCGTCGCCGTCGAGCCAGCCGCGCTCGCCCGCGCCCTTGAGCATCGCGTACTCGCCGGAGACTTGATAGACGTAGGTCGGCAGCCCGAAGGCCGCCTTCACCCGGTAGACGATGTCGAGATAGGGCATGCCGGGCTTCACCATCACCATGTCGGCGCCTTCCTCGATATCCATGGCGACCTCGCGCAGCGCTTCGTCGCCGTTCGCCGGGTCCATCTGGTAGGTGCGCTTGTCGCCGCCGGCGAGATTGCCGGTGGAGCCGATGGCATCTCGGAACGGCCCGTAAAAGACCGACGCGTACTTGGCGGCGTAGGAGAGGATGCGCACCCGCTCGTAACCGGCCTCGTCCAGCGCGCGGCGGATGGCGCCGACGCGGCCGTCCATCATGTCCGACGGCGCGATCACGTCGCAGCCGGCCTCGGCCTGCACCAGAGCCTGGCGGCAGAGCACGTCCACCGTCTCGTCGTTGACCACGTAGCCGTCGCGAATCAGCCCGTCGTGGCCGTGGCTGGTGTAGGGGTCGAGGGCCACGTCGCAGACCACGCCCATCTCCGGCACCGCCGCCTTGACCGCACGCACCGCCTGGCAGACCAGGTTGTCCGGGTTGAGGGCCTCGTCGCCGTCGGGGCTCTTGGCCGCCTGCGGCGTCTGCGGGAAGACCGCGAGCGCCGGGATGCCGAGGTCGTAGGCCCCGCGCGCCTCTTCGGCGAGCACGTCGGCGCTGAGCCGGTCGATGCCGGGCATGGAGCCCACCGGCTCCCGCCTGCCCTCGCCCTCGCAGGTGAACACGGTCCAGATCAGGTCGCCCGTCGTCAGCACCGTCTCCGCCGTGAGCCGACGCGACCAGTCTTCGCGCCGGTTGCGGCGCATGCGGGTTTGGGGATAGCGCCCGAGGGCGCCTGGACGCTCGACCATAATACTCCCTGCAATTCTGCGCGGCGAGCCGCGCAGCGCGGACCATAACCAGCCCGGCGCCCGCCAGCCAGCCGCTACCCCGACATCGCCCAACCATTGCCTCAGGCGACACGCACCGCCATGCTCAGCGGAACACCGCGGCCGCTCTCCTGGCATCTAGGGTGAAGGGAGCGGCGGGTCAACCGCGCAGCGCGCGCGGCTGCACCGAATCCGGGAGGCGTTCATGGAATTCTCGCTGATTCTCGTGCCGGCGGTCCGGGACGGCGACCCCGAGCCCTTCGACACGCTCATCGAGCAGATCGAGGTCGCCGAGGAGCTGGGCTACGACGCGGTCTGGTTCACCGAGCACCATTTCAGCCAGTATGGCCGCGCGGCGGTGCCGGTCCTCGCGGCCCAGGCGATCGAGCGCACCTCCCGCATCCGCATCAGCACTGCGGTCGTGGTCCTGCCGTTTCAGCACCCGCTGCGCGTGGCGGAGGACTGGGCCACCCTCGATCACCTCTCCGGCGGCCGGGTCGATGTCGGAATCGGGCGCGGCAACCAGCCGGCCGAGTTCAAGGGCTTCGACGTGCCGATGGACGAGGCCGAGCAGCGCTTCAGCGAGGCGCTCGACATTCTCAGGCGCGCCTGGACCGAGGAGCGCTTCGCCTACGACGGCCAGTTCTGGCGCTTCCCCGAGATCGAGGTCCTGCCCAAGCCCTTGACCAAGCCGCACCCGCCGCTCTGGCAGGCGGCGCTCAGCGACTACACCGTGCAGAAGGTCATCGATCGCGGCATCAACGGCCTGATCGGCCCCTATCTCTGCCCCTACGAAACCCTCAAGACCAACTACTTCGACGTCTGGCACCGGCTCTGCGCGCAATCAGGCCGCACCGACCTGCGCATGACCCACAACGAGTTCGTCTACGTGGGCGAGAGCGACGCGGCGGTGAAGGCCGACATGGAGAACCACGTCATGTGGTACATCCGCACCGCCGCCAAGATCTGGGGCGAGCGCGACCGCAGCAAGGTCGCCGCGCAATACGCGAACTACAACGACATCCTGGAATGGCTCGACGTGGTGCCGTTCGAGGAGGTCTACGACAACCTCGGCATGTTCGGCACGCCCGACGCGGTCGCCGAGAAGGTCCGCTGGATGCGGGACGAGGGCGGCGTCGGGCAGCTCATGAACTTCATGGGCTTCGGCGGCCTAAGCCAAGAGAAGGTGCTGCGCAACATGCGGCTCTTCGCCGAGGAGGTCATGCCCCGCTTCAAACAACCCGCACGCCCCGCCCAGGCCAGCGCCGCGCGGGGCTGAGCGGAGTCCCGTTCGAGGCATTCTTTGGCAATCGCCCGGCGCCCCTGCTCGTCATGGCCGGCCCCCGGATCAAGTCCGGGGGTGTCCCGGCCATCCACGTCTCTCCGCCGCAACCCGGTTGACATGGATGCCCGGATCAAGTCCGGGCATGGCGGTGTGAGAGCGCGGCGCGGTGAGACTCCGCGCCGATCCGGCATCCCGCGAAGCGCGAGGGGCTGAGGCGTCGTGCCAGGAGCTCAGCCCACGAAGCGGGTGAACGTGCGGAGCCAGTTTACACCCAGGATTCCGGCAACCTCGTCCTCGCTATAGCCGCGCTCGAAGAGCCGCCCGGCGAGGTTGGGCAGCTCGGCGATGCTGGCGAGGCCCGCCGGATAGCTTTGAGTCACGAAGGCCTCGACCGGCCCGAAGATGTCGGGGCGGAGCGTGCGCCAGCGGATCGATTCCGGCAGCACGGTCTTGGCCTCCTGGTAGGCCTCGGTGAAGTCGAGCCCGATGCCGATGTGCTCCGCGCCCACCAGCGCCTTGAAGTGGTCGATGTGGTCGATCAGACGGTCGAGGGTCTGGTCCACCGGGCTCACCGAGAGCGGCAGGCAGCAGGCGCCCATCATGCCGCCCTTGGCGACGATGGCTTGCACCGTCTCGTCCTTGGTGTTGCGGTCGTTGGGCACATGGTGCCAGGCGTTGGAGTGGGTGCAGACCGGCGCGCGGGCGAGCGGCACCGCCTCGGCGCGGGAGCGGTGGCCGGTGTGGGAGAGGTCGAGGATCATCGGCGTCTCGTTCACCGCTGCGATCAGCTCCTCACCGAGGAAGCTGAGGCCCGCGTCGCGCTTCTCGCCGCAGCCGTCGGCGAAGAGGGTGGCGCCGGTATACGCGAGGCCGAAGAAGCGGAAACCCAAACGCGCCAGGATGCCGACGCGCGCGAGTTCCTTGCCGATCATGCTGGAGCCTTGCGTGCCGGGGACCACCGCGAGCCGGCCGGCTGCCAACGCCGCGTCGATCTCCGCCCGGTTGCGGGCGAGCGCGAGTACGGGGCTGGCCTCGATCTTGCCAAAGCCCTCGTCCACGGCGCTCATGGTCTGGTCCCACGTGCTCTCCAGCGCGAAGGTCACATTGCAGACGTTGACGCCGGCCTCCAGGCAGCGGGTCGCGTAGGGCTCGTCGAGCACGTAGAAGAGCCCGAGGCAGTCGAACACCGTGGCCGCCTTGGTGAAGGCCGCGGCGTCGGGCGTGCTCGCATCAGCCTTGGCCATGGCTTGCTCCCAGGTGGCTCGCAACTGCATCCAGGCTGCCCGCCGAGCCGAGCCCGTCCAGCGCCTCGAAGGCGGCATCGTGGTCGGCGGGCGGCAGGGCGCTCCCCGTGCAGTCCACGAACTTGGCATGGAGCGCGTCGCGGCCGAGCGGCCTGCACGGATGGCCTCTCGGCTCCTGCACCGTGCGCGAGCGCTCATTCCCGCCCGCGAGCCGCACCGTGACCGTCGCCTGCAGCGCCACCGCGCCGGCGTTGACACCGCCGGGCTGATCCGGGTCCGGGCGCATGCGGATCATGGGGATCAGCGTGCGCACGTCCGGCCGCGCCAGCGCGTCTGCGGTGAAGGCGTCGAGCGCGAGCCGGCCGTCGACCAGAGCGCTCGCCAGCAGATAGGGCAGGCTGAAGCGCGCCTGCATGGCATCGGCGGGCGCGGTGTAAGGCAGGTTGTGCATCTCGACCTCCGCCACCAGCGCGTCGATCCCGGCCACCGCCTGTGGCCGCAGACCACCGTCCCCCCGCATATCGAGCAGGGCATCGAGGGGGCGATGGACGCTGCCGCAACAGGGATAGACCTTCTGCCAGAGCCCATGGCGCTCGATCGCGGGCGGCACGCCGAAATTCGCAACCGCCCCCTCCAGCCGCTCGCGCGGCACGCCGGCGAAGAGGTCGGCGAAGCCGCGCGCGCCCTCGTAGGCGTCCTCCGCGGCGGTGACGCCGGACTCCGCGAGGGCCGCTACCATGATCCCGTTCTTGGCCGCGAGCCCGGCGTGGAGCGGCTTCGCCATGGTGCCGAACTGCCGCTTGCTGCCGGAGGAAAGGCTGGTGGCGAGGCTGAGCGCCGCGGTCGTTCGCCCGGCATCGAGGCGGAGCAGCCGGGCGCAGGCGGCGGCAGCGGCGGGTGCGCCCAGGGTCGACGTGGTGTGCCAGCCCTTGAAGTAGTGGGCCGTGTTGAGCGCTTCGCCGAGCCGGGCCATGACCTCGACGCCTACGATGAAGGCGTCCACGCAAGCCGCGCCGTCGGCGTCCCGCTCTTGCCCGAGCGCCAGCAGCGCCGGCACCAGCACCGCGCTGACGTGGGCGTTGCTGATCTCCAGGATATCGTCGTAGTCCAGCGCATGGGCCGCCGTGCCGTTGACCAGCGCGGCCCAGGGTGCTGCGAGCCGGTGCGGCGTCCCAGCGACCGTCGCGCAGCCCGTGCCCCAGCGCGCGACGCCGGCGTAAGCCGCGCGCGGGGCCGGATCGTCTGCGCCGGCCAGCATGCAGGCCACCGTATCCACGAAGGCGCTCGCCGCGCGGCGCTCCGCCTCCTCGCTCCACATGCGCGGCGCCTCGGCGACCCAGCGCCCGAGCCTAAACGTCGCGCCGGTCGCCGTTTCCTCCTGGGCGGATCGGCTCGTCACCCGTCTCCTCCTGTCCTCGGCCGCGCCGATGGTACACCGTGGTTCGGAGCGCGTCCCTCTTTCACGGACGCGCGACAGGCCGCGACCGATAAACTACGAGAGCGTTTTCGTGTGAAACGGAAATGCTCTTGCGCTCGCCACTCTCGCGCCCCCCGTGCTACGGTTCAGGCCATCAGGCCGGGAGAGCCACGTAGCACATTCCGGTTGAGCGGCGTCGCGAAGGACGCCGAGAGCGCCTCCCGGCACAAGAAACTCGATAACCGATAACCAGGGAGTGCGGATCATGAATGATCGTGATCATGAGGCGCGGCAATCGATCGAGGCGCAGGTTGCGGCCGATCGAAAGAATTGGCTGACCAGGCGCCGGTTTCTGCAGGCGAGCACGGCGGCGGCGGTGGGCGCCATCGCGGCGACCTACGAGCCCAGGGAGGTCTTCGCCGACGTCGGCGGCCAGATCACCCTCTACTTCGCCGAGGGCAAGCGCTGGGGCGACACCCAGCGGGCGGTGCAGCCGCTCTTCAACAAGGTCTATCCCAACGTCGAGGTGAACTTCGCCGGCCAGCCGATCTCGGACTTCTTCCAGACCGTGATCGCCCGCATGGCGGTCAAATCGGCGGACTTCGACTGCACCTACATCGACTGGGGACGGTTCCCCGCCATCCACGCCACCGGCGCCATGGATTCGATCGAGGATCACCTCGCCAAGGATCCCGGCTGGCGCGACGACTACCTCACCGACGTGCCGAAGCAGGTCAGCGACCTCTATCGCATCCCGTCGGGCGACGGCGAGCTTCACGGGCTCACCGACGACGGCAACGTCATGACGACCTTCTACCGCAAGGACGTCTTCGACGCGGCGGGCATCGCTCTACCAATGACCTGGGACGACGCGATCAGCGCCGCGCAGGAGCTGAACGCGCCAGATCAGGACCAGTACGGCTTCGTCTCCTGCTTCCAGCGCGGCGCCTGGGCCGGCACCGTGTTCTGGGGCGTGCACGCGACTTGCGGCGGCTGGTGGTTCGACAAGATGGAGCCGGGCGGGTGGAACCCGGCCTTCGCGACCGACGCGGGATACGAGGCGATGCGCGTCATCGAGCAGCTCATGAAGTACGCGCATCCGGTCAGCGCCAACGCCACCGAGGACGAGGTGAACAAGGCCATGGCCAACGGCACCGCCGTCTACGGCCCTCTGAACTGGGGCACCGCGGTGCTGAACGACCCAGGCTTCACCGAGTTCCACGAGGTGATGCACGTCGATCTGCCGCCCAAGGGCAAGAGCCCGGGCAGCGATCACAAGCCGCAGATGGGCGGGCTCGGGCAGTTCATCAATTCCGGCGGCGAAAACAAGGAGGCGGCCTTCGCCTGGATGCAGTACTTCAACTCGGGCGACTACACCGATCCCGCCATCGGCGACGCCAAGGTTGCGGCGGGCGCGCAGCCGGCGCGGGCCTCGATCCTGGCGCGCAATCAGGACCACAACTTCCTCGCGGGTCTCTACCGCGCCTTCCCGTACACGGTGCCCTATCTCATGCAGATCCCGGAGGCCAACGCGATCCAGGCGCTCATGGGCGAGGAGTGCGCCGACTTTGTCAACGGCGAGAAGGACATCGAGGCTGCGCTCAAGGCCATGGACGACCGCACGCGGCGGCTGATGGAGGACGGCGGCTATTACGGGTAGCCCAGCAGGCCAGCACGCTATATAGCCATGTAATCGCGTCGCGGGGCCGAGGCGCACAGCCCCGGCCTCCCGGCGCCTGCCGTTCTTGCTAGGGAGAGGACGATGAGCGTGCTGGTGTTGGTGCGGGCGACCGCGAAGCCCGGCAAGGGGCAGGAGGTGGTCGACATGCTCACGCCCTTCGTGGGCGAGAACCCCGGATTGGAGGGCTGCTTGCGCGTCGAGCTCGTGGTGGATGCCGGCGCGCCGGACAAGCTGATCATCGTCGAGGAATGGACCTCGGTGGAGGCGCACAAGGCCAGCCTCGCCGCCCTGGAAGAGGCCAATGCGCTGGACGACTTCCTGGCACTGCTCGCTGAGGCGCCCGTCCGCACCTATTACGCGCCGATCGACTCATGAGGGCGCTGATCCAGCGGGTCTCCGAGGCCCGCGTCGATATCGCCGGCGAGACTGTCAGCGAGATCGGCAACGGCATGCTGGTTCTGGTCTGCGCGATGCAGGGGGACGGCGACGAGCAGGCGCAGTTTCTGGCACGCAAAACCGCCAACCTGCGCATTTTCGAGAGCGAGCCCGGCAAGATGAACCTCTCAGTGCTGGCGAGCGAGGGCAGTGCCCTGGTGGTGAGCCAGTTCACCCTTGCCGCCGACACGAGCCGCGGCAACCGGCCGGGCTTCTCCTACGCCGCGCCCCCGGATGAGGGCGAGCGCCTCTACGAGCTCTTCGCCGCCTCCCTCGCGGAGCACGGCGTGCCGGTCCAGACCGGACGCTTCGGGCAGGAGATGCAGGTCCACCTGGTCAACAACGGCCCGGTCACGATCTGGTTCGACACGGCGGCCTGAGCGCCGCGTCCGGAGCACCGACCGCCTTCAGCAGGGGGGCGGAGCGGGGCGGTTGCTCCAGCGAGCGTCACTCGCGGGTGCGGCGGATGTAGACGGCTGCCGCTAGCAGTATCAGCGCGCCCTTCACCACCATCTGGAACTCGATGGAGAGTCCCAGAATCACCACGATGTTGAAGAGCGAGACCAGGATCAGCGCCGCCAGCAGGGCGCCGATCACGCTGCCCTTACCGCCGCGCAAGGAGGCGCCGCCGATCACCGCCGCCGCGATGCTGTCGAGCTCGTAGCCCTGGCCGGTCCAGTTGTCGACGATCCCCACGTAACCGACGAGAAAGAGGCCGGCGATCGCGGCGAGAACGCCGGAGATCACGTAGGCCGAGATCACGATGCGCTTGACCGGCAGGCCGCTCATGTGGGCGGCTTCGGGATTGTCGCCGTAGAGCAGGAGCTGCCGGCCGGGAACGCTGCGCTCAAGCATCCAGTGGGCCACGAACGCAACCCCGATCAGCACGATCAGGACCACCGGCACGCCGCCGACATCGCCCGTCGCCAGGTATCGGAAGGTATCCGGCAGCGAGCCGCTAGGCGCCCCCTTGGTGTAGGCGAAGCGGATGCCCTGCAGCACGATCATCGTCGCGAGCGTCGCGAGGAACGGAGTCACCCGTCGGTAGCTCACGAGATAGCCGTTGACGCCGCCCACCAGGGCACCGAGCAGCAAGGCGGCGACGAAGGCGGTCGCGGTGTTGTCGAAGACGCCGATGGAGAGCACCGCTGCCGTCGCCATGATCGAGGCCACCGAGAGGTCGAGGCCGCGCACCACGATCACGATCATCTGGCCGATGACGACGAAGCCGAGCGGCGCGGCCTGGATCAGGATATCGGTGATGTTCTTGACGCTCAGGAAGCGCGGCGAGAGGACCGTCGTGATTCCCCAGATCAGGATGAGGAACGCCAGCAGCAGCAGGATTTCGCGGGTTTTCCGGCCCCTGACCGTCCCCGTGCCGCCGAGGAGCCGCGCCATCATGACCGCGCCCTCACGACGAAGAGCGAGACGGCGACGACGATGATGACGCCTTCCACGATCCACAGGTAGAAGTTCGAGACGTTCAGGAAGTTCAGCACGTTCGCCAGAAGGGCGAGCAGGATGACGGCCAGGAACGTGCCCAGCACACCGCCGCGCCCGCCGGCGAGCAGGGTACCGCCCACGATCACCGGTGTGATCGACCGCAAATCGAACCCGATTCCGGCGCGCGGATCGCCCACGCCGAACCGGCCCACCAGGTAGATTGCGGCCAGCGCGACGATGAAGCCGGAGAGCGCATAGATCAGCACCTTGGTCAGCCTGACCGGGACACCGGAGATCGTCGCCGCCCGCTCGTCATCGCCGATGGCGTAGACGCGGATGCCGAAGCGGGTGCGCCAGAGCACGAAGCCGACGATCACATAGGCCGCGACGACGAAGAGCGTTCCCCACGGCAGGAAGCCGAAGAATCGGGCGTAGACGATGTCTTCGAAGAAGATCGGCACGGAGCCGGAGGGTTGCTTGGTATGGAGCAGCGCCGCGCCCGCCATGATGGTCGATGTCGCGAGCGTCACGATCAGGGGATGAATGCCGCTGAAGGCGACGATCCCGCCGGTGACCGCACCGATCGCCGTGCCGAGCGCGAGGATGGCGATATAGGCGGCGGTGAAGGTTGCCGGATCGGACCCGGCGAAGGTGGCGAACAGCACCGAGAGGAGGCCCAGCAACCCAGCAAAGGAGAGGTCGATGCCGCCCGACAGGATCACCACCGTCTGGGCCAGCGCAACCAGCGCGAGCGCCACCAGCTGGTCCTGCACGTTTGCGATGTTGAGCACGGTGACGAAGCGGTCCGACGAGAACACGCCGACGATGAAGACCGCCGCGATCAGCCCGATGATCGCCAGGTGGACGTTCTGAAAGCGGACCGCGCGCGCGAGGTCAGACATTCGGTCGGGGCGCGACGCCACCCGTCGCGGCGGCGGCCACCGCCATGATTCCGTCCTCGGTAATGGCGGCGCCTATCAGTTCCGCGACCAGCGCACCGTCGCGCATGACGTGGACGCGGTCGCACAACCCGACGACCTCGATCAGCTCGGAGGAGATGACCAGGACGGCCACGCCCTCTTCGGCCAGGCGGCGCAGGGTGCGGTAGATCTCCGCCTTGGTGGCGACATCCACGCCGCGGGTCGGCTCATCGAGAAGCAGAACCTTCGGGGTATTTTCCAAGAGCCGGCCGATCAGCACCTTCTGCTGGTTGCCGCCGGAGAGCGCCGAGATGGGCTGCCCGACATGATCCACGACGACCTTGAAGCGCTCGACGACGGAGCGGGAGCGCTCCTCCTCGTTGCGCGGAGACAGCGCGAGCGCCTGGGCGCCTTTGCCCAGCGTCGATGCCGCGAAGTTCCAGGCGACCGAGGCTTCGGGGAAGAGGCCGTTGGCCTTGCGGTCTTCCGTCAGCATGGCGAGACCGCCGGCGAGGCTGCGGCCGGGCGAGCGCCTGCTGTAGGCCTTGCCTGAGAGCTCGACGGCGCCGCTGCCGCGCGCCGCGCCGAAGATCGCGAGCGCGAGCTCGGTTCTCCCGGAGCCGACCAGGCCCGCCAGCCCCACGATCTCGCCGGGGCGGAGATCCAGGTCGATCGGCGCCGCGCTACCCTCTGCGACGAGGCCGCGCAGCGAGAGCGCCGGTTCCGCGTCGGCCGCCGGCCCGCTCTTGGGCGGGAACAGCTCGCCCAGGCTGCGGCCGACCATGGCGGCGACAACCCTGTCGTGGTCATAGTCGGCGATCGGCCCCGACGAGGTGACGTCGCCATCCTTCAGGACGCAGATGTCGGTGCAGACTTCAAAGATCTCGTCCAGGCGGTGCGAGACGTAGACCAGCCCCATCCCCTGATCCCGCAGGTCGCGCAGAATCCGGAACAGATGATCGATTTCCCGGTGCGAGAGCACCGCCGTCGGCTCATCCAGAATCAGCACGCGGGCCCTGGACCGAAGCGCCTTGGCGATTTCCACCATCTGCGCCTCGGCCACACTGAGCCGGTCGAGCGTCGTGTCGGGGTCCAGATCGATGCCCAGCTCCTGGAGCAGGCCCGCGCAGTCCCAGCGAAGCGTGCGCCGGTCGACCAGGCCGAGCCGGTTGCGCGGCTCCTTCTCCAAAAACACGTTCTCGGCCACCGTGAGCGCCGAGATGGTCGAGAACTCCTGGTGGACGACGGCGATGCCGGCGGCAATCGACTCCTTCGGCCCGGCGAAGGCCACCGGTTCGCCGTCCAACAGGACCTGCCCGGCCGACGGCGTATAGACGCCGGTCATGAGCTTGATGAGGGTCGACTTGCCGGCGCCGTTCTCGCCGCAGAGCGCGATGTTGCGCCCGGCAATGACCTCGAAATCGACGTTGCGGAGGACCTCGTTGCTGCCGAAGGATTTGGTCAAGCCCCGTGCGGCAAGCACCGGATCAGCCATGTCGCCTTTCCTCCGGGGGACGCCATCCGGCCGCCGTGGCGAACGGCCCCGCAGCGGGCGCGGCGGGGCCGTCTGCCATTTGTCGGCGCTTTACCTCGGATAGTCGGCCGAGAAGGTCTCCGGATCGTAATCGGGGCCCACGCCGCTAGACATGATCACCGAGCCAGGCTTGTCCATCAGGGCATAGTCCTTGACGTAGACATCCGCCTGGACCGACGCGGTCTCCGCGCCCTCGGAGACGACGATCTGCTGGTTCACCTCGATCCGGCGCGGAATGCCCTTGCCGGCCAGCACATCGAACAGCAGCTCGAACGACACCGCGCCCATGGCCGGCGGGTAGTCGATGCCCACCATCGGCACCTGGTTCTGCACGCTCAGCTGGTACATCGCGTTGAAGTCCCCGCCGGTGTGCGGCGGAATCGCGCCGGCCTCGTAGCCGGCGGCGAGGAAGGCCTCGATCGAGCCCGAGCCCTGCAGGCCGGAATCGGCCCAGACGCCGGCGATATCCTGGCCGTACTTCTGGATCAGGGCGGACATGATCGTCTTGCCGTTGGCCGGCGACCACGAGGTGTACTGGACCTCCAGAACCTCGATGCCGGGATACTGGTTGAAGACTTCGTGCGCCGCCTTGATCCGGTTCTCAGCCGGCGACGCTCCGGCCAGGCCGCCCAGCATTACGACCTTGCCCTCGAAGTTGAGCGTCTCGGCCAGCCACTGGGCGGAGATGCGCCCCAGCGCCTGGTCGGAGGCGGTGACGAAGGTGATGTAGCTGTCCTTCGACGTGACCTCGCGGTCCACCAGAACGATCGGAACGCCGCTCTTGTTCGCCCGCCGCAATGCGGGATCGAGCGCTTCGGCGGTCGCCGGGCTGACCAGGAGGATGTCGACGCCCTGGGCGAGCAGGTCCTGAATGTCGGCGGCCTGCTTGGAGGGGTTGTCGTTGGCATCGGTGATGATGAAGCGCTCCAGCTTGTCCTTGTTGCGCTCGGCGGCGGCCTCGATGCCGTGCAGCATGGCCACGCGCCAGGGATTGGAGAGGCTCGCGTTCGAGAAGCCGATGACGTAAGGGCCGTCCTTCTTGTGCTCGGCCGCGTCGTAGATGTCGACGCTGCCGGGGTTCCACAGGAAGGTGCGGGGAACGCCCTCGTAGTCGGCGCTCGCGGATGCGGCAAAAAGTATCCCGGCGACGGCCAGGGCGCAGATCTTGAGCAGTTTCATGGTTCTCTCTCCCTCTCTTGCAAATTTGCACGCCGGTCATGTCGAAGCGGGTATGGCGGTTCCCGCTGGGTTGTCAGGCGTGAATGTTAGTTGAGCGCTTTAGGCGAGGCCATGTCTGAAGTGGCCGGTTGCTGCGGCGTCCGACGTGATGGAATGGCTCGCCCAATCACGCCTCGACCCCATAAAGGCGGAGGAACGAGCGCATGCGTGCGACGGCGCGTTCGGGGTCGCGCAGCAGGCCGGCGGCATCGGCCAGGCGGAACAGGTCGGTGAAGTAGGGCAGCGGCCGCATCGCCTGCGCGCCGCCGATCATCACGAAATGGTCCTGGAAGCCGTTGAGGTAGGCCAGAAACACGACGCCCGTCTTGTAGTGCTGGGTCGGTGCCCGGAAGATCAGGCGCGACAGCGGAACGGTCGGCGCCAGCAGCCGGTGGTATGTCGTCGGGTCGTTCTCCGCCAGCGCGGAGAGAGCCGCCGAGGCAGCCGGCGCGATCGGATCGAAGATACCCAGCAGCGCGTCGCTGTGGCCCTGGTCGTCACCTTCGATCAGCGCCGGGTAGCTGAAGTCGTCGCCCGTATACATCCTGACGCCATCGGGCAAGCGCCGACGCATCTCGATTTCCTTGCGCTCGTCCAGCAGGGAGAGCTTGATCCCGTCGATCCTGGCGACGTTGGCGTGGATCACGGCCAGCGCCGTCTCGAGCGCGGGCGGGAACTCCGCTGCGCCCCAGTAGCCCGCGAGCTGCGGGTCGAACATCTCCCCCAGCCAGTGCAGGATCACCGGCTCGTCGGCCTCGGCCAGCACGCGGGCGTAGACGGCCTCGTAGTCGGAGGGGCCGGTCGCGATGCGGGCCAGCGCGCGGCTCGCCATGAGGACGACCCGCCCACCCGATTTCTGCACGGCAGCGAGCTGCTCCAGGTAGGCGGCGACAACGCCGTCGGGCGCGCGTGCCTCGGCGGGGTCGAGGTGGTCGGTGCCGACGCCGCAGACGATGCGCTCCCGCTCCGCTGGCGCCACAGCGGCGAGCGAGCGCTCGATCAGCGCCCTGGCGGCAGGCCAGTCGAGGCCCATGCCGCGCTGGGCCGTGTCCATCGCCTCCGCGACGCCGAGCCCGAGATCAAGAACGTGGCGGCGGAAGGCCAGCGTGGCGTCCCAATCAATCGCCGGACTCAGATTGGGCTCCTGTGCCGCGAACGGATCGGCCACGACATGCACCGCCGCAAACGCCGTGCGGTTGAAGCGGTGCGGGCCGGCCGGCGTCTCGATCGGTGTGGCCTTCAACTCGTAGGCGGCCAGACGGCCCGTCTTGTCGGGGAGATGGATCGCGAGAGCCGTCATCGTGTCACCCAACCGTCAGATCAGGCCGCGTACATGGTCGGCGCCCTTCTCCGCCACCATGATCGTCGGCGCGTTGGTGTTGCTGCTGGGCACGAACGGCATGACGGACGAGTCGATGACGCGCAAGCCGTCCAGCCCACGTACCTTCAACGCAGGATCCACCACCGCCATGTCGTCGGAGCCCATCTTGCAGGTGCCGACCGGGTGGTAGTCGGTCTTGCCCACCTTGCGGGCGTAGGCGGCGATGTCGGCGTCGCTCCGCACGTATGGGCCCGGATAGCGCTCGCACAGGATGAAGGGGCGGAACGCGTCCTGCGCCATGATCTCGCGCGCGAGCTTGAAGCCCCTGAGCGACATCTCGCGATCGTAAGCGTCGCCCCAATAGTTGGGGTCGATCACGGGCGGCGAGCGCGGATCGGAATCCCGCAGCGTCACCGTGCCGCGCGCTCGCGGCCGGGTGAAGCACGAGTTGAGGGTGACGCCGGCGTTCTTAAGCTTGGCGAGGCCGTGCTCCAGGCCCGAGCCCAGCACGAAGTGAAGCTGAATGTCGGGCGATCTGGCTTGCGCGTCGGCGTACCAGAACCCGCCGGCGTCGATCAGCGTCGACGCGATCGGTCCCTGCCGCAGCACCACGTACTGCAGGATGGCCCAGAGGGTGCGGTGGGGCTGCTTGACCTTGTCGTAGCTGAAGTCGCCGCGGCATTCGCTCACCACGTAGACGTCGAAGTGGTCCTGCAGGTTCTGCCCGACGCCGGGCAGGTCGTGAACCACGTCGATGCCCAGCGCATTCAATTCATCTCCCCGGCCGATACCGGAGAGCATCAGCAGCCTGGGCGAGCCGATGGCGCCTGCGCTGACGATGATCTCGCGTTCGACCCGCACGCGCGCGGTCCTCTCGCGGCGGCCGTGGTCGACCCCGACCGCGCGGCCGTTCTCGACGACCACGCGGGTCGCCATAGTGCGGGTTTCTACCGTGAGGTTGGGCCGCGCCATCGCGGGCCGGAGATAGGCGTCGGACCCGCTGCAACGCCGGGCGTCGCGGTTGGTCACCTGATAGTAGCCGCAGCCCTCCTGCACCGCGCCGTTGAAGTCGGGGTTGAAGGGCAGCCCGGCCTGCTGCGCCGCGCGCACGAATGCGGCCGATATCGGCAAGGGGCGGACAGGGTCGCTGACTCCAAGGGGACCGCCGGAGCCGTGGTAGTCGTTGTGGAAGCGCTCGTTGTCCTCGGGCCGCTTGAAGTAGGGCAGCACGTCGGCGTAACCCCAGCCGGCGCAGCCCGCCTCGGCCCAGGCGTCGTAGTCCCTGGCGTTGCCACGCGCGTAGATCATGGCGTTGATCGAGCTGCCGCCGCCCAGCACGCGCCCCTGCGGGTACCACATCGCACGCCCGTCGAACTCGCGCTGGGGCGCCGTGGAATAGCCCCAGGTGTGGGACGTGCCGGTCAGCTTGGCGAAGCCGGCGGGTGCGCGGATGTAGGGGTGCCGGTCGCTGCCGCCAGCCTCCAGCAGCAAGACGGAGACGGCCGGGTCTTCGGAAAGCCGCGCCGCGAGACAGCAGCCGGCAGGCCCCGCGCCCACGATGACGTAGTCGTAGGCGCGCACGGTCAGAGCCGCTGGATTGAGAGGCCGCCGTCGACGTGGACGACGCTGCCGGTGGCGAATGCGAAGTCGCCGCGCACCAGGGCAGCGGTCGCGCGCGCGACATCCGCCGGCTCGCCCCATCGCCGGATCGGAGTCAGCCCGCCGGCAATGGCGCGGTCGTACTTGTCCTTGACGCTCGCGGTCATGTCGGTGCGGATGATGCCGGGCCGCACTTCGAAGACCGAGACATCTTCGTCGGCGAGGCGCAGCGCCAGCAGCTTGGTGAGCATGGCGAGCCCTGCCTTGGAGATGCAGTACTCGCTGCGCTCCGGCGTGGCCATCTCCGCGCTGACCGAGCCGATGCTGACGATGCTGCGGCGGAAGCCGTCGGTGCGTGGGTGCGCCACCATCCACTTGGCGACGCACTGGCTGAGAAAGAATGTGCCCCGGAGGTTGATCCCCATGACCCGGTCAAAGGCCTCCGGCGTCGTCGTCAGCATATCGCCGCGCCGGGGCCACACGATGCCTGCGTTGTTGACCAGCACGTCGAGCCCGCCGCCCCAGTCGACCACGCTCTCGACCAACGGGTTGTGGCCTTCGAGATCGGCGAGGTCGCTCTGGACGTAGAGCGCCCGGCCGCCGGCCGCCTCGATGCCGCGTAGCACCGGATCGTCGGCCTCTGCCGGCGGGAGATCGGTGTAGGCCACGTCGCATCCGGTTGCGGCCATCCCGACGGCGATGGCCGCGCCGATACCGCGCCGGGCGCCGGTGACGAGCGCGACGGGGCGGCTGTCGAGCGTAGAGATCGAGGTATCGGTCATGGGACCCGCTAGTGCAGCGCGGTCGACGCGATGTGCTCGCCGGCGCGCAGCGCCTGGGCGGCGACGGTGAGCGCGGGATTGACGGCGGCCGACGAAGGAAAGAAGGAGGCATCGACGACGTATAGATTGTCCAGGTCGAACGCCTTGCAGAAGGAATCGAGCGGCGCCTCGGCCGGGTCGTGGCCGAAGCGCACAGTGCCGCATTGGTGCGACGGCGTCTCCTTGGAGAACGCCTTGCTCAGCACGATGGGAAAGCCCGCCGCGCGCAGCATCCGGCGTGTCTTGGCGACCAGCGTCTTGTGGGCGGCCATGTTGGTCCGGCGCCAGTCGAGGACGATGGTGCCGTCACCCTGCACCCTCACCCGGCTCTCGGGATGCGGCAGGTCTTCCGACATGGCGTACCAGTCGACGCTGTGGGCTGCGAGCCAGGCCCGCGCCCAACGCGGCACGCGGCGGATTTCGTTGCGCAGCATCGGCTCCATGATCTTGCCGAGAAGCTGGATGTTGCCGAGCGGCGGGCCACCCGCGCCGTCGCCGAGATAGAAGTCGTTGAGCGCCAGCGTCTTCTGGAAGGGTTCCCGGTTGGCCCTGAGCGGCCTGATGGCCATCACCGCCGTGCAGTTGTGGTTCATGTAGTGGCGCCCGACCATGCCGGACGCATTAGCAAGGCCGTTGGGGTACGTCGGGTGCACCGAGCGAAGCAGGATCGCGGCGCTATTGACGGCGCCCGCCGCCAGCACGAAAAGATCGCCTCGGACCTCCGAGCCATCGCGCAGCTCGGCGGCGACGAGCCGCCGGCCGGCCGCGTCCGCGTGCAGGCGGACCACCTGCGCCCCCGTTCGCAGCGCCACGTTCTCGTGCTGCAGCACCGGGTCGATAAGCCGGGTCTCTGCATCGCCCTTGGCGCTCAGGCGGCAGGGGAATCCGTCGCAGGTGTTGCAGCGCACGCAGGCACCGCCCTCGTGGTCTTGCACCGAAGACGGCATCGGAAACGGATGCAGGCCTTGGGCGCGCAACCGTTCGGCGACCTCGGCGATCACCGGATTGTGGCGGAGCGGTGGATGCGGATAGGGGTCCGAGCGCAGCGGCTCCGTCGGGTCAGCGCCCGCCTCGCCGTGCACGCCAAAGAGACGCTCGGCGCGGGCGTAATAGGGCTCCAGAGTGTCGTAGTCGATGGGCCAGGCCGGCGA
Organism: Alphaproteobacteria bacterium; assembly: GCA_022826345.1. The sequence goes on from JAJDVB010000090.1 coordinate 17,389, forward strand.
CAGCCCGCCAGCGTGCTCCATGGCCTCAAAATCCTCGCGGCGGAAGCGGAACATGGTGGCGCCGAACACCTTCGTATGGCCGCCCACGTAGTAGAATTGCCCCGGCCGGAAGGTGTGGCCATTGCCGTCGACCCAGCGCTCGTCTGACTTGTAAACGGCATCGGCGTAGACCGACTCGGGATCCCAGTTGCGGTCTTCGCGCGGCAGCCGCGAGCCGCGCTCGAGGATCACGATGCGGGCGCCGGTGGGAGCCAGAACGTGTGCGATGCAGCCGCCGCCCACGCCGGACCCGATGATGACGACATCGAAACCCCCGGACACCGGCTCAGAGTCTCTCCTCGGTCTCCGGGTCGAACAACACCGCCTTGGACATGTCGACCATGAACCTGCGGCGCTCCCCGGCGCGGGCGCCGGTCTCGGCCCGAAGCCGAGCCACGGCCTCCCTGCCGCCCAACCTGATCATCGCCAGCGTATCGGCGCCGGTGGGTTGCGTGACCTCCACATGAGCTTCGAGCGGATGGCGCCGGGCGCCATCGGCGTCGGCGGCGGGGGCGTCGTCAATGCTCTCGGGCCGGAGACCCAGAATCACGTCGCGGCCGACGAAGGCCTCGGCAGCGGCGGAAGGCTCGTGGAGAGGCAGCACCGTGGTCGAGCCGTCCGCGCGCTGGACGCTTACGACCAGCGCCCCGTTGGCCCGGTCGAGACGCGCCGGCACCAGATTCATGGACGGCGAGCCCATGAAGTCGGCCACGAAGATGTTGGCCGGCGTGCTGTAGATCTCGGCCGGTGTGCCGACCTGCTGCAGCACGCCGTCCTTCAGCACAGCGATCACGGTGGCAAGCGTCATCGCCTCGATCTGGTCGTGGGTCACGTAGACGACGGTGGTTCCCAGCCGCTGATGCAGCTTCTGAATCTCCGTGCGCATCTCGACGCGGAGCTTGGCGTCTAGGTTGGAGAGCGGCTCGTCGAACAGGAAGATCTTCGGGTCGCGCACCAGGGCGCGCCCCATGGCGACGCGCTGGCGTTGGCCGCCGGAAAGCTGGCTCGGCTTACGATGCAGCAAGTCCTCGATCTGCAGCATGGCCGCGACCCTGGCAACGACCTGCTGGCGCTCGGCCCTATGCACGCCCCGCATCTCCATGCCGAAGGACATGTTCTTCGCGACGTTCATGTTGGGGTAGAGCGCGTAGGACTGGAACACCATGGCGATATCGCGCTTCGAGGGGTGAAGCTCGTTCACCCGCACGCCGTCGATCAGAATCTCGCCGGCGGTCACGGTCTCCAGGCCCGCGATCGTGTTGAGCAGTGTCGACTTGCCGCAGCCCGACGGCCCCACCAGCACTAGGAAACCGCCGCGCGGCACGCTGATGTTGATGCCCTTGAGCACCTCGACCGCGCCGAAGCGCTTCTCGAGATCGTTGACCACCAGAAACGACATCCGCCTATCCCTTGACCGCGCCGGCCATGAGGCCGCGCACGAAGTAGCGGCCGGCGACGATATAGACCAGCAGCGTGGGGATTGCCGCCAGGATCGCGCCGGCGAAGTGCACGTTGTATTCCTTCACGCCGGTCGACGAGCTCACCAGATTGTTGAGCGCCACCGTCATCGGCTGCGAATCGAAGTCCGCAAACGAGGCACCGAACAGAAAATCGTTCCACACGTTGGTGAACTGCCAGATCACCGTGACCACGATGATGGGGCCAGAACTCGGCAGCAGGATGCGATAGAAGATGCGCAGGAAATTGGCGCCGTCGATCTGCGCCGCCTTCACCAGCTCGGTCGGGAAGGCCGCGTAGTAGTTGCGGAAGAAGAGCGTGGTGAAGCCCAGGCCATAGACCACGTGCACCAGCACCAGGCCCCAGGTCGTGCCGGCGATGCCGAGGAAGCCGAGCACCCGGGCCATCGGAATGAGCACGATCTGGAACGGAATGAAGCAGGCGAACAGCATCAGCGCGAAGACGAGGGTATCGCCGCGGAAGCGCCACTTGGTGAGCACGTAGCCGTTGAGCGCGCCCAGCAGTGTGGAGATCACCACCGCCGGCACCACCATCTTGATGGAGTTCAGGAAGTAGGGCGCGAGGCCGGTGGGCTGGACGCCGATCTGCGCCTGGTTCCAGGCCTTGATCCAGGGCGCAATGGTCACGAGCTCGGGCAGCGCCAGCATGTTCCCGCCGCGAATCTCGTCGAGCTCCTTGAACGAGTTGACCATCATCACGAACAGCGGCAGCAGGTAGTAGACGGCGAAGACCAGGAGCGCCGCATAGATCAGCGCCCGCGTGAGCCGGCCTGTGCGAACCGCGGTCTCGATCGCGTTAGCGGCCACGACGCGGCTCCCGCAGCTCGGCATAGAGGTAGGGCACGATGACGGCTGCAATCATCATTAGCATGATCACCGCCGAGCCGGCGCCGATGCCCATCTGGTTGCGGGTGAAGGTGTAGGAGTACATGAACGTCGCCGGCATCTCGGTCGCCCGTCCGGGGCCACCGCCGGTCAGCGCAATCACCAAGTCGTAGGACTTGATCGCCATGTGGGCGAGGACGACGAAAGCCGAGAGGAAGGCGGGCCGGAGCTGCGGGATGATGATCCGCGCGTAGAGCCGGAGGTTCGACGCGCCGTCGATCTGCGCTGCCTTGATGATCTCGTTGTCGATGCCGCGCAGGCCCGCCAGGAAGATGGCCATGACGAAGCCCGAGGTCTGCCAGACCGCGGCGATCACGATGGTGTAGATCGCCATCTGGCGGTTCTTGATCCAGTCGAACTCGAAGCTGGCCCAGCCCCAGCTTTGCAGCGTCTGCTCGAGCCCGATGCCGGGGTCGAGGAACCACTTCCACGCCGTGCCGGTGACGATGAAGCTGAGGGCCATGGGGTAGAGGTAGAGGGGGCGCAGCACGCCCTCGGCGCGAATCTTCTGGTCGAGGAGGATCGCGAGCGTGAGCCCGATCGCGGTGCAGATGGCGATGTAGAGCCCGCCAAAGATCAGCAGGTTCTCGATCGCCGTCGACCAGTGGCGCAGCCCGAACAGCTTCTCGTAGTTCTCGAAGCCGATCAGGTTGAACTTGGGCAGGATGCGAGAATTCGTGAACGAGAGGTACGCGGTAAAAACGATAAAGCCGTAAACGAAGAGAACGATCGCCGCGAAGCTCGGCGCCAGGACCAGTCGGGGCAGCGCCTGCTGCGCCCAACCGCGAAGGTAACGGCCATATTCCATTACGAAGGATACACCCGCATGCCCCGCTGTCCCCGGAGAGCGACCGGCCGACCCCGGCGTTCAGGCCGGGGTCGGTCGGCCTGGTCTGCTACATCGCCGCTTCGACGGCGTTCACCAGCTCCTCGACGGCGGCCGCGGAATCGAACTCGCCGTTGAAGTGGGCGGTGACGACGTCGTAGATGGCGTTCTTCACCGACGCTGGCGACGCGTGCCCGTGAGCGAATGAGCCGTAGAGCGTGCCGTTGGCGTTGGCCTCCGCCAGATCCTTCATGCCCTTCTTGCCGCAATCGTCGAAGGCCTCGTCGGAGACATCCGTGCGCGCGGGCACCGAGCCCTTCACCACGTTGAAGGCGGACTGGAAGGAAGGCGACATGATCGCGGATGCCAGCTTCTCCTGAGCGGAACGCCCTTCCTCGCCGACCGCGAACATGGCGAACTGGTCGGAGTTGAAGGTCACCATGCCCTGCGTGCCGGGATGGCGGAAGCAGACGAAGTCGACGCCCGGCTGCTTGCCGGCGTTCAGAAACTCGCCCTTGGCCCAGTCACCCATCATCTGCATGCCGGCCTTGCCCTCGATGACCATGGCGGTGGCCAGGTTCCAGTCGCGGCCCGAGAAGTTGTCGTCGACGTAGGAGCGCAATGTCGCCATGCGATCGAACACCGTCTTCATGGTATCCGAACCGAGCGCAGCCGGGTCAAGATCGACCATGGACTGCTGATAGAACTCGGGCCCGCCGGTGGACATCAGGACGCCATCGAAGATCGTGGCCTCCTGCCAGGCTTGGCCGCCGTGGGCGAGGGCGACGTAGCCAGCACCCTGGATCGCGTCGAGGGCGGCGACCAGCTCGTCCCAGCTGGTCGGCGCGGCGATGCCGAGCTCGTCCATGATCCCCTTGTTGGCCCACACCCAGTTGGTCGAGTGCACGTTGACGGGGGCCGAAATCCACTTGCCGTCGTACTTGGCGAAGCGCTGGAGCGCCGCCGGCACGACACCGTCCCAACCCTCTGCCGCTGCAACGGCATTGAGGTCGGCGAGCGCGCCCTCGGCGGCCCAGTCCTGAATGTCGAAGCCGAGCATTTGCACCGCAGTCGGCGGATTGCCAGCGGTGACGCGCGCACGCAGCACGGTCATTGCCTCGGAGCCGCCGCCGCCGGCGACGGGCATATCTTGCCAGGTGACGCCCTGGCCTTCGAGGTCCTGCTTGAGGACGTTGAGGGCGGCCGCCTCGCCGCCCGAGGTCCACCAGTGCAGGACCTCGACTTCTTCAGCGGCCTGGGCGGCGGGAGCCAGCCCCACCGCAAGGGTCATCGCGGCGCCGGCGACGCCTGCCGCAAGGAAAGATTTGAGTCTCATGTCAGGTCTCCCATCGGTTGGTTTGAATGCGCTTCTCATACTCGATTGGTCCGGCTGTCCCGCGCATTCCATTGGGAGCCGGTCCGAAATCCGGGCAGTGCTTGATCCGGTGCACCGCCATGGTCGCCTCGTCGCTCATCGGTTCGAAAAGGCAGGCGCCCGCTTCTCGCGGAAGCTCGCCACCCCTTCGCGTAGGTCCTGCGTGCCGCCGACGACACCGGCCGCAAGGGCCTCGAGCGTCGCCTCCGTGTCTTCTCCTGTGGCGGCGTTGATGAGTTGCTTGCTGAGCTGCACGGCGATGGGGGCGCGCGCGGCGATTTGCGCGGCCATGTCGAGCGCCGCGTCGAGGGCCATGCCGGCCGCCACGGTGCGTTGCAACACGCCGGCACGTTCGGCAGCGGCGGCATCCAGCCGCTCGCCGGCGAGCGCCATCAGCTTGACCGGCGCAGGCCCGATCGTGCGGACGAGGCGCTGCGTGCCGGACCACCCCGGCGGCACGCCCACGTCGGCTTCGGGCATGCCGAATGCGGCGTCGACGCCGCCGATGCGGAGGTCGCAGGTTGCCGCAAGCTCAAGCCCGCCGCCCAGCGCCAGACCCTCGATCGCAGCGATCAGGGGTTGCCGCAGCCGCGCCATGCGGTCGAGAACCGCGTGGCCGTCGCGCACCCAATGGCGCCACAAGTCGAGCGGTCCGGCGCCGCCCCAGGCCTCGATGTCGGCACCGACGCAGAAGGCCCGGCGGCCCGCAGCGTTCAAGACGATGACGCGGATGCCGTCGTCGTCGTCGATCCGGCCTGCGATACTACCCAACTCCGCCAACATCGCGGGCGTCAGCGCGTTGAGTTTGGCCGGACGGTCGAGCGTGATGCGGGCGATGGCTCCGTCACGCGCGAAGATGACGCGCCCTTCGCTCATGCCGCACGCTCCTGCAGAGCCAGGCCCATGGGCTCGGGCCGGAACAGACATGCCGGCATTGGCTGCACGTCGTCGGCGACGCCTAGCGAGAATCCAGACCGGGCCAGCACGTCGCGCTTCAGGTCAGTGCCGGGGGCGATCTCGACCACCTCCGGCCCGCTCTCGCCCAGGCGCAGAACGCAGCGCTCGGTGACGTATAGTACGTCCTGACCCTGCGCGCGGGCGCGGCGGCCGCTGAAGGTGACGTGCTCGACCTCCTCGACCAGCTTTCGCGCCCGTCCCTCGGCCTCGATCTTCAGAGCGCCGCCGGCGATGGTGAGCTTGGCACCGGCGGTGAAGGTGCCGGCAAAGACGATGCGCGGCGCGTTGGCCGTGATGTCCACGAAGCCGCCCGCACCGGCCGTGACCTGCGGGCGCGCGGCGAGCCTGGAGACGTTGACGTTGCCCTCCCGGTCGATCTGCAGGAAAGAGAGGAGCGAGGCGTCGAAGCCACCGCCCTGCAGATAGGTGAACTGGTGCGGGGATGGGATGATGGCCTCGGCGTTGGCTGCGCATCCGAACTCGAAGCCCAGCAGGGGGACTCCGCCGACCGCCCCCTGCTCCAGGATCCAGGTGACGGCGCCGTGCGCGCCTTCCTCCAGCAGGATGCGGGGGACGTTGGCGGCGATGCCGAAGCCGATGTTGACCGCCATGCCGTGGCTGAGCTCTGTGGCGACGCGGCGGGCAATGACCTTCTCTGGCCCGAATGCGGGGACCTCGAAGTCGTCCTGGGGCCGCACGGTCTCGCCGCAGATGGCGGGGTCGAACGGAGTCTGCGTGGTCTGCCACTGATCCGGCTCGACGACCACGAAATCGACCAGCACGCCGGGCACGTGAACGGCCATCGGCTTCAGCGCGCCGGCGCCGGCAAGCCGCTTGACCTGGGCGATGACGATGCCGCCGTTGTTGCGTGCGGCCAGCGCCTGGTCGAGCGCGCCGAGGTAGGCGCCCTCGTGCTCCCAGGAAATGTTGCCGCGATCGTCGGCGGTGGTGCCGCGAATGATGGCGACATCGGGCACGATGGCCGGGAAATAGAGCCATGTGTCGCCGTCGAACTCGGTGCGGCGGACGACCGGCTCGGCTGCGGCCGCGTCGTTCATGGCGCAGCCTTGCAGGTCCGGATCGACGAAGGTGCCGAGTCCGACCTTGGTGAGCACGCCCGGTCGCCTGGCCGCGGCCTCGCGGGTCATGTCGAAGAGGATCCCGCTCGGCACGTTGTAGGCCGGGATCGCGTTGTCGGTAATCAGGCGCCAGATGGCTGGCATCGGCAGTGAGGACGGGCCTGAAGGTAAGGAGCCGGCGACCACGCGGGCGAGAAGGCCGGGCTTGGCGAGATGGTCGATCCCCTTGATCCCATACATGTCGCCGGCGGCGATGGGGTGGATCGTCGTCAGTCCGCGCGGGCTGCCGGCGCCTTCGAACCTCTCGCCGATGGCACGCAGCACGCGATCGGGACAGCCGAGGCCGCTGGATGAGCTGACCGTGACCACCGCGCCGTCGGGGATCAGCACCGCCGCCTCGTCCGGTGTAATCACACGGGCCACGAGGTCATACCTCCGTCTGCGCGGGACCGCAGGTGCCGCGCACGATCAGCGAGGGCGCCAGGATTTCTTCCTCCGGCAGGTCGCTCGGATCCGCGATACGACGCAACAGCGCTGCAGCGGCGCGTCGTCCCAGTTCCTGCGGATACACCGCGACGGTGGTGAGCGACGGCAGGGTGTGGCGAGCACCGGCAACATCGTCGAAGCCGATGACGCTGAAATCGCGCCCCACCTTCAAACCCGCCGCGGCCGAGGCATCCAGCACACCGAAGGCGACCACGTCGCTGAAGCAGAGGGCGGCGGTCGGCGGGCGCTCGAGGGCGAGAGCGGTCCGCAATGCCTCGATGCCGCCACCAGGGTTGACTGCTGCTGGCACGATCAGGCTGGGGTCTGGCGCAATACCGGCGGCGTCGAGCGCGGCTCTGTAGCCGCGGATACGCTCGGTAGTGACGACGTTACCTTCGATGCCGCCGAGAAAGGCGATGCGCCGGTGGCCGAGCATCACAAGATGTTCCGCAGCCATGCGCATACCGAGCGCATAGTCGGGAACGACCGCCCCCAGTCGAGCGCCCGGCAGCCAACGCATGACCTGGATCACGGGGACATTCCAATCGCTCATGGCAGCGACCAGCCGGGTTTCGGTTCCGGTGGCCGGACACAGAATGAAGCCGGCCGCGCCATGCTCGCGCATGGTCTCCATGACCCGCCGCTGGCGTTCCGGGTCCTCGCCGGTGTTGGCCATGAGCGAGACGAAGCCGGCGGCCTCCAGCGCTTCCTCCAGACCGACCGCCAGTTCTGCGAAGAACGGGTTGGTCAGGTCGTTGATGATCATGGCGACCATGTCGCTGGTCCTGCGGCGCAGATTGGCGGCGTTGCGGTTGTAGACGTAGCCCAGGCGATCGATCGCCTCCTCGACCCGGCGCCGGGTCTCGCGCTTGACCAGAGGGCTGTCGCGCAGCACCAGCGAGACAGTCGAGCGGGACACGCCGGAGGCACGGGCGAGGTCGGTCACCGTGACCCGCCGGCTCTTGCGGTTCGGGTCCCGTGCTCCCTCGTGCTTGCCTCGCGCCGGCTCCATCGATCATTCCGCTCTCGAATATTGGATCGATACAATTTGGAAGCCCGAATGACGGGCCATCATTGATGATCACTAAACGATCTGGATATTAGATCGATCTAATATGGAATGGTGGGCGCAGCGTCAAGGCCATCGCAACGATCGCGCTCAGTCAACCGCCCCAGACGCCGCCGTTTGGAGACGACCGCCCAAGCTCCGCTCCGCTATGCCGGCCACCGAGTCTGGCCCTGGCCGAGAAGCCGTGACCTGCCCTCTAGATTCTGGACCAATCCGATGGGGGAGGCTCAGCCCAGCCCCGGGGCGTCCGCCCGCGCCTACTTGTCGGCGAGCCAGGGGTAGCGTGCGTTGTCGCCGCCGGCGTAATCGGGGTCGAGATAGATGAAGCAGCGCTGGATCTTCCAGTCGCGAATCTCGAACACGTCGCACCAGCGGCCGGCGCCGTGCTCGGGCACGCCGGCGCGCCAGGGACCGTCGCGGTGCTCGCCGTGGCTGGTGCCTTCGGCGACGACGTAGTCGCTGCCGGAGAAGATCCAGTTGAAGTGCGAGAAGTGGTGCTCGATGGACTTAATGGTACCGCCCACGTCGGTGAACAGCTGGCCGATCTGCTCCTTGCCGTTCGCGACGCCCCATTTCGGGAAGTAGACCTGGGCATCGTCGGCGAAGAGGTCGAGGATACTGCCGCCGGTCGAGGTCACGCCTCCATTGTCAAAGGCCTTGAGATACTCAATGGCAACCGACTTGCGCTGCTCGTCGGTCATCGTCTGCGTGCAAAGCGCCATGTTGATTCTCCTTGTGCGTTCAGTCTCTTTCAGGTGTCTGGGCGGGAGCCCTAGTTGGTGAGCTTCGGCGTTTCGCGGTCGGCCTCGTTCGCGGCTAGGTAGGCGAACGCCAGGATCGGCCCGAGGGTGGCGCCGCCGGCCCAGTAGGCACGGGCCGAAGCGGACGCGACGCAGTTGCCGACGCCGTAAAGCCCTGTAATCGGCGTATCGGTATCGTCGAGAATCTTGCCGGTGGGCGCTGCCTTGGGCCCGCCCTTGGTGTCGAGAGTCCCGCCGGAGAGAAGCGCCGCGTAGTAGGGCCCGTCTGCGCTGATCGGATACATGGTGGCATTGGGTGCGGACGGCTCCTCCGCCACCGGCCCGTTGAAGAGCTGCTCGACTTGGCGCTCGCCACGGTGGTAGTCCAGGTCCTTGCCGGTCTCGGCGAAGCCGTTGAAGCGTGCGATCGCCGCCTCGAGGTTGGCCTCGAAGTCCGTGGAGAGGCGGATACCCCCTGTCTCGGCCTCGTAGCGCGTGAGCCGCTCGCCGATGGCCTGGCTCAGCGCACTCAGCGTCTCGCCCTTGATCACGTGGGCATCGTCCACGCCCGGCGGCACGATGAAGCGGCCGTACTCGTCGCTCGCACAGTGGTCCTGGCTGCGCTGGTCCCAGACCGCGATCAGCACCAGGTTGGGATACTCGCCCGCCGTCGGATCCCACTCGAAGAATTTCTGCGCCATCTCGTTGTAGGCGAGCTTTTCGTTCGCGACGCGGTGCCCCTGCCTGCTCACGTAGATCATGGAATCGCCCGAGGGCGAGAAGGTGCCGATCAGCGCGGGATCGCCGGCAATCGCCTTCTCCAGCACGACCGGGCACATCCAGGCGTAATTCATGTTGCGCAACTGAGCGCCCACGCTGCCGGCAATCGGGATGAAGTCGCCCTCGTTGGTCTTGGCGGCGCAGCCGCCGTAGATCGGCACGTTGAGGAAGTTCTT
>JAJDVB010000131.1 GCA_022826345.1 Alphaproteobacteria bacterium
CTGCTGGCGAACCTGCTCAACACGCCGCAGTACTTCACCGACATCGTGCATCCCAACGTCAGGAAGGGGCTGGCGAAAGCGGGGCGTGCGCCGGGCGACATCGAGATGTGCTCGCTCAAGGTCTGCTCGGTGGACCGGGACCGCGCGACCGCCCGCCGCCGCGCGCGCGGGCCCATCGCCTTCTATTCCTGCCTGCCCTACTTCGACCAGGTACTCGACCCCGCCGGCTTCACGCGGGAGAAGCTGGCGATCCGCGACGCCTGGGCAAGGGCCGACATCGCCGCCATGACCGGGCTCGTGACCGACGACATGGTGGACGCCCTCGTACTGGCCGGCACGCCCGACGAGGTGCGGAGCCAGCTCGACCGCTTCGAAGGGCTGTTCGAGACCATCCTGCTCTACTGCCCGATGCCCTTCATCGACCGCGAGGAATCTTTGGCCAACCACGAGGCGATGATCGACGCGTTCGCGGATTGAACGGGGTCATCTCGTCGGGGAAAATATGAACAACCGGACCCCCGGTCCGGCGCGCGCGACTGCGCGCCGCGCCTATTGGCGCGTAGCCCCGCTAGCGGAGCGAGCGCCCGGCGCCTGAGGGAACATGAAAGAGACAAGCCGATGACCAGCTATGCCGCAGCCCCGCGCCTGCCGCGGGCGGAGCGCAGCGACCTCTCGCCCGAGCAGGTATCGATCTGGGACCACGTGGTCGAGACCCGCAAGCTCGCCTTCATGCCCAACATGTTCGCGGTCATGGGGCAAAGCCCGGAGGCGCTCAGGGCCGTCGCCTCGGTGGGCGAGCACGTGCGCTGGCACTCGGCGCTCGATAACGACCTGCGCGAGATGGTCATCTGCACGGTCTCGCAGGCCGTCGGCAACGTCTTCGAGTGGGACCACCACATCCACAAGGTGCCGGAGCGCTACCGGGCCGTGGTCGGCACACCGGCGATGGAGACGGAGCCCGCGCCCGTCGGGTCCGCGCTTCGCCTCGCCCGCCTCGTCGCCAGCGGTGAAGACGTGGACGACGCGCTGGTGGCCCAGCTGCGCGCGGAGCTCGGCGATGCGGGGCTCGTCGATCTCGTGGTGATGATCGGCTACTACCAGCTGCTCGGCAGCTTCTGCGCCGTGCTCGGCATTGAGGTCGACGAGAGCGTCGCCCACGTCCCCTTCAACGGCTGAGACCATCGGCCCCGCCCCGCTCGACACGGTGACTCAGTCGGCGTTGTCGAGCTCGCGCCAGGTGGTGAGGTCGTGAGAGCCGGCGAGGTGGAGTCGCATCATCTCGGCGGCGTCATCGCGCCGATTTATCTCCAGCGCTTCCAGGATTTCCACGTGCTCGCCACAGGACTCGATCACGCGCGCTCTCACGGCAGTCCAGGTTGCATACTCCAGGCTGCGCCGAAGAGAGATCTGTCGCTCGATGGCCACCAGGAAATATCTGTTGCGCGATGAGACGCCGATCAGTCGGTGAAACATGGCGTCGATTTCGATCAACGTGCTGTACGAAGGCTGCTCCTGCTGCCGCAGCGCCGTGTCATGCCTGCGACGACACATGTCCGCCAGGCCTCGATCGAGCTCGAAGGTCGGCGAGCAAATCGCGGCCGGCTCCAGGGCCATTCGGAAGGCAAAGCTCTCGTCGCGCGCGCCCTTGGTGTTGAGGGCTGGCTCGAAACGCCACCCATGGCCGCGATTTCGCGAAATGATGCCATCCTCGGACAGCTTCAGGAGGATGCGCGAGGCGGTCATCTTGCCCAACCCGTAGCGTCTGCGGAATTCCGCTTCGGAAAACGACTGCGGCACCCTCCTCTCGAACCAGTCCTCCACCACCGTGAGCAGGAGCTCTTCGTCGTCCGTTCTGGGCAGTTCCAGGCTGTCGAGGCGGAGCTCACTGCCGCTCTGCTTGACGAAGTATCCGCGGTTGGGCCGTCGTTCGACGATCCCCATGTTTGCCAGGTACGACAGCGCGCCCCGGATGGGCGATCGCGACACCTGGAACTCGTGCACCAGCTCCTGCTCGGTGAGGTGATTTCCCGCACTCATCTCGCGGCGGCACAGATATTCCAGGATGTTTCGCGCCATCTCGAGCTGAAGCGGGCTCGGCATGCTGCCGCCTGTCGCTGTGGCGGCCGCCTGCGGCGGTGGTGCTTCCTGCTGGTTCATGAGTCCTGTGTCTACCCGAGCCGGTCGCTATCAGCCTGCCCAATGGGGGCAATGCGATCCACGTCCATCGAACCGGCAAATCGGACGGTGGCACGGCAGACTCGGCGAACCGGTCGGGGGACGCCCGGACCTCACCCTTGCAGACGTCATTCGGCAACTCTCGGCGAGGTTGGTGATCACGTCATTCGCCTCAAGTCGTATGGGACGCATTGGCGCGGAGCCTAGCGTATCTCGACGCGGCCATCCACCGGCCGGCCGGATGATTCGACCATTACGCGCCTGGCGCCCGCCGGATCCAATTTTGCAAAAAAGATGCAATGGTATTTTATATGCTAGAATAGACAACATAGTATTAGAACTGCTGAAAAATGCAATGAGAGGCGCGGTCGTTGAGCATCGGCCGGTCGATCCCACCCTCAAGCGAAGGAGGAAAAGCAATGAGACTAAAGGCAGTGAAGCTGTTGATGGGCTCCACGATCGTTGCCGCCGGCGTTGCGTTGGCGGCCGGGAGCGCCCAGGCACTCGACCTCACGATCGTGTCGTGGGGCGGCGCCTATACGGCGAGCCAGCAGAAGGCCTATCACGACCCCTACATGGCGGCGAACCCCGACATCAACATCATCAATGACGACAACGCCGCCGAGGGACTGGCCAAGGTCAGGGCCCAGGTCGAATCCGGCAACGTCACCTGGGACATCGTTGACATGGTGGCGGCCGACGCGATCACCGCGTGCGACGAAGGCCTGATCATGGAGATCGATCCGGACACATGGCTCGCGCCCGCGCCGGACGGGACCCCTGCGTCGGAGGACTTCTTCGCCGGCACGCTCTCGCCGGGCGGGACCAACTGCTTCATCCCGCAGATCGTCTACTCCACGACCTTCGGCTACCGCACCGATGCCTTCGAGGGTGAGCAGCCGTCCACGATCGCCGACGTGTTCGATCTGGAGAAGTTCCCCGGCAAGCGCTCGCTGGAGCGCCGGCCGATCAACAATCTCGAATGGGCGCTGCTCGCCGACGGCGTCGCACCTGCGGACGTCTACGGCATGCTCAGCACGGACGAGGGCGTGGCGCGGGCCCTGGCCAAGCTCGACACCATCAAGGACCAGGTGGTCTGGTGGACCAAGGGGGCCCAGCCGCCGCAGCTTCTGGCGGACGGCGAGGTGGTGATAGCGTCTGCCTACAACGGTCGCCTGTTCTCGGCCATCGCGGAGAAGAACCAGCCCATCGCCATGCTGTGGGACCGCCAGGTGTTCGATCTCGACGGCTGGGTCGTGCCGGTGGGTGTCAAGGACCTCGACGCGGTGAAGGCGTATCTCTACTTCGCCACCGACACGCAGCGTCTGGCGGATCAGGCGAAGTTCATCTCCTACGGCCCGGCGCGTCATTCGTCGGCGCCGCTGGTGGGCAATCACGCCGATCTCGGCATCGACATGAAGCCGCACATGCCGACCGATCCCAACAATGCCAAGACCCTCTTCGACTTCGACTACGTCTGGTGGGCCGACCACCGGGCGGAGCTCGACGAGGTGTTCAACACCTGGCTCGCGAAATAGCCTCCCTCGCGCAGGGCGGGGTGCCCAGATGCCCCCTGCCTTGCGCCTTTTACGCTGGGTTGAGCCGTGCTCGGCACCGAGGTTGAAGACAGCGTCGCCCACGCCCCCTTCAACGGTTGAGGCTGTCAGCCGGTTGGCACGCAGCGGGGCAGCAGGGACAATGCAAGGATTGCCGGCTTCTCCGTTCCTGCCGGTTCACGCAACGGGCCGCGGGGCCGAAGTCAACGACACGTCCAGGCTCACCTGATCGTACGGGACCTGCGGGATCAGAGTACCGCGCTGTCCCCGCTTCAATTCCACGAGCCCATATTGCGACATGGTCTTCAGCGTGCGCGACAGGTTCGACTTGTTTCGCCCGGCGAGCGCCGCCAACTCCGTCAACGAGCCCGGCTTCTCTTGCGCAATCATTGCCAGAAGCTCACGGTTGCGTTGCGAGAGCACCTTCGCAAAGCTCTCAACAGAGGTGAACCAGACTGTCGGCTCGCCTCTCGCAGGCTTGTGCTCGCCTCGCGCGATCGCCATGGTACGTGCCTTCATCCGGCCGTAACCGGCAATGCCGATCCTCAACGTCTTCATGGGGGCGCTCCCCTTTCCTTCAGAACGCCATCAACCTCTTTCCAGAAATCCTCAAGCAGGGTGGCGGCGTCTTGGTATTCGTAGGGCTGGATCGTCCGCAGTCCGTGGCGGTGATCGCTTTCCCCGCGCGTCTGCGTTCCCGGACCCCGCCGCTGCCTCACCGCATGTGCATTATCGAACCCGACCAGCCTGGCGCCGTCCGGCGTATGCAGCGTTAGCGAATAACTCAGTCCGTGCGGCCGCTCCCGAGTGACCTCAGTTCGCACCACGACGAACTTCACCCAGTGTCCGGCCTTGTCCACAAACAGCGTCTGACCGTGAAGATCGAGCAGCGTGTCAAGACCCCGATCACGGTCAGGAAGTGACATCGCAATAAGTTATCACTTTATGATAACCATACAAGGAACCATGCCAGGAAACCCGGCCACCGCAACCGTCTGTAAAGGTGCCCCGCCAATGGCGAATGGAACACTACTCCGCCGCGTCCGGCAGCGGCGCCGCTTCGGTGACCGCGCGAAGACCGGCGATCACGTCGTCTTCCTGCGCGAGTGCTGCGGTCTCCAGCACCTTGGAGACGACCGGCGCCGCCTGCGAGCCCGAGACGCGCAGGATCTCGTGATCGAGCCAGTCGAAGAGCCGCTCCTGCGCCTCCTGGGCGATGCGCGCGCCGAGGGAGGGCCCGCGCGCGGTCTGCTCCACGATCAGCAGGCGGTTCGTGCGCTGCACGCTGGCGCCGATGGTCTCCCAGTCCATGTCGAGCGGGTCGAGGGTGCGCAGGTCGATCACCTCGGCATCGATGCCGGCGGCCTCTGCGGCGGCAACGCTCACCGGCACCATGTTGGCGCAGGTCACCACCGTGCAGGCCGAACCGGGGCGGACGACGCGTGCCTTGCCGAAGGGGATGCAGTAGTCGAGGTCCTCCGGCACCAGGCTCTTCTCCTGGTAGAGCGCCTGGCATTCGATGATCGCCACGGGGTCGTTGCAGCGGACGGCGCTGTTGAAGAGCCCCACGTAGTCGAAGGGCGTGGTCGGCGCAACGATGCGCCAGCCGGGCCAGAGCGCGAAGACGCCGGACGGGTCCATCGAATGCTGCGAGCCGTAGCCCCCGCCCGCCGCGACGCGGGCGCGCAGGATCAGTGGGGCTGCGTGGCCGCCGCCGAACATGTGGCGCACCTTGGCGGCCTGGTTGAAGAGCTGGTCCGCCGCCACCAGGCAGAAGTCCGCGTACATGATTTCGACGATGGGGCGGAGCCCGTTGACCGCGGCGCCCAGCCCCATGCCGCAGAACCCGTTCTCCGCGATAGGCGTGCCGATCAGGCGTTCGGGGTACGCCTCGCCGATCCCCTTGGTGGCGCCCACGGTGCCGCCCTTGAGCCGGTGCACGTCCTCGCCCAGCACGATCACGCTCTGGTCCCGCTCCATGGCGTGGAACTGGGCAGCAGCAACCGATTCGATGTAGGTCATCTCCTGCGCCGCGTCTGGGTCCACGTCCTCGGGCTCCATGCGCTTGACGCCGTCGAGCTCTGAGAGGTCGCCGCGGATGCCGATGTCGATTTCTGCCGTATCCGGCCAGAGCGCCGGCACCACGCGGAGGAGATTGGAGCCGGGCTCGGTCTCGGTCAGCGCTTGCGCGGCGCTCTCCACGGCGATGCGGGCGCGCTCCTCCAGCGCCGCAACACCGGCCTCGTCCATGACGCCAGCCTCGATCAGCCGCTTCGGCATGGTCGTCACCGGGTCGCGGGCGTGCCAGGCCTCCTCCTCGTCCTTGTCGCGGTAGCCGAAGGCGCTGCCCTTCATCGGCCCGTGCTGGTGGAAGTAGCGGTAGGTGAGCGATTCGACCAGCGCCGGTCCCTTGTCGGCTTCGATCTGGCCGCGCGCCCACTGCATCGCCTTGCGCACCGCCATCACGTCCATGCCGTCGACCTCGACCGAGGGCACCGCAAGCCCCTGCCCTCGCGCGCTGAGTCGCGTTTCTCGCGTGGTCTCGGAGACATGGGTGGAGACGCCATAGAGGTTGTTCTCGACGAAGAAGATGATCGGCAGGTCGTAGAGCGCGGCCATGTTGAGGGATTCGTAGGCCGCGCCGTTCTGCATCGCGCCGTCGCCGAAGAAGGTGACGGTGAGGTTGCCGCTGCGCTTCAGCTTCTCGGCCAGCGCGTAGCCCACCGCCTGGGGCGGGTTGCCGCCGACGATCGCGTTGGTGCCGAGCACGCCGGCCTCGTCCCAGCGCATGTGCATCGAGCCGCCGCGCCCGCCGCAATAGCCGGGCGAGAGCCCCATGATCTCGGCCATGGAGCGATGCACGACCTCCTGCATCGCCTCGGGCCATTCGTCCTCGCGCGGGTCGTAGTCCGACGGCGCCGCGTGGTTCAGGAACTTGGCGAGGAACTGATGATGGGCGCGGTGGGTGGCGTTGATCTTGTCGACATCCGTCAGCGTCGACATGGCGCCGACCGCGCCGCCTTCCTGGCCGATGCTGGCGTGCGCGGGTCCGTGCACGCAGCCCGCCTTGAAGAGCTCCAGGATGCGTTCCTCGAAGCGGCGGATGAGCAGGAGCTGTTCAAGCAGATAGGCCAGGACCTGCGGGTCCTCGCCCCGCCAGTCGTCCTCGTCGGCGACGAGGCGATGCCACGGAGTCTCGGAGATCATCGGTTCCATCGTCGGCATGGCGCCCTCCCCTGCCCGCTCCGGTGTGCCGGGCCCGTTATAGCAGAGTTCGCCGAGCGGACGTGCCGCCGCGCTTGGCGCCCGACCGCCGATCGCGCTAGAAACTCGCCAACGCACCGGCGCGTCTGCCGGGTGGAACACGCGGCGGAGGCCGGCGCGCACGATGATCTACGACGAGCCGCGATTCACGCCGGGCGGCGACCGCTTCATCGAGATGGAGCTGGGGGACGAGCTCAATTTCGACCTCAACTTCCTGGTCCACGCGCTGACCGCACGGGTGCGCGAGGCCGACTTCGACGGTATCATCGAGCTGCTGCCCAACATGGCCTCCATCGTCATCAGCTACGATCCGGACCGGATCGGCTATGACGACGTGGTGCGCGAGATCGGCGGGATCTTCGCCTCCCTCGGCTCGCTGGAGGACGTGGAGCTGCCGAGCCCACTCTACACCGTCCCGGTGCTCTACTTCGACCACGTCACCCGCGCCTGCTGGGAGGATTACTGCACCCGCATCGGCGAGAAGGAGTACGACCCCGACCTCATGGTGCGGCTCAACGGGTTGGAGAGCCGCGCCCAGCTCGCGCGCATCCACTCGGGCACGGAGTACTGGGTTGCGGCGCTCGGCTTCTATCCCGGTCTCGCCTCGCTCATCGCGCTGGACCCCCGCTGCCGCCTCACGGCGCCCAAGTACAACCCGCCCCGCACCTGGACGCCCAAGGGCACGCTCGGCTACGGCGGCTCGGTCACCTGCCTCTACCCGGCGCGCACGCCGGGCGGCTACCAGATCATCGGCCACTCGCCGGTGCCCGTGTTCGATCTCGAGCAGCGCCTCCGCGCCTTCCGCGACCGCCTGGCGCTGCTCCGGCCCGGCGACCGGGTGCGCTTCGTGCCCGTGGGCCGCGCGGAATACGACCACGTCGAAGCGCAGGTGGAGAGCGGCGCCTACGAGCACCAGGTCGCGGCCTACGCCAAGTTCTCGATCCGCGCCTACCACGCGTGGCTCGAGACCCTCGACATGAGCGTGCGGTTCTGAAGCGTCTCAGGGCATGTGTCGCAAGCGCTCATGCCTGACACGCCGCATCAGGATCGGGCCATCCAGTAGGCCGGTCTTCGCTTGTGATGGGCCACGGCGAGTATCTCGATCCTCTCGCTCGTCTCCCGGTAGATGACGGAGAGCGGGAACCGCGCCAGAGGCGCCCGGCGAATATCCGGCTGGCGGACGATTCGATGGCGACGCGGGCTCGCCCGTAAGGTTTCCAGGGTTTGCTCGAATGCCAAGAGATAGTGAGCGCCGAGCCCGGCCCGTCGGGTCTCGTAGTAGACGACGGTCTCCAGATGCTCTGCTTCCGCCTCGGGATGAAACCAGACCGTCACCGCAGCAGCGACCGCGCCTTTCTCTGCACCTCCTCCGCAGGAATCGCCTTCACCTCTCCACGGTCGAGTTCGCGGGCGCGCCGGGCCGCTTCCGAAAGCCAGGTTCGTTCGAGCTCGGCGTCGGACGGCTCGTCGAGGCTCAGCAGCAGTTTCTCGGCGAGCGCTGCCCTCTCGTCGGGCGGCAGGCTCAGCGCCGCTTCCTGCAGCATCTTGGAGTCCATCGTTCGCTCTCCTCCGGCCCGCGCCCCACGCGGTTCCGCTCTTGGGAAACATCATAGTTGGCGCAGCCCGAAGATGGCCACGCCATATCGCCCGCGCGCTCGAAGGCTCGGGCTTGTCCCGGACATTGGCTGGCCGCAGGATGACGACACCCAGACGCCGGAGTCCCGCCATGAACCTTTGTGACGATCCGTCGGAACTCGTCCGGCTGCGATGAGAACGAGGAACGGACGATCGCGATGATCGAGGTGCTCAAGCCCGGGCTGGAGACCAGCGTGCAGGATTTTCCGGGCCGCTACGGCTTCTGGGAGCAGGGCTTTCCGCCGTCCGGGCCCTTCGACATGTGGTCCTTCCGCCTGGCCAACCTGCTGGTCGGCAACGCGGCGGAGGCGGCGGGACTGGAAATCCAGTTCCTCGGGCCCACGCTCCGCTTCGAGAGCGCGTCGGTGATCGCGCTCACCGGCGCCACCATGACCCCAAGACTCGACGGCGCGCCCATGCCGCAGTGGGAGAGCGTCGCCGTCCCTGCCGGCGCGGTGCTGGAGACCGGGTTTGCGCGCGTGGGCGCCCGTGCCTACCTCGCCGTTGCCGGCGGCATCGAGACGGCGCCGGTGCTGGGCTCCCGCGCGACCTTCCACATGGCCGGCGTCGGCG
Organism: Alphaproteobacteria bacterium; assembly: GCA_022826345.1. The sequence continues at coordinate 9,204 of JAJDVB010000131.1, forward strand.
GCATGGAGGGCCACGCGCTCAAGGAGGGCCAGCAGCTGCCCGCGAGCGGCGGAGACGGCACGCCCGGCCGGCGCGTGCGCCTGGACTGCCGCCCGGCCATCCCCTCCGAGAGCCGCTGGCAGATCGAGGTCGTCGCCGGCCCCAACGACGACTGGATCGACGAGCAGGGCCAGCGCATGTTCCTGGAGAGCGACTGGACCCTGCAAGCCCGCAGCAACCGCACCGGCTACCGCCTCTCCGGCCCGGAATGGACGTTTGCCGCGCGCGCGACCGACAAGGGGCCGGAGCACGGCGAGCACCCCTCCAACATCCTCGACCACGGCTATCCCGTCGGCTCCGTGAACCTGTGCGGTCAGACCCCGATCATCCTTGTCAACGACGGCCCGTCCGCCGGCGGCTTCATCAACCCGTACACGGTGCCCTCTGCGGCGTTCTGGAAGCTCGCACAGTCGAAGCCCAACGACATCTACCGCTTCCACCTCGTTTCCTTTTCGGAGGCGCAGGCCGCACGCCGCGCCATCGA
>JAJDVB010000078.1 GCA_022826345.1 Alphaproteobacteria bacterium
GCGACAGCGAGAGCGAAGCTCGCGCGCACCGGAGCCGAAGGAGCGTGCCAGGGACGGCGACCCCGCCCCGGCCGATCGACGGCCTGCCCAGCCTGCACGGCCGATGCGCGAGAAGACCTACGAGTACGAGCTCGAGCTGGAACTGTAGAGGAAGCCTGGCCGCGCTCGTGCTTCGGTAGCACCGGATGCCCCGCTTCTTTCGCTGCCGCCTCCGACCATCCTCGCCCGAATCGTCGTCGTGCAGGCCGAGCGGGTGTTGGTGAACCTTCCCGACCCGCGGGCTGCGGGAGGATCGACAGCGTCGGCCGGCGCCGGCTATCGCCGGTCGCGGGGCGGAGGCACGGCAGGGGGGGCGGCAGCGCGGTCAGGTCCCCACGTCCACCCGGTGCCACGCTCACCCGCTTACTTTCGCGCGAGGAGGTGTGTCGACTCCATGGGATGCTGGATCGCCACGATGACGCGCGACCGTCGCGCGCGGCAGGCAGATTTCATCCTCCTTCTGTTGCTGACCGGCTACCGGAAGACCGAATCCGTAGCCCTGTGCTGGCAGGATGTGGGCAGCGACACGCTCAATCTCGTCGACGCCAAGTCCGGACCGAGGCGGGTCATTCTCAATGCGCCAGCACGCGCCATTCTTGGGAGGCAGCCACGCTCGGAGAGCGCCTACGTGTTCCCTGCGCCGTCAAACCTCGGCCGCCTGCTTTCGCATCACTTGCCGCTCTGTCGTGCAGTGCGCACGCCCCTCGTCTAAATGATCCCACTCGCTAATAGTCGCGCAGCTCCGAGGCCTCGGTGGCGGCCTTGGCGCCGCCGCGCATCCGGCCGCTGATCCAGACGCCGAGGATCGTCGCCAGATAGGGCAGCGAGAGCAGCACGTCGTGCGGGATGCTCGCGCCAAACAGGAGCTGCAGCCTGATTCCCGCAACCCCCACCAGGCTGAAGAACATCGCGGCGAAGGCGGCCGCGATGGGGTGGCCCGCGCCGAAGATGACGGCGGCGAAGCTCATGAAGCCGCGCCCGGCGGTCATGTTCTGAGCGAAGATGGTGAGGCCGCCGGCCGCGAGCTCAGCGCCGCCGATGGCGCAGAGAACCCCGCCTGCGGCGAGCGCGATGAGCCTGACACGGGCCGGATCGGTGCCGACGCTGCGTGCCGCCAGCGGGTGCTCTCCGGCAGCGGCCAGCCGCAGGCCGAACCGCGTGCGGCAGAGCAGCACCCACATGCTCCAGACGACGAAGGGCATCATCGGAACGAAGATCGAGAGCGCGCCGTAGGGGCCGAAGGCGGCGCCCAGCCTGGGCACGCCGAAGGGCGCGGTCACGGCGGCGAGGCTGCCGAAGAGCGCCTGGACGGCGAGCGCTGTCCCGCCAATTCCGAGCCCCGTGAGGCCGAGGCCCGCAATGATGGGGTTGGCGCCCAGCTTCTCGATCACGAACCAGAGCAGGATCGAGGCGGCAACACAGAGCACGCAGGCGACGACGATGGCGGCTGCAAACGCGTCGGTGAGCACGATGCCGAGGATCGTCGCGCAGGCACCAACGATCATCACGCCTTCGAGGCCGAGGTGCCAGACGCCTGCGCGCTGGGCGATGACGCCCGCCATGGTGACGTAGACCAGTGGCGTGCCGGAGCGCAGGATCGCCACCATGAACTCGTGGAACTCGGTCATGTCGGGAGCCTCGCTGCCCGCAGCAGGCGGTCCAGCAGTCCCGACTTTGCGGTGATGAAAAGCGCGACGGAGGCGTTGAAGATGTCGATGGCGGCGGCCGGGAGGCCGGCCAGAATCGGCAGGTAGAGCGCGGCCGATGCAAGGCCGCCGAAGAACATGCTGACGACCGCCGTCGCGAGCACAGAAAGGTTCGCGACCAGCGCGATCAGCACTGCTGTAAAGCCGTGCCCCGGCAGGAAACCGCTCGCGATGCGCCCGGTGGGGCCGAGCAACTCGATCGTGCCTGCGAGCCCGGCCAGCGCGCCCGAGATCAGGAAGCTGGAGAGCCCGAGAGTCCATAGCCGGGCGCCCTGAAAGCGCACCATGGTCGGGTTGCGCCCGGCAAGGCTCGCCAGCATGCCGAAGGGCGTGCGGTTGACCAGGACCCACATGGCAAGTGCGACGGCGGCTGCGATGCCGATGATCGCGGGCGAGATGCCCTGGGAATCGCTGATGCGATAGACCGCCGGCAGCAGCGGGCTCGCCGCCTGCTGGCCGGTGCCGGAGGGGTCCTTGAGCGGACCCGAGGTGACGTAGACCAGCGCGAGCGCCGCGATGAAGTTGCCCATGAGCGTCGTGATGACCTCGTCGGTGCCCGAGCGCAGCCTGAGATAACCGGGCCAGAGCGCCCAGAGCGCGCCGCCCGCCATGCCGGCGAGAAAGGTCGCCGGAAGCACCAGGGCGGGCGGCGCACCCGCGAGCAGATGTGTGACGAAGGCGGCGCAGATGGCGCCCACGTAGAACTGGCCTTGCGCGCCGATGTTGAAGAAGCCGCAGCGGAAGGAGATCGCGACGCCGGTCGCGGTGATGAAGAGCGGCAGGGCCCAGCGCAGGCTCTGCGCCCAGCCGCCCGCGCGCAGGAAGGCACCCTCGACGACGCTTTCGAGCATCAGGAGGGCGGAGTAGCCGGCGAGCTCGAAGACGATGCCGCAGAGCGCGAGCGCGAGAACGATGAAGGCGAGCGTGCGGATCACCGCGCCCGCGCGGATGCTCACGCCGCTCAAGCGGACGCCCCGGTCATGGCGCGGCCCACCGCCGCAATGTCGTAGGGCGGGACGAACTCTGCGACGATGCGGCCCGAAAGCATCACCACCAGGCGGTGGCTGATGTCGAAGAGCTCGTCCAGGTCGGAGGAGATCAGCAGCACGCCACAGCCCCTCCCGGCCGCCTCGCGCAGCGCCGACCAGACGAAGGCAGTGGCGCCGATGTCGAGCCCGCGCGCCGGCTGGGCGGCGATGATGAGGCGCGCGTCTTCGTCGATTTCCCGCGCGAGGATCACCTTCTGCGCATTGCCGCCGGAGAGCGCACCGGCACTCTGGGTCGCGGACGCATAGCGCACGCCCCAAACCTGGAGCGCCTCGTCGCAGCGCCTGCGCAGGGCGGACGGATCGACGAAACTGAACAGCGGCTTTTGAAGAAGCTCGCGGACGGACCAGTTCTCCCACAGCGCGCTGGTGAGGCTGAGGCCCTCGCTGTTGCGCTCGAAGGGAATAATGCGTAGCCCGAGGGCGCGGCGGTCGGCGGGACTCGAGCGGCTCACGCGCGTGCCACTCAGGTGGACGTCGCCACTGGTCATGTCCGCGAGTCCGGCGATCGCTTGCACCAGCGTCCGCTGGCCGTTGCCCTGAACGCCCGCGACCCCGACGATCTCTCCCGGCCTGACCGTGAGCGAAACCCGATTCAGCGGCGGCTCCTCCGGGTCCTTCGCCGTGCTCACGCCCGCGAGGTCAAGCACTGCCTCGCCGGGAGCGGACACCCCGGCGGCACCTGCGTCCCAAGCGGCTGTGCGCCGAAACGGCGCCGCACCCACGAGCGCCCGTGTATCGTCTGCGCCGACGGCGTCGGCCTCGCCTTGGCCGACGATCATCTCGGCGATGCGCCTTTCCTCTGCTCGCTCTCGGGGAATGGGCCCTGCGACCAGCCGACCGCCGCGAAGGACGGAGATCGTGTCCGCAACCGCCATCACCTCGCGGATCTTGTGCAGGATCAGGATGACCATGACCCCCTGCCGCTTGAGGCCGCGGATACGCTCAAACAGCGCCTCGATGCCGGCCGGAGGCAGCACCGCGGTCGGCTCGTCCAGGATGAGCACGCGCGCTTCGGTCACCAGCGCGCGGGCGATCTCCACCCCCTGCTGAACCTCGACCGGCAGATCGCGAATGCGCCGGCGCGGATCAACGTCCAGATCGAGGGCCGCGAGCCGCTCGCGGCATCGCTGCAGGAGCCGCCGACGGCTGTAGAGGCCGATGCCGCCGCCAGCGCCGAACTCCAGCGCCTCGGCCACGGTGAAGGAGGGCGGCAGCGCGAAGCTCTGGTGAACGAGTTCGACCCCCGCCGCACGCGACCCCGCGACCCGACCGAGCCGCAAGGGTCTCCCGTCGATGGAAAGAGAGCCCGCGTCGGGCCGGACAAGACCCGCCGCAACGCGGGCGAAGGTCGTTTTGCCAGCGCCGTTCTGGCCGACCACAGCGTGGATGGCGCCACGCGCGAAGGCGATTTCAAGGTCGGCGAGCGCCGTGACCTGGCCGTATGTAACGCGAATCCCGCGGCAACTGAGGGCAGGCGGGTCCGCGGCGATCATGTCTCCCGAAGGGGCCTCCTCATGAGGTCGTGCGATCAGAGTTCCGTGTTGAACGGTACCGAAACCGATCCGTCGAGGATGCCCGCCCGCGCCGCCTCGACCGCGGGCCACGCCTGGTCGGACCGCGCGACGATAGCCGCCGGCCCCTGGTCTCGATAGAGCGGCGAGCGGAGAAAGTCGATGACGCCGCTGCCGAGGCCGGTCGGCACATGCCGTCCGCCCTGCCAGTCGGCGGCCAGCGCAGCGCTGGTCTCGTTATGGAGCGACTGGCCGAAGTCGAGGCTGACCACCCCGATCACGGAGGCGGGCCCGAGCGGGTACTGGGCCGGATCGAGTGCGCTGACCATGGCGCCCTCGCGCTCGTTGGCCGCCTGGATGATGCCGCCGTCGGTCGCGGCAGAATCGGTCTGGATGTAGTCGATCCCGTCCAGGAACATCTGGCTCGCGATCTCGTAGCCCTTGGCCGGGTCCTGGAAGGAGCCGGCGAAGGCGGCGGTAACGCTGGCCTCCGGATCGACCGCGTGG
>JAJDVB010000159.1 GCA_022826345.1 Alphaproteobacteria bacterium
GGTTTGGGTTTGGTGGGGGCCCCCCCCACGGACCCCCCCCCGCCCGCCGGGGCGGCGGGCCCGGCACGGCGCGACGGCGCCGCGCGCCGAAGGGCGCGTCGCCAAGCGAGCGGAGCGAGCACCCGGCGACTGAGGGAAATGAATGAGTCGGGAGGGGGACAGGGGGAGGTGGGATTCGCTAACGACCTGCCCGCGAACGCCTAATCCGAGAGCACCACGCCCCAGGGCAGGACTTGGTTGCCGGAGACCAGGCTCGCGCCGAGGACGCGGGTGGGCTTCAGCAGATGGGTGGGGTCGTCGTCGCTCGGCTCGAAGCGCACCGTGCCTTCGCCCCAGACCGTCTCGGTGATCTCGGTCTCTGCCGGGAGTTGAACCACCTGCCGCTTCACGGCGTCCGCGCGGTCCGCCTCCGGCAATGCCTTCACGAAGAGGCGGGGGAAGGTCTTGAGCGGCTCGAATTCCTGGCCCGTGGGCCGCATGTCGATCTCGATCACGCGCCGGCCCAGGCGCTCGGTGAAGCCCCAGATCCTGCCCGTGTCGATGTGCAGCTCCATGGAGGCGAGCTTCATGCGGAAGCCCCAGAGCTCGCGGGTGCCGGCGCAGACCTGGTCGGTGCTGGTGAAGGCGTGCACCCAATGGCCGCCGATCTCGCCGCCGTAGCGCACCTGGGCGATCACGGCGCTGTCGTAGTAGGGGCGCGTCGGCACCGTGCTCTCGAAGTGCATGACCGTGATCTGCACGACGTTGGTGGCGAGCTCCAGCGGCGCCGGCACGCGGGGGGCAAGGGCCGCCTCGTCCACCTCGCAGAAGATGCTGAGGGTGCGGAAGCGATGCTTCCAGGGCGGGAGCGGATAGGGCAGGAGCTCGGTGTCGAGCTGCTTCTCGTTCATGGGCGCACTCGTCGGGGTTGGTCGCTCAGGAGCGGAGCCGGGTGATGACCTCGCCGGCATAGAGCCTGAGCGAGCGCACCACGGCCTCGTGCTCGATGCCGGGCACGCGGAAGCGGCAGATCACGTGGTTGACGCCGGCCTCCTGCTGCAGGGTCTTGAAGCGCTCGAACACCTGGTCGGGGTCGCCGAGGACGAAGCGCTCCTGCATCAGCCGGTCCAGCGAGGCCTCCGCGTCGCCGAGGGCGCCGGCTGCGGCATGGCGTTGGTAGACCGCGCGTAGCGGCTCTCCGGCGATGGCGATGGCTTCGTCGCGCGTCTCCGCGCAGAACACCTCGCGGATCACCGGGCGCTCGACCTCGGCGAGGCTGCGGCCGGCGGCGGCCATGCGTTCGCCATAGGTGCGGTAGAGGGCGATCACCTGCGCATCGCTCGCCGTCGGCGCCGGCAGGATGGCGTAGCCGTTCTGCGCGGCCAGCGCCACGTCCTCTCCGTCGCCAGCCTCGATCCAGATCGGCGGGTGGGGGATCTGCACCGGGCGCGGCGTCACCGCGAGATACTTCGGCTCCAGCCCGGCCCGCTGCCACTGGAGCTTGAAGGGCTTTTCGTAGGGCTCGTGGGTGAACGGCTGGTCGGCGTTCTCCGGCGTCTTGCGCGGAAAGCGGGTGAAGCGCCCGCCATAGGAGAACGCGTCTGAGGTCCAGGCCTTGGCGATGAAGTCCAGGGCCTCCTCGAAGCGCGCGCGGCGCTCCCCGAAGGGCACGCCGAAGGCGGCGAACGCGGACTCGCTGTCGCCGATGCCAGTGCCCAGGATGGCGCGGCCGTTCGACAGCAGGTCGATGACGGCGAAATCCTCCGCCGCGCGCGCCGGGTGCTGCAACGCCAGCGCCTTGCCGGCAGAGCCCAAGCGGATGAAGCGGGTGGAGCCCGCGAGCGCGCCCAGCAGGTCAACCACCGAGCCGGTGAGGTCGCCATCCGCGAAATGGCTCTCGCCGATCAGTACCGAGTCGAAGCCGAGATGATCGGCGAGCTCGATCTGCTCCATGATCTCGCCATAGAGGTCCGCCGCCGCGCGGCTCCCACCGCCGCCGGTCAGCTCCCAGCCGTAGTAGAGCCCGGACCTCATGACGCGCCCCTGAAGTGCGGGATCACGTGCTCGGCGAAGAGCTCCATCTGCCTGAAGAGGCGGTCCTTCTTCTGGCTGATATGCATGATGCGCGGCATGAAGTGGTCGAAGTGGACCGTCTCGCGGTAACGCTCGATCTTGCGAATGATCTGGTCCGGCGTGCCGACGAACGATGCCTCGATGATCTCCTGGAACACCGGGTGCGCCAGCATCTCGCGCCGGCTGCCGGTGGCCTCGGGCACGTAGCCGTAGGCCACGTATTGCTCCTCGTACATCGGCAGCAGGTCTTCATCCATGATGCGGAGCGCCTCTTCCTGCGTCTCGGCGATGCAGACATCGCGGAAGAGGCCGCACTTGATGGCGCTCTCGGGGTGGCCGGCGGCGCGCGCGGCCTCCTTGTAGATCCCGGCGTTGCGCTCGAAGAGTTCGATGCTCATGGACGGGCCTTCCCAGAAGCCCAGTCCGGCCTTGCCGATGTTGGTCGCCTGCAGCTTGGTCCGGTTGGCGCCGACCCAGATTGGCGGGTGCGGCCGCTGAAGGGGCGCGGGGTCCAGCCGCAAATCGTCGTAGTGAAAGAACTCGCCGTGGTGGGAGAAGGTCTCGCCTGTCCACGCCTTTTTCATCACTTCGACGGCCTCGTAGAAGCGTTTGCCCCTGGTCTTCTTCTCGATGTCGAGACCCTCGAACTCCTCCGGCCGGTAGCCCGGCGCGAGGCCGAGCAGGAGGCGGCCGTTGGAGAGCACGTCGAGCGAGGCCTTGTCCTCGGCGTCGCGCAGGGGGTCGTGCAGGCCGAGCAGCGAGCAGCCGGTGCCGATGCCGATGCGCGACGTGCGCCGCGCGATGGCGGCCAGCACGGGCAGCAGGTTCGGGCAGTAGCCGTCGTACCAGAAATGATGCTCGGTCAGCCAGAAGCTGTCGAAGCCCACCTCTTCGGCGAACACCGCGTGCTCGACGACCTCGTCGTAGAGCCCGGCCCACGAGCGCGGGTGAACGCGCGGGCTCTGCATCCCGTAAAGGCCAAGCCAGAATTCCACGTGGTCCCCTAACGGTCGTTTGTTTGTCGCCGCCTACGGGGCGCATGGAAGCACAGGTGTGCGCGTCGAATCAATCGCGCGAGGGACGCGCGGTGCCTACGGGTCAGGGGAGGTCCAGGGCCGCCCGGTTCTCGCTCATGCTGGCGGTGATGCGGCGGGCGACCTCAAGCGAGCGCACGCCGTCGGCGCCGGTCACTTCCGGCATCCCACCGGTCTTGACCGTTTGCGCGAACGATTCGATCTCGCGCTGAAGCGCGTCGCCCTGCTCGAAGCGCAGGTGCTCCAACTCCACGCCGTCCGGCCCGGTCAGCGGCACGTTGCTGTCCTTCCTGCGTGCGATCCTGACGCTGCGCTCGCCGTGGTCGACCTTGATGTAGGTGTCGGGCTGGAAGATGCGGAGCGAGCGCTCGGTCTTGAGGCTGACCCGGCTCGCGGTGACGTTGGCGACGCAGCCATTGGCGAACTTGAGCCGGGCGTTGGCAATGTCCTCGCTGCCGGAGAATACGGGCGTGCCCACGGCGTCGATGTCGGCGACCGGGGCGTCCACCAGCGCCAGGATGATGTCGATGTCGTGGATCATCAGGTCGAGGACCACGCTCACGTCGGTGCCCCGCTCGGAGAAGGGCCCGACGCGGATCGATTCGATGTAGAGCGGCCGGGTGATGCGCGGGGCGACGGCGCGGAAGGCGTCGGAGAAGCGCTCGATCAGGCCGACCTGGAGCACCAGTCCCTTGGCCTCGGCGAGCGCCGTGAGCTCCTGGGCGGTGGCCACGGTCTCGGTGAAGGGTTTCTCGACCAGCACGTGAATACCGGCGTCGAGGAAATCCTTCACCACCGCATAGTGCGCGGCGGCGGGCACGGCGACCGAGGCCGCGTCGATGTGGCCGATCAGCGCGCGGTGGTCGGCCACGGCATCGGTGCCGAGCGGGTCCGCGACGGCGGCTGCCCGGTCAGCGTCGACGTCGGCGACCGCGACCAGGCGAGCGCCGTCGAGCGCTGCCATCTTCTGGGCGTGATAGCGGCCAAAGTGCCCCGCGCCGACCACGCCGAGCCGGAGCGCGTCGGCGGCCGTGCCCTCCTGTGCAGCCGCGCCGCTCGCTGCTGCCACCGCCTACGCCGCCTCGTCGACGAAGAGTTCCGCCAGCTCGAAGCGGTCCTGGGTCATGTAGGCGAGGCCCTTGGTGCTGATGCGGTAGTAGGGGATGGTGACGAGGGAGACGAATTCGAGGTTCATCTGCGGGGTTTCGAGTTCGCATCCCATGTCACGCCAGGCGTCTATCAGTTTGTATTGACGCTCGAAAAGCTGGTCGAAAGGGAGGTCGGAGGCGAGCCCGTTTAGTGGTGTTGGCAGCGACGCTTCGACCGTGCCGTTGCGCAGCGCGATGAAGCCGCCGTCCATCTTGATGGTCTCGTTAGCGGCCGCCGCCATGTCCTCGTCCGAGGCGCCGACCAGGACGATATTCTGATTGAAGACGTTGGCGGTGGTGCCGATGCATCCTTCCTTGATCCCAAAACCCTTGACGAAGGCGACGCCCACCTCGCCGGTGCCCATGATCCGGTCGATCATGCAGATCTTGTTGATGCCGTTCTCCGGGTCCGCTTGCACGAACCCGTCGACGACCGGGAGGGTCTCGACCGACCCCGGCGTCTCCAGAGAGCCGTCCCGCGTGTTGATGCACTGAACCTTCACGGTGTCCCCGGCTCCGGCCGGCGCCTCGATCCGAAAATCCTCGGGCTTGAGCACGCGGTCGATGTTCATGGTGCCGTAGAGCCAGTCTGGGTAATCCGGGTTCTGCAGGTGGCTGACGAGCTTGCCGCCCTCGACCCAGACCTTGCCGTTGGCCATCACCCGGTCGATCTCGAACCCTTCGAGGGTGTCGACGAACACGATGTCGGCGAAGCGGCCCGCCGCGATCATGCCCATGTCGTGGTTCACCCGGTAGAACTCGGCCGGCTGGATGGTGGACATCTGGATCGCGGTCATCGGGTCCATGCCGTTCTGCACGGCGACGCGGATGGCGTTGTCCATCTGGCCCCGCTCCAGCATCCAGTCGGGCGTGATCACGTCGGTGCAGAGCTGATAGGCGCGGGCGTGATAACCCTCCTCAGTAATCACCGGAAGACACGCCTCTATGTCCTTGCACGCACTCCCTTCTCTAATGACGACCCAGATGCCGAGCTCGGCCTGACGGCGGGTCTCCGAGGCGTTGACGATCTCGTGGTTGTGCATGATCCCGGAGGCGACCCAGGCGTTGGTGATCTTCTCGTCGGTCATGCCCGCCGAGTGGCCCTGGATCACCTTGCCCATGTCAAGCGCCTCTTCCATGAGGCTGAGCAGCGCCCGGTCCCGCTGGTTCTGGTAGAGCATCAGCTCCGGGCTGATCTCCTCGATGCCCTTGGTCTCGGGCCAGGTGAGCGAGTCGCGCAGGTCCTCGATGCTGGGCGCGTTGGGCGAGGCGGGGAAGCCGATGCCGCGGTTCTGGGTGTAGCACATGGTGGGGGTGACGAAGATCGGCTTGACCGGCGTCGCCAGCAGCTCGTCCAGGAAGAAGCGCGAGGCGCGCATGCCGTTGACGATGGCGTGGCCGTAGAAGCCGTCCACGATGGTGGTCGAGCCGTGCAGCAGCCGGCAGGCGGCGAAGACGGTGGAGTTGGCGTAGGTGTGCCACTGATGGCAGTGGGGATCGATCAGCCCCGGCACCAGGAAGCGCCCCTCGGCGTCGATGACCTCGGTGTCGTCGCCGACGGCGTAGGCAACGTCGCCGACGGCCGCGATCCGCTCGCCCTTGATGGCGATCCCTTCGGCCTTGATGGTGCCGGTGTGGACGTTGACCACGCGGCCGCCCGTGATGATCGTGTCGGCGGGCTCGTAGCCCATGGCCACGTCGATCAACGCTTCCCGCTGCAGCTCCATCGTTACCCCCTCTGCCGCATTCTCGGGGCGGCACCGTAGTCGGACTTGTAGGGCCCTTCAAGCGGAGGCCCCGGCCGGCAGGGACAGGGGATGGACACCGGGCAGTCGGCGCGCTATTCAGACAATGACTTGCAATTGCATCGCGTGGTGTGATCGATGGCGGCCGAAGGGGTAGCCCGTGCGCCGGAGACGGGCGCGTCGCGGTGGCTGGTGCTCGAGGGCATTCACCACGCCTACGACGCGGTGCCGGTGGTCAAGGGCGTCGATCTGGTCGTCGGACCCGGCGAGATCATGTGCCTGCTGGGCCCGTCGGGATGCGGCAAGACCACTCTGCTGAGGATCGCCGCCGGGCTCGAGCGCCAGAGCGCCGGCCGTGTCCTGATCGACGGTGAGGAGGTCGCCGGACCGCACCGCTTCGTCGCGCCGGAGAAGCGCCGCATCGGCCTGATGTTCCAGGACTACGCGCTGTTCCCGCACGTGCGCGCCATCGACAACGTGGGCTTCGGGCTGACGGCCACGCCAAGGGCGGAGCGCCGGCGCGTCGCGTTCGCGATGTTGGAGCGGCTCGGGCTGGCAGCACTCGCCAACGCCTATCCGCACGAGCTCTCCGGCGGGGAGCAGCAGCGCGTGGCGCTCGCCCGTGCGCTCGCACCCGCGCCGCGGGCGATGCTGCTGGACGAGCCGTTCTCCGGGCTAGACGAGCGGCTGCGGGAACAGGTCCGCGACGACACCTTGCGCTTCCTCCACGAGGCCGGGGTGCCCATCGTGCTGGTCACCCACGATGCGGACGAAGCGCTGCAGATGGCAGACCAGATCGCCTTGATGCGGGACGGGGTGCTGGTCCAGGTGGGCAGCCCGGACCAGCTCTGCCGCAAGCCGTCGAGCCCGTTCGTCGCGCGCTTCTTCGGCGCGCTCCCGGCCTTCGACGGCCGGGTCAAGGACCGCGCGGTGGAGACGCCCATCGGCCGCGCACCCACCAGCTGCGGCGAGGGCTGCAAGGTGCGGGTCTACGCCAGACCCGAGGCCGTAGAGCTGGTGAACGGCACGGCGGACGGCGCCGATAGGCTGCCTTCTGCCCGCGTTCTGGACAGCCGGCCGATGGGCTCGACCAGCCATTTGAAGCTCGCGATCGACGGCCACGCGGCGCCGCTGACGCTCAACGTCGCCGACGACGGCGCGCCAAGCATCGATGATGTCGTCCGCATTCGGCTTGACCCACGCCGTACTTTTGTGTTCCCTGCGACACAGGACCTGTAGGCGACAAGGCTGCGGGACCGGTAACGTGTGGCGGATAAAGCGCCCGCGACCGGGCGTCGCGCCGCCCCCGCCGTGGTGAGACTGGAGCCGTGTCATGGGTATCTCGATCTGGCAAATCCTTCTAATCGTCCTGGTGATCGTGCTGTTGTTCGGCGCCGGCAAGCTGCCGCGCCTGATGGGAGACTTCGCCAAGGGCATCAAGAGCTTCAAGACCGGTATGCGGGAAGGCGAGGCGCCTCCGCCGCCGGCACAGAGCGCGGCCGCGCCCGCTGAGGCTCCGCAGGAGCCCAAGGTGATCGAGGGCGATGCCGCAACCATCGAAGCCAGCGCCGTCAAGAAGGACGAAGCCGCCAAGAGCTAGACGCTAAACGCCGAGCGGCTGAACAGAAACAGGGAGATCACCCGCTACCGCAGCGGGCGAAGCAATGCTCGACATCGGCTGGCAAGAGATCATCATCCTGATGCTGATCGCCCTGATCGTCGTCGGGCCGAAGGATCTGCCGCGCATCGTCAAGACCGCAGGCCAGTGGATGGGCAAGGCGCGCGGCTACGCCCGCGACTTCCAGAGGACCATCGAGGAGGCCGCGGACGCGACCGAGATCGATGCGGTCAAGAAGGAGATCGACGAGGCCAACCGCGAGCTCGCCACCGCGCGGCGGGATGTGGCCGAGGGCGCGGCCGCGATGCAGCGCGATGTCAACGAGGGCACGGACTCGATGAACAAGATGTTCAGCGATGACGTGATGGCGCCGGGCAAGACGGCCGCGGCCGCGAAGGCGAATGGCGGAGAGCCGCCAAGCGGTCAGGCGGCCGATGCGGACGACGGCCAGGCCGAGAACGCCGCTGCAGCTGAAGTAGAAAGCGAGGCTGCCGCCGCGCAGGCGGAAGCGGCGGCGCCCGCTGAGGAGACTCCAGGCAACGGCGCGGACGGCCCGCCCGGGCGCGGCGCGAGCGCCTAGGCGCACGGCAGAATAACCGGATGTCGCAGCGGCCCCCGCTTGGCGTGTCAGTGCGGCGTAGGCCCGACCCGGAGGCCGGGCGGCAAGCCCTTTCCCAGACGATGCGGGGCGTTGCCCCGAGTGGCGGTTAGCCCGTGGTCGACAGCATCGAACAATCGCGCGCGCCGCTGATCGACCATCTGATCGAGCTCAGGCGTCGTCTCGCCTTCGCGGCCATCGGTCTCGTCATTGCCTTTCTCGGCTGCTGGTACGTGGCCTCGGACATCTTCGCCTTCCTGGTCGAGCCGTTGCGCGACGTGCTGGCCGAGGGAGGGTACGATACCAACCTGATCTACACCCACCTGCTGGAGGCGTTCTTCACCGAGCTGAAGATCGCCTTCTGGGGCGCGTTCTTCGTCTCCTTCCCGCTGATCGCCACGCAGTTCTGGATGTTCGTGGCACCGGGGCTTTACAGGAACGAGAAGAAGGCCGTCCTGCCCTTCCTGTTCGTGACGCCGGTCCTGTTCTTCTCGGGCGGCGCATTGGTCTATTACTTCATCTTCCCGCAGGCGTTTAACTTCTTCATCTCCTTCCAGGAAGGAAGCACCGACGACCGCCTCGGTCTCGAGCTGCTGCCAAGAATTGGCGAGTACCTCTCGCTGGTGATGAAGCTGATCTTCGCCTTCGGCATCGCCTTCCAGCTTCCGGTGATGTTGACGCTGATGGGACGCGCGGGCCTTGCCACGTCTGCCGGGCTCAAGCGCAAGCGCAAGTACGCCATCGTCATCGTGTTCATTGCGGCGGCAATTCTCACGCCGCCCGATCTATTCAGTCAGGTCGGCCTCGGCATCCCGCTGATCGCGCTCTACGAGCTCTCGATCATCTCGGTCGGCTTCGTCGAGAAGAAGCGCCGCAAGAAGCAGGAAGAAGAAGAGGCGATGTACGCGGAGATGGACGAGATGCTCGCCGAGTACGAGGACAGCGAAGAGACCGACTTCAACTACGGGCGCTAAGCGACGCCCCGCCGGGCCGGGTCCAACGGCCCTCGCCGTCATTTGAATAAGCTATTCGTGACATAAGAAAATCGATCTTCGATCAGGGGATTGTTGCGATTATGCTCGCCCCATCGTCCGTGCGCCGCGAATGAGATTTGGCGGCATGCGGCGAGGGGAGGGTACCCGTATGAACGCGACACATGTGAATCCATCCGGCGCAGACCGTGGCCGAAACCGCATGGGAGGCCCGAAGAAGACCCTCTTGGCGTCTCTGGCTTCGCTCGCCGTTTTCGCCTTGCTGGCGACGAATGTGGCTCATGCCGGCTCACTCGCGCCAGCCCCGCAAATCATCGCCGAGTACGACCGCAGCTTCATCGAGCGCTCTGGCGCCCAGACGTTCGGCGAGATGCTCGACACTGGTATCATCCGCTACTTCTTCACTGGAGGTCGCCATCTGCTCATCTTGGTGAACGGGCGGCCCTACGCGACGACAGCGCACAATCTGGACTCCCTCCCACTCTCGGCGGTCGAGCGCATCGAGGTGCTGAGAGCCGAGAGCCTGGGGACGATCGACGGCCACGCCGCGGTGCGTGGCGCATTAAACCTTGTACTGAGGAAGGATCTGGACGGCTTCGACGTGCGCACGGTCGCCCGGATGCCGAGCCGGGCCGGCGGAGACGCGCGTCAGGGAAGTGTCGTATGGGGTGGCGAGATGGGCGCTGGCGGACGCTTGACCGTCGGTGTCGACATCCTCGACCGCGAGGAGATCGCCGGCAGCACCCGCGAGCACAGCCGCTCGGAGTGGACAGAGGGCGGGAGCTTCGCCGAGGCGAAGAACGTGAGTGTCGGCGGCAACACCGTCTACATCTTCGACACGAGCGCGGGCGCGCTGAGGACGGTGCCGCTCGGCGCGTGCGACCCGGCGCACGGCTACACCGGCCCGCTCAGCAACCCGCCGGGGATCGACTCGGGCGACAAGGGCTGCGGGTACCCCTACGGCAATGACTGGTGGGATACGGCGAGCTACGACCAGAGGAACGCAATCCTGAGCCTCGACCACCCGCTCGGAGAGCACGCCGAGCTCCGCGTGGACGCAAGCGTCACGGACGGACGCTCGGCGTTCCGCTACGCCCCGTCGGTCGACGTTTTCTCCGTCTCCCCGGACGAGGGCTTGCTCGACGCAATCAATGCCTCGGCGCGCAATGCCGACCCGGCGTTCGAGGCGACGAAGCAGGACTTCTTCTCGGTCGGGCACCGCTTCATCGGCCATGGCAACCGAGACTGGAGGACAAGCACCGAGGAGTACGACCTCTCGGCACGTGTCGAGGGCCGGCTCGCCGAAGGCCTCGGCTACGACGCCAGCATCAGCACTTGGAGGCTCGACGGCGCGGTGAGAGGCGATACCTTCGTTGACGCCGAGATCATCAGGCAGGAAATCGCGGCCGGAAGGTACGACCTGACCGATCCACGGTCGATGGAACCGGACCACCTGAGAGCGATCGAGAGGAGCAGCCTGCGCGAGGAGGAGGACTTCGGCGGGAGGTATCTGGGTGCGCGTCTCGCGCTCGAGGGGGCGAGTCCGGGTATCGGCGGGCGCGACACGGCATGGACCGCGGGGGTCGAACTCGCCGACGCGGAGGCCCACAGACGGCTGACGTTCCGGTTGGGAGACGGCAGTACCCGCGACGTGAACGGGGTGCTCGGATCGGGCGGCACCAGCTACGCCGGCGAGCGCGCTGCGGTGGGGACCTTCGCCGACGTATCCGTGCCTCTGGCGGACACCTTGGACGTGAGAGTCGCGGCACGGGGCGACGAATACGACGACGTCGGCGGGCTGCGCGCGTGGCGCCTCGGGGCGGTGTACCGCCCGAGCGACATCGTGGCGCTGCGCGGCTCGTGGAGCACGGGCGACAGGGCGCCCTCGATGCACCACCTGCACAGCACCGCGTCGCAGGACCACCCCTATGTCCGTTGCGTCCCGGAGAGCGGACCGCCGCCTCGCACGTGCGACACGTCGAACTACCGGCAGGTGACGCGCATTACGAGCGGGAACCCCGAGCTTGAGCCGTCAGGATCGCAAAGGCGCTCCATCGGCGCCGAGGCCCGCAGGGGACCGTTCTACCTAATGGCCGACTGGTACTTGCTCACGACCTCGGATCTGCCGGGGCAGCACGATGCCACCTGGGCGATACTGAACCACCCCGAGTGTCCGCCGGGCGGCGGCGAGGGCTGCATCGAACGCGCGGCCGGAGACATCACCATCCACGACAGCTTCGCGAACATCGTCAAAGTCGAGATCTCGGGAATCAACACCAGGTTCGGAGCCCGCGCGGAGACCGACTGGGGCTTCGTCGCAATGCGTGGGTTCTGGCGCTACGTCACCAGCAGCGAGGAGCACATCGCAGGCGAGGAACTGCCGTACCCGCTCCCGCGCAACGCCGTGCGCATCGAGACCTCGGTCGGACGCGGCGCACTCACCGCGTTCTGGGCCGTGAACTACCGCGACGAGATCGAGAACCGGCGGGACGACGGACGGTTCAAGTCCTGGACCGGCCACGACTTGACACTGGACTGGAGGGAGCCGCTAGGGCTCGCGGACACGCGGCTGACCGTAGGCGCGTACAACGTCACCGACGCGAAGCTCTCCACGAACACCGCGAACCCTTCCGCGACCGACGGACCCACCGCAGCCGGCTGGGGACGCACCTTCTTCGTCACCCTCAACATGCGGTTCTGAGCAGGGAGCTCACCCGCCCGCAAATCCTCGCTAGCGCCGCCCATTTCCGAAGTTCATTCCCCAATGGCCGGGCCGGTCGGTGGTCTTTCCGACCGTGCCCCACCAACACATAGTCATGCCCATCGGACTTGTTCCGGGCATCCATCTAAACCAGGTGCGACCTAGAAACGTGGATGGCCGGGACAAGCCCACTGCTGTCCGGTTTAGAGGGGTGGACAAGGTGCATGACATTGATTCTATTCGTCTCCGGACGTTTTGCGGCGTTCTGGACACGAACGGAGGTCAATGTCATGCGGCACCAGAATAGC
>JAJDVB010000191.1 GCA_022826345.1 Alphaproteobacteria bacterium
ACATCACCCCAATCTTGTCCACTCATGAGATGTGCCTCGGCAGGCCGAATACCCGACCCATGCGGCGATGAACCATGCTGCGTTCCCGATCCTGTCCGGGGCTTCCGCCCCCGTCGTTGCAGCCTCCCTGCACGTCCCCGCGTCATCCTCCGTGCCGCTCAACGTGCTGAAGCGAATTCTCGCCACAATTCCGCAGCCTTTGCAAGCCCGAAATTCAGCACGCCAGACAACGGCTTGGGGCTACAGCGTGCAATAGGCATCCGCACTTCATGCCCCGCCACCACGCAATCGTCGTGCGGCTCTGGCACGGCGTCCTCAAGGGCTGCGCCCGCATCGGGAACCCGGATCGCCTGTATCATCGCAGCCTGCGGACCGCCGGCACACCGATGGCGCGCGCCCATATAAAGGTGTCGGCGCACCCACCGTGAGCGGCGCAGCAGCAGCCCGGCTCCGATGGCCCCAACAATTTTTTCGTCGTCCTCAATTGTTTGGGCGCGGCGGGCGAGCGCCCGCGCGACCCCGAACCAGGCGGCAGCGGAGCGCGCGTTTGCCGTCGCCATGCCGCGGTTTTGATGACGGCGGCTTCCGGAGAGCACCCGGCCGCGGCGGCGAATTGCGCCATCAGCGCGCGCCACGGTGCAGCCCAATTGGATAAGGTCGGCACATGCCGTGCGCGTATAGCGCGGCCATGATCGCCGCGCTCCGCAAGCTCTCGGGACGACGCCCGAGGTGCTTCGCAACTGCCGGCAAGAAGGCGCCCGTGGGTGGCATCAGCCTTCTTCGCCGTCCACGTTCAGACGGACGCCCATGCCCGCCATCAGGTCGGCGTCCAGCTTCGGCTCGTCCCAGCGCCGGGTGCTGGACCGCCAGAACCCGAGCATGGCCTGGAAACGCGGGTCGTCGATCTCTACCAGGAACGTGTACAGACGGTCGACGACCTGCCGCATGAGATCGCGCATTTCGTCGTCGTCGAAATGGGACACGCGCGGCCATGGAATGCGCCGCCCATCGGCGTCCACGACCACGACATCCGAGAAGTCCCCGGTGCGGGTGACCGGTACGAGCCCGGCGTGAATATTCTCGAGCCTCGTGTTGCGGACACACATCAGCGCCATCATCTTGGCCAGGTCGGCACAGACATGGCGCTCCTCGTCATCCATGATCCGGCCTCCTCCGCCTCCATCAGCCGAAGAGCGCGTTACGCACATCATGCTTGGATAATCCATGGAACCTTGCGACCTCCGAGACGATCGCATTCAGCGTGCCTGCCCGCAGGGCTCGGTTTCGCGGCACGGTCACGCTGTGGCTGTCGCTTCCGGTCGTCAACGTCAGTGTCATATGGCTACCTCGGGTTCGCGTCCTTCGATAGCCGTAGCCGCGGGCCAACAGTCTGACCAGTTCGTCTCCCGATAGATCGCGCGGCAGTTTCACACTGCGATCGCCTCTTCGCGAACAAGATGCAGCCGGATCACTCGGGGGGCCTCGTCCTCCCCAAAATGGCAAAGGACCGCGTCCCTGGCCATTGCCTTCAGCTCGTCCCAATCATCGCCTTGGGTGAAGATGGCGTGGCCCAGCGCCCGTGCATCGTATCCGCCTTCCGGCGCTTCGGTTACATCGAAAATGATCTCTGTCGGTCTCATGCTGTTGTCACTCCGTGTTTCGGGAAAACCGCTCCCGACTGGACGACGGCGAACTGGATCGACTATCTCGACGCAAGCTCGCGATCCCATGCGGGCTGGACTACGGTTTAGCCGAGGCATGGGGAAGGCTTTCCCGGATGTCCGGGATGCCGGTCAGAAAGATCGCCTCGTGCCGATGACCGACATACGCGCAGAAGACGTATTCGTTCCAGTGGTTGGGACCCGGACCGTACTTCATCAGATGACCGTGCGGGTCATCCGTCCTGGGCGGCTTCTTTGCCATCATCCGCGCGAGCTCGCGCTCAAGATAGTCGACAAAGGCTTGTTCGGGCCAGTCCCGGAAGACGTAGGGCGTGTTGAACACGATATGCCGGCGACACAGGCTGTTGGGCGGTGGAAGCACACGCACGAACCAGACCTCCCCCTCGCGGCCGGCATAGCCGGCGGGAACCGTGCAGGAGACTATCTCCCGCGTGCCGACCTCGCGCAGCAGAACCGCCTCGCCCTCACTGCCGCAATGGACGTAGAAGCCCATCCTCGAGTGCTGCATCCGCTCAATGGCGTCGATCAGCCAGGAGGGGCAATCGAACTCGGGCGCGATCCGCAGGATGCAACTCCCCATGGTCTCCCGGCTGCTTCCGAACTGAACGTCGAAGAACGCCCACATCGTGAAATAGCTGACCGTCAGCGGGCTCATCGGCGGCCCGGACGGCAGGTATTCGTCCTCGGCGCCGCCGACGATCCTGACGTAGCCCTTCGCCTCTCTCATCTCGGAAATGGTTTCGGCCATGAGGGAGGCGACGTTCTGCGCCACAACGTACAGGGCGTGGCAGGGGTCATGGTCCGCGAGCTTCTTGCCCAGCGCCAGACCACCGTCATCGAAGCCGGCTTCGAGGGCCATCTTCCTGCCCGCCCGCCAACCTGCCAGATCGACGACCTTCGAGCCGCGGGACGTGAGAATCTTCCTTGCGATCTTGTCGGCAACAGAACCCATGGCGTTCTTCCGGCAGTCTTCTCTCGTGGGCCTCGCCCGTCTACACGGAAACTTGACGGGTGCGGGCGTGTCCACGGCTCGAATGTCTCCCTCCCCGCCGTCGGCGAAGAACAGCTTGGAGAGGGGCGGGCGGCGCGTAGCATTATCGGCGATCCGCGCCATTCCAGACACTGTTCGGTGCCCAAGCCCCTCACTGATGGCTCAGGCCACGGGATCAGCGCCGTACACCGCCACCTTCCCAAGTCTGTCGGCGAGACGGTCCTGTTCCCGCTCCAGATCGTACTGGCTTTGCAGACCCATCCAGAACTCCGCCGAGTTCCCGAAGAAGCGCGAGAACAGCAGGGCCGTCTCAGCCGAGATGGAGCGCTCGCCGCGCACGATGGCGTGGATGCGGCGGGGGTCGACGCCGACCGACCGCGCCAGCCGATACTGAGTGACCTTCAGCGGAACCAGGAACTCCTCATTGAGTATTTCACCGGGATGGATGGGGTGCAGCTTGCAGCCCTGTTTCCGTGTCGAATTTCCCATCCGCCTGCGTCCTTCCCTTCGCGCCCGTCACGACTTCAGTGATAGTCCACCATCTCAACGTCGTATGCGTCTCCCTGCCTCCACGAAAAGCAGATCCGCCAGCGATCGTTGATCCGAATGCTGTACTGGCCCCTTCGGTCCCCCGACAGCGCTTCCAGCCGGTTCCCGGGAGGCACACGCAGGTCGTTCAGGCTCCGCGCGCTGTTCAACATCATCAGCTTCGCCTGTGCGCGCCGCTGAAGGTCGGCGGGCAGACGCCTCAGCCGCTCCCGCCTCGCGACCGCTTCCGTGTCGGCGTTTCTGTAGCTCTTGATCATCCCGGATGGTCGCACCACGCTATTAGCGTGTGGCGCTAACTCATGTCAAATCTCACCCGCATCACGCCAATGGTCGGGCCGGGCCGGTGATCGTCAGGCGGGAGGATCGGGCCACTCTCACGGCATGATATCGGCGGCGATGCTGGCCGCCACCAGGGCAGCGGACTCCTTCACCGAATCCCGCGCCAGGTGCGCATACCGCGCGGTGCTCTGCAGCTTCCTGTGACCGAGAAGTTTGCCGATCATCGTGAGGTCATGGCCCAGCGCCAGGGCGCGCGACGCGAAGGAGTGACGCAGGTCATGAATCCGCACGTCGTCGAGACCGGCGTGCTCCCTCACCTTGTACCAGTAGTAGGTGAGCTGCATCTGCCGCTCGCCCGGCTCCGGGCCCGCGATCACCCAGGGGTTGCCCGCGAGGCGCGGCAGCCCGGCCAATACACGCGCCGCCGCAGGCGAGAGCGGAACGATCCGGGGACCGGTCTTGCTATCGGCCAACCTGATCTCGTTCCGCTCCAGCGCCACGTCACTCCAGCGGAGCGTCAGCACCTCGCCGGACCGGCACCCCGTCAGCGTCAGCAGCCGGAACGCCGCCGCGACGTGGACGGGTAGCCGGCCCTCGGCTTCCAGATCGTCCAGGGTCTGGCCGAGACGGCGGAACTCGTCTTCGGTCAGGAAGCGCTCGGGCCGCCGCGTCCGGTAGGGCTTCACGAAGCGGCAGGGGTTGCTGCCGCCCGGCAGCAGCCCCCACGCCTGCGCACGGTTCAGCATCCGTGACAGCGCCCCCACGGCGTCGTTCGCGGCCGTGGGCCTCTTGCGCAGGCGATACTGAAGCTCCGCAACGTGCGTGCGGTCGAGCTCCGTGATCGGCAGCTTGCCCAGCCTCGGCAGGATGTTCCGCTCGATCGTCCGGCGGTAGCCCATGGCGGTGGCCGGCTTGCAGTGAACCGCCACGTGCTCGCGGAGGTAGCGCTCCGCGAGTTCCGCCACCGTCGGCCCGCCCTCCGGGTTGGGCTTCGCCCCCGGCTCGCCGCCGGTCTCCATGCGGGTGAGGATCACGGCCGCCTGCCGGCGCGCCTCGTCCACGGACAGGGTGCCGTGGCGGCCGACGGCGATCCGCTTCGAGCCGCGACGGCCCCTGCGCTGGACCACGTAGGTCTTGGACCCGTTGGGATAGACCCGGACCCCGAAGCCCGGCAGGTCCCGGTCCCAGCACATGATCTCCCTGTCCTCTGGGGTCAACGCGTCGACCACCCGGTTGGACAGCGATCTCTTCTCCAGTCGCGACATGTCCCGTTCTCCTACGCCGCCTCGACCGGCGTCATGCCGTCGGTGCCGGCCTGGGCGGCGGCGCTCTCCATGCGCAGGATGTCGTCCTCGATGCTGCCGCCCACGCGGGCGGCAGCAACCTTCTCGGCCTCCTGCGACAGGTGCGCGTACCGCGCCGTGCTGCTCACGTCCGTGTGGCCGAGAAGACGGCCGATCATCGGCAGCTGAAGACCGAGAGCCAGGGCACGCGAGGCAAAGCTGTGACGCAGGTCATGGATGCGCACGTCCTCGATCTCTGCCTTCTCGCGCACCCGGTGCCAGTGGCTGGTCAGCGTCGCCAGGTGGCGGTTGGGCTTGCTCCCCGTGATCACCCAGGGGCTGCGCCTCACCCGCTTGATCCCCGCCAGAACCTCAAGCACGGCAGGCGTCAGCGGCACCATGCGCGCACCGGTCTTCGCATCGCGCAGGCGAATCTCACCGGCCTTGCGGTCGATGTCGCTCCACCTCAGCGTCTGTATCTCCCCGAGCCGGCACCCGGTCAGCATCAGCAGGCGCAGCGCCGCCGCAGCCCGCGCCGACACCGGACCCTCGGCCTCAAGCTCGCACAGTGCACTACCAACACGCCGGTACTCGTCCTCGGTCAGAAAGCGCTCGCGCCGGCCCTCCTTGTAGCGCTGCACGAACCGGCAGGGGTTGCCGTCACGTGGCCCGACACCCCACGCCTCGGCCAACGAGAACATCTTCGATAAAACCATCAGCGCCCGGTTCGCGGCACGCGGCGTCTCCCGCAGTTCGTAGTGCAGCGCCGCCACCTCGGCACGCCCCACCCCGTCCAGGGGCAGCGTGCCCAGCGCCGGCAGGATGTGGTTCCTCAGAGAGCCCTTGTAGAT